>NZ_QHJH01000250.1 GCF_003947455.1 Streptomyces sp. WAC 04229 | reverse complement strand
CCCCGGGCCACCCCGCCCCCCGCGCGGGAGCGCGACGCGGCCACGGCCGCCGTCTCCGCCCTCGCCGCGCACGCCGGCGCGTGGGCCGTCCGCGTGCACGAGGTCCGCGCCACCGCCGACGCCGTACGGGTCGCCCGCGCCGTCGAAGGAGCCCGGTGAACGCCCCGCACCTCGACGTCGAACAGGTCGAGTCCGCCAACACCGCCTTCTACGAGGCGCTGGAACAGGGCGATTTCGACAAGGTCTCCGCGTTCTGGCTCACCCCGTCCGACCTGGGCGTCGACGAGACGTACCACGACCCGGCCGACGCCGGCGTGGTCTCCTGCGTGCACCCCGGCTGGCCGGTGCTCACCGGCCGCGGCGAGGTGCTCCGCTCCTACGCCCTGATCATGGCGAACACCGACTACATCCAGTTCTTCCTCACCGACGTCCACGTCTCCGTCACCGGCGACACCGCCCTGGTCACCTGCACCGAGAACATCCTCAGCGGCGGCCCAGCCCCCGACGGCGACGAGGAGCTGGGCCCGCTCGTCGGCCAGCTCGTGGTCGCCACGAACACGTTCCGGCGTACGCCCGCCGGCTGGAAACTCTGGTCGCACCACGCCTCCCCCGTACTCGCGGAGACCGACGACGACGAGAGCGAGGACACACCTTCCTGACCGGAAGGGCCAAGAACGACAAGAAGTGGTTGGAATCACGGACCGCCGGGTATGGGCGGCTACCAACCCGTGATCCACCGGGACCGCCAGGGAAAACGCCGGGTGAAACCTCCCGGCACCCGTCCGGTCCCACACCCCCCGTGGCCCGGCCCTGTCGGTGCTCGCGGGTAGATTCGACTGTGGCCGCCGTACCGCCCGCACGTGGTGCGACCGGCCTTGACCGACGACTGCAGGAGTGATTCGCGTGGATCGTGTCGCGCTGCGCGGCCTCAAGGCCCGCGGGCACCACGGTGTGTTCCCCAAGGAACGCGAGGACGGCCAGACCTTCCTCGTCGACCTCGTCCTGGGTCTGGACACCCGGCCGGCCGCGGCCGACGACGACCTGACGAAGACCGTGCACTACGGCATCGTGGCCGAGGAGGTCGTGGCCGTCGTCGAGGGCGAGCCCGTCAACCTCGTCGAGACGCTCGCCGAGCGCATCGCCCAGGTCTGTCTGAAGCACGAAGGGGTGCAGGAGGTCGAGGTCTGCGTCCACAAGCCGGACGCGCCGATCACCGTCCCCTTCGACGACGTGACCGTCACCATCATCCGGAGCCGTGTATGAGCGCCCCCTTCGCCAAGGGTTCCAGCGACCCGACCGTACAGCCGGTGCCCGCCTCCGTCATCGAGCAGGTCGACGCCGCGGACACGACGCTGTCCAACCCCAAGCGCGCCGTGATCGCCCTCGGCGCCAACCTGGGCAACCGCCTGGAGACCCTCCAAGGCGCCATCGACGCCCTGGAGGACACCCCCGGCGTACGCGTCAAAGGGGTGTCGCAGGTGTACGAGACGGAGCCGTGGGGCGTCGCCCCCGACAGCCAGCCGTCGTACTTCAACGCGGTCGTGGTCGTGAAGACCACCCTGCCCCCGTCCTCCCTGCTGGAGCGCGCGCACGCGGTCGAGGAGGCCTTCCACCGGGTCCGCGACGAGCACTGGGGCCCGCGCACCCTGGACGTCGACATCGTCGCCTACGCCGAGGTCGTCTCCGACGACCCGCAGCTCACCCTCCCCCACCCGCGCGCCCACGAACGCGCCTTCGTGCTCGCCCCCTGGCTCGACGTGGACCCCGAGGCCCGGCTGCCCGGAAAGGGCACGGTCGCCGACCTCCTGGACACCGTCACCCGCGACGGCGTCGCGCCCCGCGCCGACCTGGAACTCCGGCTGCCCGAGTAGTCGTTAAGGTCGACGAGATCACGACGACCGCTCAGGGACCGAAGGGACACCGGAACACCGTGAAAGAGCTTCGCATCAGGGTGCTGGCCGGCGTCTTCGTCGTCGCCGGTGTCCTGTCCTGGGCCGGCGCCCGCCTGTGGAACTCGGTGGGGACCCTGCCGAGCGTCCCCCTGGCCGCCCCGGTGGTCCTCGCCCTGATCGCGGTGATCCTGCTGGCCACGGCGCTCTCGCTCCGCGCCCGCCTCAAGGCGCAGCGGGAGCGCGTCCCCGGCGCCAAGGGCGTCGACCCGATGATGGCGGCTCGCGCGGTCGTCTTCGCCCAGGCCAGCGCCCTGGTGGCCGCCCTCGTCGCCGGTATGTACGGCGGCACGGGCGTCTTCCTGCTGGAGTACCTGGACATTCCGGCCCGCCGCGACCAGTCCATCTACGCCGGTCTCTCGGTGGTGGCGGGCATCGGCGTCATAGCGGCCGCGGTCTTCATGGAGCGCGTCTGCAAGCTCCCGGAGGACGAGGACGACGACCACCCGGGCGCGGCGACGGCGGCGTGACGCGCCTGACTCACCAGGACTGACGGACAGCGTATCCAGCATCTGGTCGGGTGCCACCGTGAACATCACGTGATCGGCCACGACGTCCACGACTTCACGGGCGCGGACCGCGGTCACCGCCGCCACCGTGGTGGGGACCGTGCGCTCCCCGTCCAGCGTCCACAGACGGCAGCCCACTCGTACGCTCCGCGCCTGCGCGCCCCTCGACAGCGTTCACCGTCTGCTTGCTGGGCAGGCCGTACCCCAACGCCATCCCCCTTGATCAGCGATTGGCTCACTGATCAAGGACGACATCGGGCACCACTGACAATCGGGTCAGCGCGCCAGTATCAGGCCCATGGCCTCGGCTCGGGTCGCAGCGTCCCGGAGCTGACCGCGCACCGCCGACGTCGTGGTCTTGGCACCGGGCTTGCGAACCCCGCGTACCGACATGCACATGTGCTCGGCCTCGACGACGACGATCACACCACGGGCCTCCAGAATCTCCATGAGAGAGTCGGCGACTTGCGTGGTGAGTCGTTCCTGCACCTGCAGACGACGGGCGAAAACCTCAACCAGTCGCGCGAGCTTCGACAGGCCGGTGATCTTTCCGCTCTCCGCCGGAATGTACCCGATGTGAGCTACGCCATGAAACGGCAGCATGTGATGCTCGCACAGGCTGACGATTTCGATGTCCTTCACCAGGACCATCTCGTCGTGTCCGATGTCGAACGTCGTCGTCAGTACGTCCTCGGGCTCCTGCCCATGCCCGGCCAGGAGCTCCCGGTACGCCCGCGCCACCCGTCCCGGCGTCTCCCGCAGGCCCTCGCGGTCCGGGTCCTCGCCGACCGCGATGAGCAGTTCGCGTACGGCGTTCTCGGCACGCTTCTCGTCGAACTCGCCGATCTCGCCCTCGCCGTCCAACGTCACGGGGTCGGTCATCTGGTGCCTCGTTCCTGTGCTGTCCTGCGGTCGGCATAAGGAAATGCCGCACCCCCCAAGGCTAGAACCTGGGGGGTGCGGCATACATTCCGGGCCCGGTGGGGCCGTCGGGAGTGACCGGGTCAGCTCTCCGGACGGTCCTCCGGAGCGTGTTCCGGTGCCGGGGCGGGCTCCACCGTGGGGCTCTTGGTGGTGGAGATCGCCGCCGTCGCGCCGTTCGCTCCGTTCGTCAGGGCCAGCTCCTTGGGGGAGAGCACCGGCGGACGGGTCGAGGGCGTGCGGCGTGAGGAACCGGTCCAGGCGGGCCGGGCCGGGCGCTTGACGATCTGGGCGAAGACCTCGGCGATCTCCTCCTTGCCCAGCGTCTCCTTCTCCAGCAGGGCGAGGACGAGGTTGTCGAGGACGTCGCGGTTCTCGACCAGGATCTCCCAGGCCTCGTTGTGCGCCGTCTCGATGAGCTTCTTGACCTCTTCGTCCACCAGCGCGGCGACCTCTTCCGAGTAGTCGCGCTGGTGGGCCATCTCACGCCCGAGGAACGGCTCGCTGTTGTCACCGCCGAACTTGATGGCACCGAGGCGCTCGGTCATGCCGTACTGCGTGACCATGGCGCGGGCCACGCTGGTGGCCTTCTCGATGTCGTTGGCGGCGCCCGTCGTCGGGTCGTGGAAGACCAGTTCCTCGGCCGCGCGGCCGCCCAGCATGTAGGCGAGCTGGTCGAGCATCTCGTTGCGCGTGGTCGAGTACTTGTCCTCGTCCGGGAGCACCATCGTGTAACCGAGGGCCCGGCCTCTCGACAGGATCGTGATCTTGTGGACCGGGTCGGAGTTCGGTGAGGCCGCCGCGACCAGGGCGTGACCGCCCTCGTGGTACGCGGTGATCTTCTTCTCCTTGTCCGACATGATCCGGGTCCGCTTCTGCGGGCCCGCGACCACACGGTCGATCGCCTCGTCCAGCATCTGGTTGTCGACCAGCTTCTTGTCACTGCGGGCCGTCAGCAGAGCGGCCTCGTTCAGCACGTTGGCCAGGTCGGCGCCGGTCATGCCGGGGGTACGGCGGGCGACGGCCGACAGGTCGACGTCGGGCGCGACCGGCTTGCCCTTCTGGTGGACCTTGAGGATCTCCAGCCGGCCCTGCATGTCCGGGCGGTCGACGGCGATCTGCCGGTCGAAGCGGCCGGGGCGCAGCAGCGCCGGGTCGAGGATGTCGGGCCGGTTGGTGGCGGCGATGAGGATCACGCCGCCCTTCACGTCGAAGCCGTCCATCTCGACGAGCAGCTGGTTCAGGGTCTGCTCACGCTCGTCGTGGCCACCGCCGAGGCCGGCGCCGCGGTGGCGGCCGACCGCGTCGATCTCGTCGACGAAGACGATCGCCGGAGCGTTCGCCTTGGCCTGCTCGAACAGGTCACGCACTCGGGAGGCACCGACACCGACGAACATCTCGACGAAGTCGGAACCGGAGATCGAGTAGAACGGCACGCCCGCCTCGCCCGCGACGGCACGCGCGAGCAGGGTCTTGCCGGTGCCGGGCGGGCCGTACAGCAGCACGCCCTTGGGAATCTTGGCGCCGACGGCCTGGAACTTGGCCGGCTCCTGGAGGAACTCCTTGATCTCGTGGAGCTCCTCGACGGCCTCGTCCGAGCCGGCGACGTCGGAGAACGTCGTCTTGGGGGTGTCCTTGGTGATGAGCTTGGCCTTGGACTTGCCGAAGTTCATCACGCGGCTGCCGCCGCCCTGCATCTGATTCATCAGGAACAGGAAGACGACCACGATCAGGACGAACGGGAGCAGGGAGAGCAGAATGCCGACGAACGGGTTCTGCTTCGACGGCGACACCGTGTAGCCGTCGGAGATCTGCTTGTCCTGGTACTTGTTCTGCAGGGTGTTGGCGAGGGTCACGCCCTGGTCGCCGATGTAGCTCGCCTGGATCTTGGAGCTGCCCTCGACCTTTTCGCCGTCCTTGAGCTGGACCTTGATGGTCTGCTCGTCACCGGTGGTCAGCTTGGCCGACTCGACCCTGTTGTCGTTGATCGCCTGGACGACCTGGCCCGTGTCCACCGTCTTGTAGCCGCCGGACGAGCCTACGACCTGCATCAACACGACCACGGCAAGGACGGCCAGCACGATCCACATGATTGGCCCACGGAAGTATCGCTTCACGTCCATCCACACGGAGCGGTGTCGCCCCGTCCCTCCTGCCATAGTGAGTTTGATAAGACAGTTCTTCTGACGGTACCCCAGCGCGGCGGCCCTCAGCCGCACGGGACCGCTGGCGTCCCGTCTGCATGCTCCAACGGCGCGGAGGCCTCCGGGGTTCCCGGTAGCCCCCCGATCGCCGCGCTGCCCGCCACTGGGGCGGGTCAGCCGCCGTAGACGTGGGGCGCGAGCGTACCGACGAACGGCAGGTTGCGGTACTTCTCGGCGTAATCGAGGCCATATCCCACGACGAACTCGTTGGGGATGTCGAAGCCGACCCATTCCACGTCGATGGCGACCTTCGCCGCGTCGGGCTTGCGCAGCAGCGTGCACACCTTGAGGGAGGCGGGCTCGCGCGAGCCGAGGTTGGAGATCAGCCAGGACAGGGTCAGGCCGGAGTCGATGATGTCCTCGACGATCAGGACGTGCCTGCCCTTGATGTCGGTGTCGAGGTCCTTGAGGATCCGCACCACGCCGGAGGACTGGGTGCCCGCGCCGTACGAGGACACGGCCATCCAGTCCATGGTGACGGGGGAGGACAGCGTGCGGGCGAGGTCGGCCATGACCATCACGGCGCCCTTGAGGACGCCCACGATGAGCAGGTCCTTGCCCGCGTACTCCGCGTCGATCTGCTCCGCCAGCTCGGCCAGCTTGGCGTCGATCTCTTCCTTGGTGATGAGTACCTTCTCGAGGTCGGCACCCATGTCGTTCGCGTCCACCCGCATCACTTTCGGTCGTCCCACCGGCCGTATTCAGCCTTGCCGAATCACCAGTCTGCCACCCTGCCGCTGGGCGACGACTTTGCCGGGGAGGTTGATGGCCCCCTGACCGCGCCAGCCGGTGATCAGCCGGTCGACTTCCTCGATGTGGCGGGCGAACAGGGCACCGGCGGGGGCGCCGGCCGCGATGGCGGCGCGGCGCAGGATCCGGCGGCGTACGGCGGGCGGCAGCGCGTAGAGCTTGGCGCACTCCAGCACGCCCGTGGCGTCGCGGACGCCCTCCTCGGCCTGGCGGGCCCAGGTGTCGAGGGCGTCTGCGTCGTCCCGGGAGAGCTGGGCGGTGCGGGCGAGGGCCTCGACGACGCCTTTGCCGAGGGCCTTCTCCAGGGCGGGCAGGCCCTCGTGGCGCAGTCGGGAGCGGGTGTACGCCGGGTCGGCGTTGTGCGGGTCGTCCCAGACCGGCAGGGACTGGACCATGCAGGCCTTGCGGGCGGTCTGCCGGTCGACCTGGAGGAAGGGGCGCCGGTAACGGCCGTCGGCCCCCGAGACCGCGGCCATGCCCGACAGGGAGCGGATGCCGGAGCCGCGGGCGAGGCCCAGCAGGACGGTCTCGGCCTGGTCGTCGCGGGTGTGGCCGAGCAGGACGGCGGCGGCGCCGTGGCGGGCCGCGGCGGCGTCCAGGGCGGTGTAGCGGGCGTCGCGGGCGGCGGCTTCGGGGCCGCCCGCGCGGCCGACGCTGACGGCGATGGCCTCGACGGGGTCCAGGCCCAGTTCGCGCAGGCGCAGGACGACCTCTTCGGCGCGCAGGTCGGAGCCGTTCTGCAGGCCGTGGTCGACGGTGACGCCGCCGGCCCGGACGCCGAGCCGGGGGGCTTCGAAGGCGAGGGCGGAGGCGAGCGCCATGGAGTCGGCTCCGCCGGAGCAGGCCACGAGCACGAGCGGTGACGGCGGCCGCTCGGGTGTCGGTCCGGCGGCCGTCGCGGCGGGGACGCCGGCCGTGGTCTTCAGTTCGGTGAGGATGTCGTGGAGGACGCGGCGGACCGCCAGGCGTATCGCCGCGACCGCAGGATGGGGACCCATGTCCGGTGCCCTTCATGAAGTTTTCGGGGGGTGAGCCCGGGGTTCTGTCACGCAGAGTGTGTAGATGGTGACAGAAACGGGCCGTTCCCCGAGCATCGCACGCCTGTCGAGGGCTCACGGTCCCTCGGACGGGTGATTGGAGGGTCGTTTGCCTGCCGTCGGCCGGAATCGTTCACGCCGCTTGAGGGGGGCTCACGACTCCGGCTTGCGGTGCACCCGCGCGATCCAGTCCGCCGGTTTGGCGATCTCCGACTTGGTGGGGAGGGTGTTGGGCGACGTCCAGACGCGGTTGAAGCCGTCCATTCCGCACTCGTCGACGACGGCCCGGACGAAGCGCTCGCCGTCCCGGTACTGACGGAGTTTGGCGTCCAGGCCGAGCAGCTTGCGCAGCGCCAGGTCGAGGCGGGAGGCGCCCTTGGCGCGGCGCTGCTGGAACTTCTCTCGGATCTCCGCGACGCTCGGCACGACCTCCGGGCCGACCCCGTCCATCACGAAGTCGGCGTGGCCCTCCAGCAGGGACATCACGGCGGTGAGACGGCCGAGGACCTCCCGCTGCGCCGGGGTCTGCACCAGCTCCACCAGAGAGCGGCCACCGTCGTCCTCCTCCCCCTCGGGGCGGCCCCCGGCGAGGGTCTGGGCGGCCTCGCGGACCCGCTCCAGGACGGTCATGGGGTCGACGTCGGTCTCCGCCAGGAACGACTGGATTTCGCCCTCCAGGTGGTCGCGCAGCCAGGGCACGGCCGTGAACTGGGTGCGGTGCGTCTCCTCGTGCAGGCACACCCACAGGCGGAAGTCGTGCGGGTGGACGTCGAGTTCGCGTTCGACGTGCACGATGTTCGGCGCGACCAGGAGCAGCCGGCCGCCGCCGTCGGCACCGGCGGGGAGTTCCCGGGTGGCCGGGGCGAAGGTCTCGTACTGGCCGAGGACTCGGGAGGACAGGAACGACAGCAGCATGCCCAGTTCCACACCGGTGACCTTGCCGCCGACGGCGCCGAGGACCGCGTTGCCGGCGCCGTCGCCGCGCCGCTCCTGCAGCTTCTCCAGGAGGGGTTTGAGGATCTCGCGGAACCCGGCGACGTTCGCCCGGACCCAGCCGGGGCGGTCGACGACCAGGACGGGGGTGTCGTGGACCTCCTCGGTGGCCATACGGGTGTAGCCCCGGACGTGTTCCTCGGAGGCCTTGGCATGGCGGCGGAGTTCCGCGACGACCGCCCTGGCCTCGTCGCGGCTCACCTCGGGGCCCGGCCGTACGAGCCGGGTCGCGGTCGCCACCGCGAGGTTCCAGTCGACCATGCCGGAATTTGCGCCGATGCTCGTCATGCGTCAACGGTACGGGAGCGCCGCCGTTGGGGGCAGGCTGTGCGGGGCGCGGGGGTG
>NZ_QHJH01000024.1 GCF_003947455.1 Streptomyces sp. WAC 04229 | reverse complement strand
GGGCGGGGTTCGCCCAGTGGGCGGTGGTGGGTGCGCCACCGGATCTGGCGCAGGACGTGCTGGCGGCGGCGCTGGCGGCGCTGGTGGACGCGCACGACATGCTGCGGATGCGGGTGGAGCCGGGGCGGCTGGTGGTGGGTGAGCCCGGGTCGGTGGATCCGTCCGCCCTGGTCACACGCGTGGAGGCGGCCGGACGCCGGCTGGACGAGCTGGTGCAGGACGCGGCCCGGGGCGCGGTGGCACGGCTCGATCCCGCGGCGGGTGTGGTGGTACAGGCGGTGTGGGTGGACGCAGGGCCGGATCGGCCGGGACGGGTGGTGGTGGCGGCGCATCACCTGGCGGTCGACGGGGTGTCGTGGCGCATCCTGCTGCCGGATCTGCGGGCCGCCTGCGAGGCGGTGGCCGCCGGGCGGGCTCCGGCGGTGGAACCCGTGGCGGTGTCGTTCAGGCGGTGGGCAGGCCTGTTGCAGCAGTGGGCGGTCTCCGCCGAACGGGTCGGCGAGTTGGCGGCATGGAAGGCGGTCGTCGGTCAGGAGGACCAGCCGGCCGGTGCGCGTGGGCCGATGCCGGACCCGGACGCGGGCGGTGCCGTGCGCTCGCGGTCGTGGGTCGCCCCGAAGGCGGAGACATCGGTGCTGGTGGGGCGGGCTCCAGGGGTGTTCCACTGCGGGGCGCACGAAGTTCTGCTGGCCGGGCTGGCCGGCGCGGTGGCGCGGTGGCACGGCGGGGACGCGCTGTTGGTGGATGTGGAGAGCCATGGCCGTCATCCCGTCGACGGGACGGATGTGTCCAGGACCGTGGGCTGGTTCACCAGCGTGCATCCGGTGCGGCTGGATGTGACGGGGATCGACCTGGCGGATGTGCTGGACGGTGGTTCGGCGGCCGGGCGCCTGCTGAAGGTGGTCAAGGAGCAGTCGCGGGCGGTGCCCGGCGACGGGCTCGGCTACGGACTGCTGCGCTATCTCAACGCTGACACCGGGCCGGTTCTGGCGGCACTGCCCTCGCCCCGGATCGGGTTCAACTACCTGGGCCGGTTCGCTGCCGGTGACCGCAACGGTGTGCGGGCGTGGGAGTTGGCCGGGGACATCGGCAGTTCGATGGATGCGAGCACAAAGCTGCCGCACGCCGTGGACGCCAACGCGATCGTCCAGGACCGGCCGGACGGCCCGGAGCTGACACTCACGCTGGAGTGGCCCAGCGGCCTGCTCGACGAAACCGAGATCGAACGACTGGGTCAGCAATGGCTGGACATGCTGTCCGGTCTGGCCCGTCAGGCGGACGATCCCGCCGCGGGGGGACACACCGCATCCGACTTCAACCTCGTCGACCTGGAGCAGGACGAGATCGAGGCCCTCGAGGCCGAACACGCGGGCGTCGGCGGGCTCGCCGACGTGCTGCCGCTCTCCCCGCTGCAGCACGGGCTGGCCTTCCACGCCGGCTACGTGGGCGACGGCGTCGATGTCTACACCGCACAGGCGGTGCTGGACCTGGCCGGCCCGCTGGACACACCGCTGCTGCGGACGTCGGTGCGCCGGCTGCTGGACCGGCACGCCAATCTCCGTGCCGGCTTCCGGCACAGCGCCGCCGGAGCCCCCTACCAGGTGATCGCCGGCACCGTGGAGGTGCCGCTGACCCAGGTGGACGTGGCGGACGCGGCGGATCCGCAGGCCGAGGCGGTGGCCCTGGCCGCGGCCGAACGGGCACGACCGTTCGAACTCGCCCGCCCCCCGCTGCTGCGGTTCGTGCTGATCGCGGTGGGCCCCGGCCAGCACCGGCTGGTGCTGACCTCTCATCACATCCTGCTCGACGGCTGGTCGATACACCTGCTGCTGGATGAACTGTTCACCCTGTACGGCCACGGAGCGGATCCGCTCGTGCTGGCGCCGGTGACGCCGTACCGGCAGTACCTGGCCTGGCTGAGCCGGACCGATCGCGACGCCGCGACGGCCGCGTGGCGCGACGCTCTGGCCGGCTTGCCGGAGCCGACCCTGGTCGCGGCGGACCGGCCGGTGCCGGTCCAGATGTCACAACAGATCTGGTCCGCACTCAACGAGGCGTTCTTCGAGGCTCTGGCGGCCAGGGCCCGCGAGTTCGGCGTCACGGTCAGCACGCTGCTGCAGGCCGTGTGGGGCGTGGTGCTGGCGGCGATGACCGGTCGCGACGACGTGGTGTTCGGGTCGGTGGTGTCCGGGCGCTCGGCCGGGCTTCCCGGCATCGAGACCATGGTCGGACTCTTCATCAACACCGTCCCGGTCCGGGTACGGATGCGGCCGCAGCACACCTTCGCCGAGCTGGTGCGGCGCTTGCAGGGCGAGCAGACGGCGGTGCTGGCCCACCACCACCTCGGGCTCACCGACATCCAGCAGGCCGCCGGGCTCGGGCAGCTGTTCGACACCCTCTTCGTCTACGAGAACTACCCCAAGCCCGCCGCGATCGGTGACAAAGCCGCCGGCGCGCAACCGGACCGGCTGCGGGTGCGGGGTGTGACCGACGCCGATTCCACCCACTACCCCCTGGCACTGACGGCCATCCCGGACCACGGCCTGCAGCTACGGCTGGAACACCAGCCGGCGCTGGTCACCGCCGCGCAGGCCGATGCCGTGCTGGACCGGTTCACGCAGGTGCTCGAAGCCCTGATCGCCGCGCCGCAGCTGCCGCTGTCCGCGGTGCCGGTCCTGACCGGCACCGAACGGCAACAGCTGCGGGCGTACAACGACACCGCGGCGGAGGTGCCCGCACAGACGCTGCCGCAGCTGTTCGCCGCACAGGTCGCCGCCACGCCCGAGGCGACCGCGGCGGTCTTCGCGAACCAGTCGCTGACCTACGCCCAGCTCGACGCCCGCGCCGACCAGTTCGCCCACTGGCTCATCGACCACGGCGTCGGCCCCGAGGACCGGGTCGCGATCATGCTGCCCCGCTGCCTGGAACTGGTGGTCGCCGTGCTCGGCGTCACCAAAGCCGGCGCCGCCTGGCTGCCCATCGACGCGAACTACCCCCGGGCGCGCATCGACTACATCCTCGCCGACGCCCAACCGGCGGTCGTGGTGGACGAGTCGGTGATGCGCGAAGCCGGCCGACACCCCACCGGGCCGGTGCGGTCGCGGGCAGTGCCCGAGAACGCGGCCTACGTCATCTACACCTCCGGCTCCACCGGAGAACCCAAGGGCGTGGTGGTCACCCACACCGGTCTGGCCAGTCTGGCCGCCAGCCTGGTCCAACGGCTCGATCTGACCCCACAAAGCCGGGTCCTGGCGCTGGCATCGCCGAGCTTCGACGTCTCGGTGCTGGAACTGCTCATGGCGATCGGCGGCGGCGCGGCACTGGTGGTCCCGCCCGACGGCGTGGTGGCCGGTGCGGAGCTGGCCGAGGTGCTGGCCGACCGGGGGATCAGCCACGCCTTGATCCCGCCCCCCGTGCTGGCCACCGTGCCCGCAGTACCCGAGACGGTACTGCCGTGCCTGGTACTGGGTGTGGCGGCGTGCCCTCCCGAACTCGTGCACCGGTGGTCGCCCGGACGCCGGATGATCAACACCTACGGGCCGACCGAGGCCACCGTCGCCATGACGATCGGTGGGGACATACCGGCCGGCGACGAGATCCCGCCGGTCGGGTACCCGACCGCGAACGCGCGCGCGCTCGTGCTGGACGCGTGGTTGAGGGTGGTGCCCCCGGGTGCGGCGGGCGAGCTGTACATCGCCGGTGTCGGCGTGGCGCGCGGCTATCTGGGACGAGCGGGGCTGACCGCGGCACGGTTCGTGGCCGATCCGTTCGGTTCCGGGGAGCGGATGTACCGGACCGGGGATGTGGTCCGGTGGAACCCGCAAGGGGAGTTGGTCTTCGTCGGCCGGGTCGACGACCAGGTGAAGGTGCGGGGGTTCCGCATCGAGCCCGGTGAGGTCGAGGCGGCACTGGTGGCGCAGGAGCCGGTGGGGCAGGCGGTGGTGGTGGTCCGCGCCAGCCCGGCCGGCGAACGGCTGGTGGGGTATGTGACCGCGGCCGGCCAGAGCGCGGTGGATGCCGTCGCCGTGCGCGAGGGCGTGGCGGCCCGGCTGCCGGAATACATGGTGCCGGCGGCGGTGGTGGTGCTGGAGGCGCTGCCGTTGACGACGAACGGGAAGGTCGACCGCAAGGCCTTGCCGGACCCCGACTTCAGCGAACGCGTTTCGGACAGGGAGCCGGCCACCGAGGTCGAACGGATGCTGTGTGATCTGTTCGCCGAGGTGCTCGGTCTGCCGCGGGTCGGTGCGGACGACAGCTTCTTCGAGCTGGGCGGGGACTCGCTTCTCTCGATGCAACTGGCGGCCCGGGCCCGCCGCTGCGCCATGGTCTTCGGCTCGCGGGAGGTGTTCGAGCACCGGACACCCGCGGGCATCGCGACGGTCGTGGAACTGGGCGCGGACGATCCTGCCGCGGCCGCCGGCCACACGTCCGACGTCGACCTCCTCGACCTGGACCAGGAGGAGATCGACGCATTCGAGGCCGAGTTCGGCCACCGGTGAAGCGGCCTTCCCTGCGCCGCCCGCCCCCCAGGGCCCCCGGCCGGCGGGCGCCCCGTCCCCAAGCACTGTTCATGCTGGTCAACCGAAGGAATGGACGTGGTCGTGATGCACTCCGCGCTGGTGATCGGCACAGGACTGATGGGGACGTCGGTGGCGTTGGCGCTTCGGGCGCGCGGCGTGACCGTGTACCTCAGGGACGTCGACTCGGCGGCCGCCCGGACGGCCGCGTCGCTGGGTGCCGGCACGGTGCAGCCGCCAACGGAAACCGTCGACCTGGCGATCGTCGCGGTACCGCCGCCGCTGGTCGGCAAGGTGCTGGCGGACGCCCAGGGCAAGCACCTGGCGCGCCACTACACGGACGTGGCGAGCGTGAAGGCGGAAACGCAGCACGATGTCGTCGACCTCCGCTGCGACACCTCGTGCTACATCGGCGGACACCCCATGGCCGGCGCGTCGCGCAGCGGTCCGCTGAAGGCCCGGGGCGACCTCTTCGAGGGCCGTAGCTGGGCGCTGACGCCGACGGCCGACACCGACACGGAAACGCTCAACATGGCACTGGAACTGGTGACGCTGTGCGGCGCCGTCCCCGTGCTGATGGAAGCGGCGGTGCACGACCGTGCGGTCGCGCTGGTCTCCCACGCGCCCCATGTGGTGGCCAGCCTGGTCGCGATGCGCCTGGAGAGCGCCGAGGAACGCGAGGTGAGCCTGGCGGGCCCGGGGCTGCGGGACCTGACCCGCATCGCGGAGTCCGACGCCCAGCTCTGGCTGGACATACTGGGCGGCAACGCCGCGGCCGTGGCGGACCTCCTGGACGAACTCGGCGCCGACCTGAGCGAGATGGTCGCCGGGCTGCGCGCCATGGCGGCGACGGACGAAGCCAAACGCAGCAGTGGCACGAAGACGGTCGGGACCATGCTGCGCAGAGGGATGTCAGGCCGCAGCCGCATCTCCGGCAAGCACGGGACACAGCCCGAGCGGTTCGAATCGGTGACCGTGCTGATCGGGGACCAGCAGGGCGAACTGGCACGGCTGTTGACGGACGCGGACCGCGCGGACGTCAACATCGAGGACATCCGCATCGAGCATGCCACCGGCCGCCAGGCCGGCCTGGTCCATGTCAGCGTCGCTCCCGGCATGACGGCACCCCTGCGGGAAGCCCTGCGGACCGGCGGCTGGCACGAGCGCTGAGCGCCCCTCGCGGCCCGATGTGCGGTTCTCCCCGCGGGCGGCCACCACTGAAGGCCCGACTGGACACGTTGTCCCGACTCGCCCGTCAGGTTGATGATTCTTCTGTGCGGCACGTCCCGCATTCGACGCCGACCCCCTCGACCTGGAAAAGGGCGAGTTGAGGAATTCACGGCTGAGTTCGACGACGAACGTCAATCCCACAGCTGATCGAGGGAGACATTGATGGCTCAGTCGCGGATCGAGGACATCTGGCCGCTGTCGCCACTGCAGGCTGGGTTGCTCTTCCACGCGGTTTACGACGGCGAAGGGCCCGACGTCTACATGGGCCACTGGATCCTGGACCTGGACGGGCCGCTGGACCCGGCCAGGCTGCGCGCGTCGTTCGAGGCGCTGCTGACGCGGCACGCGCCGCTTCGGGCCTGCTTCCGGCAGCGTAAATCGGGCGAGACCGTCCAGATCATCCTCAAGGAGGTGGACCTGCCGTGGCGGGAGGTCGACCTCTCGCACCTGGAGGACCCCGAGGAGGCCGTGCGAGAACTGGCCGAACAGGACCGGACGACGAGGTTCGACCTCGCGGCGGCGCCGTTGCTGCGGTGGACGTTGATCCGTCTCGACGACCGTACGCATCGGCTGGTGATGACCTGCCATCACACGATCATGGACGGCTGGTCGCTGCCGGTCGTGGTCAACGAGCTGTCCAAGCTGTACCCGGCCCACGGCGATCCGCGGGCCCTGCCCGCGGTGACGTCGTACCGGGACTACCTCGCGTGGCTGAGCAGGCAGGACAAGCAGAGGGCGCTGTCGGCATGGGTGGCGCAGCTGCGCGGCGCCGAGGAGCCGACGCTGGTGGCGCCCGCCGATCCGGGACGAGCGCCCGGCGTGCCCGAGAGCGTCGAGGTCGAGCTGTCCGAAACCCTCACGCGCTCGCTGGACGAGCTGACCCGTCGCCACGGGCTGACGCTGAACACCGTGGTGCAAGGCGCGTGGGCGATGGTGCTGGCGCGCCTGGCGGGCCGCACGGACGTGGTGTTCGGGGCGGCGGTATCGGCGCGCCCGCCGGATCTGCCCGGCGTGGAGGAGATGGCGGGGCTGTTCCTCAACACCGTGCCGGTGCGCGTGCGGCTCCGCGGCTCGACCCCGGTCATGGCGTTGCTGGCGGAATTGCAGAAACAGCAGTCGGCGCTCATACCCGACCAGTTCGTGGGGCTGGTGGACATACAGCAGGCGGCCGGCCCCGGCGCGGTCTTCGACACCATGATCGTCTTCGAGAAGTTCCCCAATAAGCCCGCAGAATCCGACTCCGCGGGGAATTTTGGCATACGGATAAACCAGGGCCGAGCGGCCGCCCATTATCCGCTGACGCTGGTGTGCGTTCCCGGCGAATCGATGCTCCTCAAACTCGACTATCTGACGGAGCTCTTCGACCGGACCACCGCGCTCTCCATCGCCGAGCGGGTGAAGGAGGTTCTGCGCCAGCTGACGGGTACGGGCGACCTGACGGTCGCCGAGGTCGATGTGACGCCTGCGGCCGAGCGTGATCTGGTGGTCGGCCGTTGGGGTGCGGCGGCCGCCATGGCGCCGGACCGGCCCGCCCCCGAACTGTTCGACCGTCAGGTGGAGCGCCGCCCCGACGAGGTGGCGGTCGCCGACGGCGATCGAGCCCTGACGTTTCGGGAACTGGCCGAGCACGCGGAGCGGCTCGCCGGCTATCTGCGCGGCAGGGGAGTGGGCCGCGGGGACCGGGTGGCCGTGGTGATGGACCGCTCGCCCGACCTGGTCGCGACGCTGCTCGCGGTGTGGAAGGCAGGAGCGGCGTACGTCCCCCTGGACCCCGCCTATCCGGCGGAACGCCTGAAGTTCATGCTCACGGATGCGGAACCGGCGGCGGTGATCTGCTCGCAGGCGTACCGAGACGTCGTGCTGGACGGAGGGCTCGAGCCGATCGTCCTGGACGACACCCGCACCCGGCAGGCGGTGGCGGAGTGCACCCGCCTGTCCGTCGGCGTCTGCGCCGACGACCTCGCGTACGTGATGTACACGTCGGGGTCCACGGGAACACCGAAGGGCGTCGTGGTGTCGCACGGCAACGTCGCGGCGCTGGCCGGCGAGCCGGGATGGACCGTCGGCCCCCAGGACGCCGTGCTGATGCACGCCTCGCACGCCTTCGACATATCCCTGTTCGAGCTGTGGGTGCCGCTGCTGTCGGGTGCCAGGGTGGTGCTCGCCGGACCGGGGGCCGTGGACGGCGAGGCGCTGGCCGGACATGTGGCCGGCGGTGTCACGGCCGCCCACCTGACCGCGGGATCCTTCCGCGTGGTGGCCGAGGAGTCACCGGAGTCGCTCGCCGGTCTGCGCGAGGTGCTGACCGGCGGGGACGTGGTGCCGCCCGCGGCGGTGGAGCGGGTGCGGCGCAGCAGTCCTGGCCTACGGGTGCGGCATCTGTACGGCCCGACCGAAGCCACGCTGTGCGCGACGTGGTGGACGCTCGAACCCGGCGACGGGACGGGCTCGGTGCTGCCGATCGGACGACCGCTGCCGGGACGGCGAACCTACGTCCTCGACGCGTTCCTGCGACCTGTGCCACCGGGCGTGGTGGGCGAGCTGTATGTCGCCGGAGCCGGTGTGGCGCACGGCTATCTCGGCCGCACGGCCTTGACGGCGGAGCGGTTCGTCGCTGACCCGTTCGTTCCCGCCCCCACGCCCTCCCGCGGCGCCCGCGTGCCGGGTGAGCGGATGTACCGGACCGGCGACCTGGCGTACTGGACGGACCAGGGCGCGCTGGTGTTCGCCGGACGCGCCGATGACCAGGTCAAGATCCGCGGGTACCGGGTGGAGCCCGGCGAGATCGAGGTGGTCCTCGCCGGCCTGCCCGGTGTCGCCCAGGCGGTGGTGTCCCCACGGGACGACCTCCTGATCGCCTACGTGGTCGCCGAAGCGGGACACGACGCCGACCCGGAACGGCTGCGCGAACAGCTCGCCGAGACGCTGCCCGCATTCATGATTCCGGCCGCGGTGCTGGTGCTGGACCACCTGCCGTTGACGGTCAACCAAAAGGTGGACCGGCAGGCCCTGCCCGCACCGGACTTCGCCGCGAAGACGGCCGGCCGGGAGCCGGACACGGAGGCAGAGCGCATCCTGTGCGCCGTGTTCGCCGAAGTCCTCGGCCTGGAACGCGTCGGGGTCGAGGACAGCTTCTTCGAACTGGGCGGGGACTCGATCTCGTCCATGCAGGTGGCCGCCCGCGCGCGGCGCGAAGGGATGCCCCTCACCCCGCGGCAGATCTTCGAGCACCGGACCCCCGAGCGGCTCGCGGGACTGACCCGACAGGCCCCTGCGACACCGGCACAGGATCACTCCGAGACGGACACGGGCGTGGGAGACATCCCGTGGACGCCGGTGATGCGTGCCCTCGGCAACGCCGCGACGCGCCCTGGCTTCGTACAGGCGAAAACCGTCGTCACCCCGGCCGACCTGCGTCCGGATGCCCTGGTGAGTGCCCTGCAGGCGCTGCTGGACGTGCACGACTGCCTGCGGGCACGGGTGGCGCCCGACGGACGGCTGTTCGTCGCCGAGCGCGGCGCGGTGGACGCGGCAGGCCTGCTCACGCGGGTGCCGGCCGGCACCGGGAACCTCGACGAGCTCGCCGAGCACGAAGCCAGGACAGCCGCACCCACGCTGGACCCGTCGGCGGGAACCATGGTGCGGGCCGTATGGATCGACGCCGGAAGCGACCGGCCGGGCCGGCTGGCCCTGGTGGCGCACCACCTGTCGGTCGACGCGGTCTCCTGGGGCATCCTGGTGCCCGATCTGCGAGCGGCGTACGACGCGGTGGTCTTGGGTGGGACCCCGGCCCTGGAACCTGCGCCGACCTCGTACCGGCACTGGGCGCGGCAGCTGACCGAGCAGGCGTTCAGCGCGAGCACGATCGCCGAAGCCGATCACTGGGTCGCCGTGCTGGACGGCGCGGACACCGCCCTCGAAACGCGGACCGGGCAGTCGCACTCCTGGTCACGGACGCTGACCGGTACCACGGCGCGCAGCCTGGTGGCCCGGCTGCCGGCGGCTTTCCACTGCGGGATCAACGACGTCCTGCTGGCGGGCCTCGGGGGTGCGGTGGCACGCCGGCGCGGGACCGGCGCCGGCATCCTGGTCGACGTGGAGGGCCACGGCCGCCACGGTGCGGACGGGATGGATCTGCTGCGCACCGTCGGCTGGTTCACCAGCGTCCACCCGGTCCGCCTCGACGTCCGCGACGTCGACCTGTCCGCCGCGGCAGCAGGCCACGCCGCGGCCGGGCAGCTGCTGAAGGCCGTGAAGGAACAGGTACGCGCCGTCCCCGGCGACGGCCTCGGCTATGGGCTGCTGCGCCACCTCAACCCCGAAACCGGGGCCAGGCTGGCCGGGTTGCCGTCCCCGCAGATCGGATTCAACTACTTCGGCCGGTCCGGCCTCGCCGCCGGGGAGACCCCGTGGCAGGCGAGCCAGGAGTCGCTCGGCGGCGGCCCCACCACGCCCGCGGCCCACCCGGTGGAGGTCGCCGCGGATGTCCAGGACACGCCCGCAGGCCCCCGGCTGAGGCTGGCCATCGACGGCAGGGACCTCGACCCCGCCACGGTGGAACAGCTCGGCGAGGCATGGCTGGAGATGCTCACCGGCCTCGCGGCACTGGCGGAGGATCCCGGCGCCGGCGGGCACACACCGTCCGACTTCGACCTCGTGGAACTGACGCAGCGGGACGTGGCGGAGCTGGAGGCCGCGGTGCCGGCGCTGACGGACGTCTGGCCACTGACACCGCTGCAGGAAGGCATGCTCTTCGAACGGGCCATCGACGACGGCGGCGTCGACGTCTACCAGAGCCAGCGGATCCTGGACCTCGAAGGACCACTCGACGCGCAACGGCTGCGTGCGGCATGGCAACGGCTCGTCGCCCGCCACGAATCGCTCCGGACCAGCTTCCACCAGCTCGGATCCGGCGAGACGGTGCAGGCCGTCGCGAGCGAGGCCGACGTCCCCTGGCGTACGGCCGACCTGTCGCACCTCGATGAGGCGGCCGCGGCCGCGGAGGCCGACCGCCTGCTCGCGCGGGACCAGGCCGAACGGTTCGACGTGACCAGGGCGCCGCTGCTGCGGCTGCTGCTGATCCGCCTGGGGGAGAGCACCCACCGGCTCGTCGTGACGTCGCATCACGTCGTCCTGGACGGCTGGTCCACACCGATCGTCCTGAGCGAGATGGCGGCGGGGTACGCGGGCGGACAGGGCTCCTCGACGCCACCGTCCTACCGCGACTACCTGGCATGGCTCCGCCGTCAGGACGAGCAGGCGACCCGAGCGGCGTGGCAGGCCGAACTCGCCGGGTCGGACGAACCGACCCTGACGGACGCCGACGCGGACAAGACGATGGTCATGCCGCAGGGGCACACCGAATGGCTGCCCGAGGAGACGACACAGGCGCTCACCGACTTCGCGCGCGGCCATGAACTGACGCTGAGCACGATCGTGCAGGGCGCATGGGCACTGGTGCTGGCGAGGCTGGCCGGCCGGACCGACGTCGTGTTCGGCACGGTGGTGTCGGGGCGTCCCGCGGACGTGCCGGACGTCGAGCGGATGGTGGGGATGTTCATCAACACCGTCCCGGTGCGCGTGCGGCTCGAAGGCGGCCGGCCGACGCTGGACATGCTGCGGGACCTGCAGAGGCGCCAGTCGGCGTTGACGGAGCATCAGTACCTGGGACTGCCGGAGATCCAGCGGCTGGCGGGGACGGGCGCGCTCTTCGACACCGCCGTGATGGTCGCGAACTACCCGGACGGCGCCGCCGGCCCCGGCGACGACGGCGGCTTCGCGATCAGCTCGGTCCGCACCCGGACCGGTACCAACTATCCGCTGACCATGAGCGTCGCTCCCGGCAACCGCTTGCGGATCGATGTGGCCTACCGGCCCGACCGGATCGACCGGGAAACGGCCGGCGAGGTGGCCAGGCAGGTCGTACGGGTCATCGAACGGATGGTGGCGCACCCCTCGCTTCCGGTGGGCCGCCTCGCCGTCACGCACGCATCGGCGCGCACGTCGATGCTCGAGCACGGCCACGCGGCCGGCGCCGCGCCCGGCCCGCAGTCGGTGCTGGAGCTGTTCCGGCAGCAGGCCGACAGGTCCCCGGACGCGGTGGCGGTCATGGACGGCGCACGCACCCTGACCTACGCCGAACTCGACCGGACATCCAACGCTGTGGCGGGCCACCTCGCAGCGACGGGCGTGCGGCGCGGCGACCGCGTCGGCGTGGTGCTGGAACGCGGCGCGGACCTGTTCGTCGCCCTGCTCGCGGTCTGGAAGGCGGGCGCCGCACAGGTGCCGGTGCACGTGGACCACCCCGCGCAACGGATCGACCGGATGCTGGCCGACGCCGGCGCACGGGTGGCCGTCTGCGTCGCAGCGACCCGCGACGCCGTGCCGGACGGGGTCGAGCCGGTGGCCATGGACGTACCCGCGATCCAGGAAAAGCCGCACGAGGCGCCGGGCCTCACCGTCGGGGCGCACGACGTGGCCTACGTGATGTACACGTCGGGATCGACCGGGGTCCCCAAGGGCGTCGCGGTGCCGCACGCGAGCGTGGCGGCTCTGGCGGGCGAGCCCGGCTGGTCGCAGGGCCCGGACGACTGCGTGCTGATGCACGCCTCGCACGCATTCGACGCGTCCCTGCTGGAGATCTGGGTGCCGCTGGTCAGCGGAGCCCGCGTGCTGGTCGCGGAACCGGGCGCGGTCGACGCCCAGCGGCTGCGCGAAGCGATCGCACGCGGCGTGACCACCGCCCACCTGACGGCCGGAAGTTTCCGGGTGGTGGCCGAGGAGGCGCCGGAGTCCTTCAGCGGACTGCGCGAGATCCTGACCGGCGGGGACGCGGTACCCCTCGCGTCCGTCGCGCGGGTGCGCCGGGCGTGCCCGCAGGTCCGGGTCCGGCAGCTCTACGGCCCCACCGAGGCCACCCTCTGCGCCACCTGGCACCTCCTCGAACCGTGGGACGAGACGGGCGACACCTTCCCGATCGGCCGGCCGCTGGCCGGACGGCGGGCCTACGTGCTCGATGCGTTCCTCCAGCCGGTCGCACCCCACGTGACCGGCGAGCTCTACCTCGCCGGCGCCGGCCTCGCACACGGGTATGCGGGCGCGAGCGGGACGACCTCGCAGCGGTTCGTCGCCGATCCGTTCGCCCCCGGCGACCCCGCGGCGCACAGCGCCCCGGCAGCGGGTGGCCGGGCGACGGGCGAGCGGATGTACCGCACCGGCGACCTGGCGCGCTGGACGGACACGGGCGAGCTGCTCTTCGTCGGCAGGGCCGACTCCCAGGTGAAGATCCGGGGCTACCGCGTGGAGCCCGGCGAGATCGAAGCGGCCCTGGCCGAGGTACCGCAGGTCGCGCAGGCGACCGTGGTGGTGCGCGAGGACCGGCCCGGCGACAAGCGGCTGATCGCGTACGTGACCGCGCAAGGGGATCCGGGACCGGACCCCGGCACGGTCCGCGAGCACCTCGCGGCGCGGCTGCCGGAGTTCATGGTGCCCGCGGTCGTGGTGGTGGACAGCTTCCCGCTGACGCTCAACGGAAAGATCGACACTGCGGCCCTCCCGGCGGTGGAGTTCACCGCGAAGACGGCCGGCCGCGAACCGCGCACCGAGGCCGAGCGAGTCCTGTGCGACCTGTTCGCCGAGATACTCGGGGTGGACCGGGCCGGCGCCGACGACGGCTTCTTCGAGCTGGGCGGTGACTCGATCCTGTCGATGCGCCTGGCCGCCCGCGCACGCCGCGAGGGCCTCGTCTTCGGGGCGAAGCAGGTCTTCGAGCAGAAGACACCCGCGGGGATCGCGGCGGTCGCCGAGCGCGGCGGACCGGCCCGGGCCGATGCCGCCGACGGCGTCGGCGAGGTCCCGTGGACCCCAGTGGTGCGGGCACTGCTCGAACGCGACCCGAGCGCGCTGACCCGACGCGCACTGGCGCAGTGGGTGACCGTGGCCGCACCCGGCGATCTGTCCGCGGACGTGCTGACGGCCTCACTGGCCGCGCTGATCGACACCCATGACATGCTGCGCAGCCGGATCGTCGAGACCGACGGGGAGCAGCCCCGGCTGGTCGTGGCCGACCGGGCGACGGCGGCCGCGGCGACGCTCGTCGAACGGGTCGAGGCCGGCGCCGGCGACGTGGACGAGATCGCCGAGCGCCGCGCCGAGGAGACGGCCGCCCGGCTGGACCCCACCGCCGGCGTGATGATCAGGACGGTGTGGGTGGACGCCGGACCCGGCCGCCCCGGACGGCTCGTGGTGGTGGCCCACCACCTCCTGGCCGACGTCGTGTCGTGGCGAGTCCTGCTGTCGGACCTGCAGGTGGCCTGCGCGGCCGCGGCCGCGGGCCGGAAACCGGCGCTCGATCCGGTCGACGTCTCCTACCGGCGCTGGGCGCGGACCCTGGCCGACCAGGCGGCGACCCGGACCGCGGAGCTGGAGACGTGGACGGCGATCCTCGAGGGAACGCAGCCGCGGACAGGCGAGTTCGACCCCGCGCGCGACACCCTGTCCACCGCGGGACGCAAGTCCTGGAAGGTGCCGCGGGACACGGCAGGCGTGCTCGTGACGAAGGCGACCTCGGCCTTCCACTGCGGTGTTCACGAGGTGTTGCTGGCCACCCTGGCGGGCGCGGTGGCCCGATGGCGCGGCGACCCGGCCGTCGTGGTGGACGTCGAGGGACACGGCCGCCGGCCCATCGGCGACCTGGACCTGTCCCGGACGGTCGGCTGGTTCACCGACATCCATCCGCTCCGGCTGGATGTGACCGGCATCAACACGGCCGAAGCCGTCTCGGGCGGCGCCGCGGCAGGCAGCCTGCTGAAGAGCGTCAAGGAGAACGTGCGCGCCGTGCCCGACGGCGGCCTCGGCTACGGGATGCTGCGCCACCTCAACGCCGAGACCGGGCCGGCCCTGGCCGCGCTGCCGCAGCCGGAGATCGGGTTCAACTACCTCGGCCGCTTCCCGACCGGGACCGGCGATGCCGCCAAGCCCTGGCAGATGGTGGGAACCATCGGCGGCACCACAGACCAGGACACGGCGCTGCGGCACGCCCTGGAGATCGACGCGGTCGTGCTGGACGCCGCCGAAGGACCCGCACTCGAACTGACCCTGACCTGGGCCGGCCGCCTACTCGGCGAAGCCGAGGCGGAGTCGCTCGGGCAGAGCTGGCTGTCCATGCTCACCGGCCTCGCCACCCACGTCGACGCCGGCGGCGCCGGGGGGCACACGCCCTCCGACTTCCCGCTCACCACCCTGACCCAGCGCGATGTGGCGGAGATCGAGACCGCCGTACCGGACCTGCTCGACATCTGGCCGCTGTCTCCGCTCCAGGAGGGCCTGCTGTTCCACGCCTCCGACGAGCGCGGCCCGGACGTCTACGCGAGCATGCGCACCCTCGTCATCGAGGGACCGCTGGACGTCGCCCGCTTCCGCAGGTCCTGGCAGGTGCTGCTGGACCGGCACCCCGCCCTGCGGGCGAGTTTTCATCAGCTCGCGTCCAGCGCCACCGTGCAGGCCGTCGCCGGCGCGGTGTCGCCGCCCTGGCAGGAGACCGACCTGTCCCACCTGCCCGAGGACGAGGCGCTGGCGGAAGTCGACCGTCTCGCGGCGGAGCTGCACGCCGAGCGGTTCGACCTGACCCGGGCGCCACAGCTGCGGCTGCACCTGCTGCGCCTCGGCGACCGCCGGCACCGGCTCGTCTTCACGTCGCACCACATCGCGGCAGACGGATGGTCCCTGCCGCTCATCACCGGTGAGGTGCTGGCGGCGTACTACGCCGGCGGCGCGGACCGGGCGTTGCCGGCCCCCACGTCCTACCGCGACTATCTCGCCTGGACCCTTCACCAGGACAAGGCAGCCGCCCGCCAGGCGTGGCGGGCCGAACTCGCGGGGCTCGACGAGGCGACCCACGTCGTGCCACCGGAAACGATCATCGCGCCCGTCGAACCCGACCGGATCGGGTTCGCACTCGACGACGATCTGAGCCGGCGCCTGGTGGAGTTCACCCGCCACCACGGAGTGACGGCGAACACGCTCTTCCAAGGGGTCTGGGCACTGCTGCTGGCCCGCCTGACCGGTCGCAAGGACGTGGTCTTCGGCGCCGCGGTGGCCGGCCGTCCGCCCGAGATCCCCGGTGTCGAGTCCGCGGTCGGCCTGTTCATGAACATGCTGCCCGTCCGGGCCCGCCTCGCCGGCGCCGAACCGTTCCTCGACATGCTGGCGGACCTGCAGCAACGGCAGGTCGCGTTGATACCGCACCAGCACGTCGGGCTGACCGAGATCAACCAGCACGCCGGGCCCGGCGCGGCCTTCGACACGATCGTGGTGTTCGAGAACTACCCGCCCCCGCCGCCCGTGTCCGACGAACCCGACGCACTCGTCATGCGCCCCGCGGGAATCCCGAACGACACCGGGCACTACCCCCTGTCCATGCGCGCATCCGTAGCGGGCCCCGTCCACGGCGAAGTCATCTTCCGCCCCGACGCGTTCGCGAGAACCCAGGTCGAGGACCTTCTCGCGTCGCTCCTGCGGGCTCTCGAACAGGTCGTGGCCGATCCGCACACACCGGTGGGGCGGGTCGGCCTGATCGGAGCCGAGCAACGCCGCCTGGTCGTGGACGAGTGGAACAGGACCGACCGGCCGCTTGCGGCGGAGACACTGCCGGACCTGTTCCGCAGGCAGGTCCGGCGGACGCCGGACGCGCCGGCCGTGCAGGACGCCGCGCGGAGCCTGTCGTACAGCGAGTTGCACGACGAGGTCGAAGCCCTGGCGCGCGTGCTCGTGAGCCTGGGCGTGCGGCGCGAGGCACGGGTGGGCGTACTGGTCGAGCGCTCGGCCGAGCTGGCGGTGACCCTGATGGGGGTGACATTCGCCGGCGGGGCGTTCGTACCCGTCGATCCGGACTATCCCCGTGAGCGCATCGAGTTCATCCTGGCGAACTCGGCGCCGCAGGTGCTGGTCTGCACGAGCACCACCCGAGCGGTCGTGCCCGCCGAGTTCACGGGCACGGTGCTGGTCCTGGACGAACTGCCCGCCCCCGACCCGGGTGTGCGGCTGCCGCCAGTGGCACCCGAGGACGCGGCGTACGTGATCTACACGTCGGGGTCGACCGGAGTGCCCAAGGGCGTCCTGGTCGCCCACTGCGGACTCGTCAACCTGGGGTACGCGCACATCGAGCGGATGGCCGTGACATCGTCCTCGCGGATCCTGCAGTTGTCCGCGA
The DNA here is from genome assembly GCF_003947455.1 of Streptomyces sp. WAC 04229. Taxonomy (GTDB): domain Bacteria; phylum Actinomycetota; class Actinomycetes; order Streptomycetales; family Streptomycetaceae; genus Streptomyces. The sequence continues at coordinate 48,194 of NZ_QHJH01000024.1, read as the reverse complement.
TCGGCTTCGACGCCATCGTCTCCGAGCTCTACATGACCCTGCTGGCCGGAGCGACCCTGGTACTGCCGGACACGGCGAGCATGCCCCCCCGGGTGACCCTGGGCGACGCGCTCCGCAGGGCCGACATCACTCACCTGACCGTGTCGCCGAGCGTGCTGGCGAGCGAGGACGACCTGCCGGACACCCTGCGGACGGTGCTGACGGGCGGCGAGGCGCTGCCGGCCGCGCTGGTGGACCGCTGGTCACCGGGCCGCCGGGTGATCCAGGCCTACGGACCGACCGAGACCACCATCTGCTCGACGATGAGCGCCCCGCTGGCTCCAGGACACGACCTGGTCCCACTCGGCGGCCCGATCCACAACGTGCGGCACTACGTGCTCGACGCCTTCCTCCAGCCGGTACCGCCAGGGGTGGTCGGCGAGCTCTACATCACAGGCGTCGGACTGGCCCGCGGCTACCTCGGACGCCCCGGCCTGACAGCCGAACGGTTCGTCGCAAGCCCGTTCACCCCCGGTGAGCGGATGTACCGCTCAGGCGACCGGTTCCGCTGGACCCGTGAGGGCCAACTGATCTTCGCGGGCCGGGTCGACGCCCAGGTCAAGGTCCGCGGATACCGGGTCGAGCCGGCCGAGATCGAGGCCGTCCTCGCCGAGCATCCCGGGGTCGGCCAGGTGGCGGTCGCCGTCCGCAGAGACGGCCCCGGCGACAAGCAGCTGGTGGCATACGTCGTGCCCTCGGCCGACGCGCACGGCGAGAACGGCACACTGACCTCCGCGCTGCGCGAACTGGCGGCCGAACGCCTGCCGGAGTACATGATGCCCGCGGCGTTCGTGTCGCTGGAAAAGATGCCGCTCACCCCGAACGGCAAGCTCGACCACCGGGCGCTGCAGACCCCCGACTTCGCCGGGATGTCCTCCGGGCGAAAGCCGCGCACCGCGATGGAGGCGAAGCTGTGCGAGCTGTTCGCGGAGGTGCTCGGCCTGGACCGGGTGGGCGCCGACGACAGCTTCTTCGAACTCGGCGGGGACTCCATCATCTCGATGCAGCTCTCGGCCCGAGCCCGCCGCAAGGGGCTGGAACTGACCGCGTGGCAGGTGTTCGAGGAAAGGACACCGGAACGGCTTGCGGTGCTGGTCGCAGAACTCCCCGCCGACAGCGCCGCCACCGCCGCACCGGAGCCTTCGGCGGGCACGCTCGTCGATCTCTCATCCGACCAGATGGACCAACTCGAGGCCGGACTGGCCGATGAACAAGCGCTGTAAGGAGCAGACCGTGACCGTTGACGGCACCCGCCCGAAGCCCCGCTCCAGCGTGGAGGACGTCTGGCCCCTTTCGCCACTGCAGGAAGGGATGCTGTACCACACCGCACTCGACCACGACGGTCCCGACACCTACACCGTGCAGACCGTCTACGGCATCGACGGCCCGCTGGACGCCGCCCGGCTGAGGGCGTCGTGGCAGGCCGTCGTGGACCGGCACGCCGCGCTGCGGGCCTGCTTCCGCTACGTCAGCGGCGCGCAGATGGTGCAGGTCATCGCGCGGGACGCCGAGATCCCCTGGCGCGAGACGGATCTGTCCGGGCTGCCGGACGACGCCGCCGACAGCGAAGTGGACCGGCTGGCCGCCAACGAGGTGGCCGAACGGCTGCACATCGAGACGGCACCGCTGATGAAACTGCACCTGATCCGGCTCGGCCCGGAGCGCCACCGCCTCGTCCACACCCTTCACCACGTGCTGGTGGACGGCTGGTCGATGCCGGTCATCCACCGCGAACTGGCAGCCATATACGCGGCCGACGGGGACGCGTCCGGACTCCCGCCCACCGGGTCCTACCGGGACTATCTCGCATGGCTGGGCCGGCAGGACAAGGAAGCGGCCAGGGCAGCCTGGCGGGATCAGTTCGCAGGGCTGTCCACGCCCACCACAATCGCCCCGGCCGACCCGGCCCGCGTGCCGGACATCGACACCGTGGTGCTCGAACTGCCCACGCACCTCACACAAGACCTGGCCAACCTGGCGCGCCGTCACGACCTCACCCTGAACAGCATCGTGCAGGGCGCGTGGGCCGTCGTGCTGTCCCAACTGGCCGGCCGTACCGACGTGGTCTTCGGCGCGACCGCCTCGGGGCGGCCCGGCGACCTCCCCGGTGTGGAATCGATGGTCGGCCAACTGCTCAACACCCTGCCGGTACGGGTCCGGCTCGACGGCGGGCGGCCGGCCGTCGAGCTCTTCGCCGAACTGCAGCGCGGCCAGTCGGCACTCATGGCCCACCACCATCTCGGCCTGCAGGACGTACAGGCCGCCGCCGGCCCCGGAGCGGTCTTCGACACCCTCGTCATCTACGAGAACTTCCCCCGCAAGGGACTCGGCCGGGCACCGGACGACGGCCTGGCCCTGCACCCGGTGAAGCGGGGGCGCAACTCCTCGCACTACCCGTTCACTCTGATCACCGGACCCGGCGAACAGATGCCGCTCATCCTCGACTACGACCGGGGACTGTTCGACCACGCGATCGCCGAATCCGTCGTGGGCGCGCTGGCCCGCGTGCTGGAGCAACTGGCCGCCGAGCCCGACGTGCCCGTCGGCCGCCTGACGCTGCTGAGCGAGACCGAGCGCGCCCTGGTGGTGGACGAATGGAACGCGACCGCGGGCCCGGTACCGGGCCCCTCCGTGGTCGAGATGTTCGCGCAGCGGACGGCCACGGCACCGGACGCGGTGGCGATCACCGACGCCGGCGGCACGGATCTGACCTACGCCGAGGTCGACCGGGCCTCCAACCGGCTGGCCCACTACCTCGCCGGTCGCGGCACACGCCGCGGCGACCGGGTCGGGGTGGCCATGGACAGGTCGCCGGACCTGCTCATCGCCTTCCTGGCGATCTGGAAGACAGGCGCGGCATACGTCCCGGTGGACATCGAGTACCCGGCCGAACGCATCGCGTTCATCCTCGACGACTCCGCGGTCTCCCTCGTCCTGTGCACCCAGGCGACCCGCACCGTCGCACCGCAGGACGCGATCGTCCTCGACGCGCCCGAGACGCGGGCGGCCGTCGACGCCTGCACCGCCACGGCACCGGAGACCAGGCCCGCCCCCGACGACCTGGCGTACGTGATGTACACCTCCGGATCCACCGGCCTGCCCAAGGGCGTAGGCATCCCCCACGGGGCCGTGGCCGGCCTCGCCGGTGACGAGGGCTGGCAGATCGGCCCCGGCGACGGCGTGCTCATGCACGCGACACACGTCTTCGACCCCTCCCTCTACGCGATGTGGGTGCCGCTCGCCACGGGCGGCCGCGTCCTGCTCACCGAGCCGGGTGTGCTGGACGCCGCCGGGGTACGCCAGGCCGTCGCACGCGGCGCGACCGCCGTCCACCTCACCGCCGGCACCTTCCGCGCCCTGGCGGAGACGGATCCGGAGTGCTTCGCGGGCCTCGTCGAGATCGGGACCGGCGGGGACGTGGTCCCCGCGCAGTCCGTGCAGAACCTGCGACAGGCCCAGCCCCGACTGCGGGTGCGGAACACCTACGGACCGACCGAAACCACCCTGTGCGCGACATGGAAACCGATCGAGCCGGGCGAGGACCTCGGACGGGAACTGCCCATCGGCCGCCCCATGACCAACCGCAAGGTCTACATCCTCGACACCTTCCTGCGCCCCGTCGCACCGGGAGTCGCCGGCGAGCTCTACCTCGCCGGCACCGGGCTGGCCCGCGGGTACCTCACCAGCCCGGCCCTGACCGCCGAACGGTTCGTGGCATGCCCGTTCCTCGCCGGAGAACAGATGTACCGCACCGGCGACCTGGCCCGCTGGAACCAGCACGGCGAGGTGATGTTCCTCGGCCGCGCCGACGACCAGGTCAAGATCCGCGGCTACCGGGTGGAGCTGGGCGAGGTCGAAGCCGTACTCGCGGCCCAGCCCGGCGTGGTCGAGGCAGTCGTCGTGGCGCGGGAGGACCAGCCGGGTGAGAAACGCCTGGTGGGCTACTTCGTCTCCGACGGCAGCGACCCGGGCTCAGCACAGATCCGACGGCAGATGGCCCTGGTCCTGCCCGCGTACATGGTCCCGATGGCGATCGTCGCCCTGCCCGGCCTGCCGGTCACCGCCCACGGCAAGGTGGACCGCCGTGCCCTGCCCGCCCTGGATCTCGCGCACCACGCCTCGCAGAAGGCGCCGGACAGCGAGACCGAGAAGGTGCTGTGCGCCCTGTTCTCCGAGATCCTCGGCGTCGACCACGTGGGCGGCGACGACACCTTCCACGACCTCGGCGGCAGCTCGGCGCTGGCCATGCGGCTCATCGCACGGATCCGTGAGGAACTCGGCGCCGACCTGCCCATCCGGCAGCTGTTCTCCTCCCCGACCCCCGCGGGCCTGGCGAGGGTGCTCGCCGCGAAGTCACGCCCCGCACTGGAAGCCGCCCAGCGGCCCCACCGCGTGCCGGTCACCACCCGGCAGCTGCGCGCCCGGCTGCTGGCCGACCCCGGGAAGGACACAGCCGGCCTGCACACGTCGGTCGCACTGCGCCTGCGCGGCCGGCTGGACACACCCGCGCTGGCGGCGGCGCTCGGCGACGTCGCGGCCCGGCACGACATTCTGCGCACCACCTTCCCCGGCGACGCACACAGCGTCCACCAGGACATCCAGGACGCCCTGACGGTCGAGCTGACCCCCGTCCCGGCCAACGAGGAGGACCTGCCCGGCCTGCTCACCGAACGGCACGAAACGGTGTTCGACCTCACCGAGGACGTGCCGTGGCGATGTGAACTCTTCGAACTCGCGGACAACGAGCACGTACTGCTCCTGCAAGTACACCGCATCCTCGCCGACGACGACTCCCTCGACGTGTTCTTCCGCGACCTGGCGGCCGCATACGGCGCGCGGCGCGAGGGCCGGGCCCCGGAACGCGCGCCCCTGGCGGTGCAGTTCGCCGACTACGCGATCTGGGAGCAGCGGCTGCTCGCGGACGAGAACGAGCCGGGCAGCCTGCCCCACGAACAGATCGCCTTCTGGCGGGACACCCTGGCCGGCATCGACGGGGAGACGGTGCTGCCGTTCGACCGCCTGCGGCCTGCCGTCCCGTCGCGCCGGGCCGGCACGGTCGGGCTGCGGCTGGACGCGGACCCGTACACCCGGTTGATGGAGCAAGCGGAGCCGGCCGGCGCAGACACCTTCCAGGTCGTGCACGCCGCGCTCGCCATGCTGCTGACGAAACTGGGCGCGGGCCACGACCTGGTGATCGGCACGATCCTGCCCCGGGACGAAGACCTCATCGACCTCGAGCCGATGATCGGACCGTTCGCCCGGCCGGTCGCCCTGCGCACAGACGTCTCGGGCGACCCGGACTTCATGGAAGTCCTCACCCGCGTGCAGGAAGCCGCCCAGGCCGCGCAGGAGCACCTGGACGTGCCCTTCGAGCGGCTCGCCGAGCTGCTCGACCTGCCCGCCTCCCTCTCCCGCCACCCCGTGTTCCAGGTCGGACTCGAGGTACTGGAGGAAGGCCTCGGCACCTGGGACGCGAGGGAACTGCCGGGCCTGCGCACCGAAGCCGCACCCGGCGCAACCGAACCGATGGAACTCGACCTCGCGTTCCGGCTCACCGACGACCTCGACGACGAGGACGGCCTCCAAGGCACCCTGCGCTACGCCACCGACCTGTTCGACCGGGACACGGCCGAGTCGGTGGCCCGGCGGCTGGTCCGCGTCCTGGAACAGGTGGCGCAGGACCCCCGGCTGCGGATCAGCGACCTGGACCTCTTCCTGGACGACGCCGAACGCAGCCGTCCGGTCATCGCACCGGCGCGGTGGCACGAGGCCGCGCCCCCGGCACTCGCCGGCCTGGCCGAGGACGGCCCGCTCGGCGCACTCCTCCTCGACGACCGGCTGCGCCCCATCACGCCCGGCGCCGTGGGCGACCTCTACGTCACCGGGCCGGCCGTGGACGAGGGAAAAGCCGGCCGGCCGACCGTGCCCTGTCCGTTCGGGACCGCGGGACACCAGATGCTGCACACGGGCCTGCTCGCCCGGAAGACCTCCGCCAAAACCCTGGTCGTCGTCGGCGAGCGGCGGCGCTCGACCCCGTCGTTGAAGATGGGCGACTACGAGATCCTGCTGCCGCTGCAAGCCGGCGGTGATCGCCCGCCACTGTTCTGCCTCCACGCGAGCGGCGGCCTGAGCTGGAACTACCAGCCGTTGCTGCGGCATCTTCCGGCGGACCAGCCGGTCTACGGAGTGCAGGCACGCGGCCTGGCCCGCACCGAACCCCTGCCCGGCAGCGTCGAGGAGATGGCGGCCGATTACCTCGCGCACATCCGGGCCGTGCAGCCGACCGGCCCCTACCACCTCCTCGGCTGGTCCCTCGGCGGGCGGATCGCGCAGGCGATGGCCGCGTTGCTCGAGGCCGAAGGCGAACACGTCGGCCTGCTCGCCCTGCTCGACGCCTATCCCGTCTACATGGGACGGAACGCGACCGGCACGGTCAGCGAAGAAGCCATGCGCGACGAGGAGGCCGTTCAACAGCGCAAGCAGCAGGACCTGGAACTCGCCGGTGCACTGGTGCAGGGGCCCGGCACCAAAAAGCGCCTCGAGGCGGTGATGCGCAACCTCTGGGAGGTCGGGCCCCGGCACACCGCCGTGCCCTTCGCCGGCGACATCCTGCTCTTCATCGCCTCGCTGGACCGGCCCGCGCACCTGCCCGTGCCGGAGGCGGCAGCCAGCTGGAAGGACTTCACCAGCGGAACCATCGAGGCCCACGAAATCCCGTCCAACCACTACGACTTGGTGCAACCCGCGGCACTGGCCCAGATTGGAGCCATCGTCGCCGCGAAGCTCCACCCCCAGCCGAAGAGCGAGAGGACACAACGATGACCAACCCGTTCGACGACGACAGCAATTCCTTTTTCGTGCTGGTCAACGACGAGGGCCAGCACTCCCTGTGGCCGGCCTTCGCGGAAGTGCCCGCCGGATGGACCCGTGTGCACGGCGAGGCCACCCGCCAGGAATGCCTCGACTACGTCGAGGAGAACTGGCAGGACCTCCGGCCCAAGAGCCTCATCCAGGAAGCCGGCGCCTGAGGCGAAGGTGTCCAGCCGCTCAATGCGGACGGTTGGACGGGTCTGGCACCCGTCCGGCCGGCTCGCGGCAACCATCGGCATCCGAGGGCTGGACGAGGCGAAAGGACCTGCGCAGTGCTCGAGGAGAACAACGTTGTCCGGGGCTCGTTCGAGGAGATCAACACTGACCTGGGCCTGGACATACACCGACGGGACCGGTTCGACCCGGTGCCGGAGCTACGTGCCTTGATGGCCGAGGGCCCCATGGCCGTCCTGGGCGTCGAGGACGCCCCCGAAGGGCGGACCGCGTGGCTCGCCGCCGGGTACGACGAGATCCGGCACGTGCTCGGCTCGGACAAATTCAGCTCCAAGCTGCTCTACCGCGGCACCGCGGCCGGCTTCATATTCCCCGGCTTCCTCACTCAGTACGATCCACCGGAGCACACGCGTCTGCGCCGGATGGTGACGGGCCCGTTCGCCATCCGGCGGATACAGGGGTTCCGGCCGCAGGTGGAGAAGATCGTCGAGGCCACCCTCGACGACATCGAGGCCACCGGTGGCCCGGCCGACTTCGTCCCGCATTTCGGGTGGCCCATCGCAACGACCGTGACCTGCGACTTCGTTGGCATTCCACGCGACGATCAGGCGGAGCTGTCCCGTGCCCTGCACGCCAGCCGGGCCGAACGGTCGGGCAAGCGGCGGCTTGCGGCGGGAAACAAGTTCTGGGCCTACATGAACCAGGTCGTGACGCGTACCCGCCGCGATCCCGGTGACGACCTGTTCGGCGTCGTGGTGCGCGAGCACGGCGACGAGATCACCGACGCCGAGCTGATCGGAGTGGCCGCGTTCGTCATGGGCGCGGGCGGGGACCAGGTGGCTCGCTTCCTCGCGGCCGCCGCATGGTTGATGGTCGAGGAACCCGAGCAGTTCGCCGTGGTGCGGGACCGGCCGGACACCGTGCCGGACTGGCTGGACGAGGTGGTCCGGTACATCACCAGCGACGAGAAGACCACGCCGCGCGTCGCGTTGGAGGACGTAAGTATCAGCGGGTGCCCCGTCAAGGCGGGCGACACCGTCACCCCCTCGTTCCTGGCCGCGAACCGCTGGAACTTCCCCGGCCCGGACGACCGGTTCGACATCACCAGGCACAAGCCCGCGCACGTCGCGTTCGGGCACGGCATCCACCACTGCCTTGGCCGGTCGCTGGCCGAGATGGTGTTCCGGGTGGCGATTCCGGCTCTGGCACACCGCTTTCCGACCCTGCGGCTGGCCGAACCGGATCGCGAGATCAGGTTGGGGCGGCCGCCGCTCAACGTGGAAGCCCTGCGGCTCGACTGGTAGCGCCGGATCTGGAAGGAGAACCGATGGCAGGGGAGGAGCTTCCCGTTGAGTGCTGACGATTCGCGCCCCGTCCACGTGCGCAGGCAGGGCCTCGATCCGGCCGACGAACTGCTCGCGGCGGGACCGCTGACGAGAGTCACCGTCGGATCCGGAGCAGACGCCGAGACCCGCTGGATGGCGACCACGCACGCCGTCGTCCGACAGGTGATGGGCGATCACAAGAGGTTCAGCACACGACGGCGCTGGGACCGGCGCGACGGGATCGGCGGGGAGGGCCACTTCCGGCCGCGTGAGCTGGTGGGCAACCTGATGGACTACGACCCGCCGGAGCACACCCGGATGCGGCAGAAGCTGACGCCCGGCTTCACGCTGCGCAAGATGCGGCGTCTGCAGCCCTCCATCGAACAGCTCGTGACCGAGCGTCTCGACGCCATGGAGCAGGCGGGATCCCCCGCGGACCTCATCGAGTTCGTCGCCGACGAGGTGCCAGGGGCCGTGCTGTGCGAACTGATCGGCGTGCCCCGGGACGACCGTGCCATGTTCATGCAGCTGTGCCACGGGCACCTCGACGCCTCGCGCAGCCAGAAGAGGCGGGCGGCGGCCGGCGAGGCGTTCTCCCGCTACCTGCTGGCGATGATCGCCAGGGAACGGAAGGATCCGGGCGAGGGGCTGATCGGAGCCGTCGTCGCCGAACACGGCGACGCGGCAACGGACGAGGAGCTCAGGGGCTTCTGCGTCCAGGTGATGCTGGCCGGCGACGACAACATCTCCGGAATGATCGGGCTGGGTGTGCTGGCGCTGCTGCGGCACCCCGAGCAGATCGCCGCGTTCCGGGGGGACGAGCGGTCGGCGCAACGGGCCGTCGACGAGCTGATCCGCTACCTGACCGTCACCTACTCCCCGACACCCCGCATCGCCATGGAGGACGTCACCCTCGGGGACCAGGTGGTCAAGAGGGGCGAGAGCGTCATCTGCTCGCTTCCGGCGGCCAACCGTGACCCCGCTCTGACACCGGATCCCGAACGCCTCGACGTCACGCGCGAGCCCGTCCCGCACGTGGCGTTCGGGCACGGCGTCCATCACTGCCTGGGCGCCGCTCTGGCCCGCCTCGAACTGCGGACGGTCTACACCGCTCTGTGGCGGCGGTTTCCCGGGCTGCGACTCGCCGACCCCGCCCAGGAGGACATGTTCCGCCTGACCACCCCCGCGTACGGACTGACGGAGCTGATGGTCGCTTGGTGATCGTCTGGGACGACCGCTGTGACCGGTGACGCAAACGACCACACAGGAGCAGGCATGAACCAAATCCGATGGATCGCGTCCTACCCCAAGGCCGGAAACACGTGGCTGAGGTGCATGCTGGCCGCCTACATCACGGGACAGGCACCGAAGGTCTGGAACGACGTGTACGCCACGACCCCCGTGCTGGAGGGGATGCTGCGGCACGGCGATCTGCCGCCGGCGGAACCGGCCGAACCGGTGCTGCTGAAGACACACCTCAGGGCCGATGTACCGGTGCTGGACGTGCTGAGGAAGTCCACCGGCAAGGTGCTCTACCTCGTACGCAACCCGAGGGACATCCTGCTCAGCTCGCTGCGCATGGCCGCGATCCCCGCCGACGACCTGGAGCGAAGCCGCGCCTTCGTCCGCGAGTTCATCGCCACGGAGGGCCATCAGATGGCGGCACTCTCGCCGGGGGTCGGCATCGGGTCGTGGCCGCAGAACGTGCGCAGCTGGACCGAGTCGCCGAGCGACCGCTTCCCGAACGCGGACCTGCTGACGGTGCGTTACGAGGACCTGCGGGCCGATCCGGTGGCACGGCTCACCGAGATCATGGAATTCCTCGCCCTCGGCGAGCCCGTCGAGACCGGGAACGTCCGCCGCGCGGTGGAGGCCAGCACCCTGGAACGCATGCGTGCACTGGAGCAGGAGAGCGCGCGGGTGGGCGGCGGAACATCACCCACCGGCCAGGAGGCCGGCGGCGACGGCCCGAAATTCGTGGGCGAGGGACGGTACGGGCACCGTTCACTGTCCTTCCTGGGCGAGGAGATCGAGTCCGCCTACCAGGAACTGCTGCATGGCGACTCTGCATACGCTCATTACGCGAAGCAGTACGGGTACGCCGACTGACCGGCCGTCCCCGAAATGCCGGTCCCAGCCAGTGAAGGAGATTCCATTCGTATGGGGCAGGGAATGGGCCGCGTCGCACCACTCCTACGAGAGCCGCCGAACTTCAAGGTGAGAACGGACTGCGATCCGCATACGGACAACTTCGAACTCAGAGCGCACGGCCCGCTGTTCCGGATCACCGGGGAGGCGTCCGAGCAGCTGGGCAGGGACTATGTCTGGCAGGCCTTCGGGTACGACGTCGTGCGCCGGATACTGGGCGACCACGAGAATTTCACGACCCGGCCCCGGTTCACCCAGGGGGAGTCGGCAAAACGCGTCGAGCCACAGTTCGTCGGGCAGATATCGACGTACGATCCGCCCGAGCACACGCGCCTGCGGAAGATGCTGACACCGGAGTTCACGGTCCGGCGTATACGCAAGATGGAGCCCCAGATCCAAGGCCTCATCGACGACCGGCTCGACCTGATGGAGACCGCGGGACCGCCCGCGGACATCCAGCGGGACTTCGCCGATCCGATCGGCGCGGGTGTCCTGTGCGAGCTGCTCGGCATCCCGCGGGACGACCGGCGTGAGTTCGTCCGGCGGCTGCGGCGCAACGTCGATCTGAGCCGCGGGCTCAAGGCGAGGGCCGCCGACAGCGCGGCGTTCAACCGGTACCTGGACAACCTGATCACCCGGCAGCGGAAGGACCCGGGCGAGGGGCTCCTCGGCATGGTCGTGAAAGGGCACGGAGACAACATCACGGACGAGGAGTTGAAGGGCCTGTGCATGGCGCTGATCCTCGGTGGTGTCGAGACCGTCGCGGGGATGATCGGGTTCGGGGTCGTCGCGCTCCTTGACCATCCCGACCAGATACCGATGCTTTTCGCGAGCCGTGAGAAGGCCGATCTCGTAGTCACCGAACTGGTGCGGTACCTGTCGCCCGTGCAGGGCCCGAATCCCCGCCTGGCCATCAACGACGTGGTCATCGACGGACAGTTGATCAAGTCGGGGGACTATGTGCTGTGTTCCGTTCTCATGGCCAACCGGGACGAGGCGCTGACACCGCACCCCAACGTCCTCGACGCGAACCGTGCACCTGTCTCGGACGTCGGATTCGGACACGGCATCCACTACTGCGTGGGCGCGGCACTGGCCAGGGCAATGCTGCGGATCTCCTACCAGTCCCTCTGGCGCCGCTTCCCCGCGCTGCGGCTGGCAGTGCCCATGGGAGAAGTGACATACCGAAACGCGTTCGTCGACTGCCCGGACCGGGTGCCGGTCACCTGGTAGCGACGAGCGAGCGGCGCACGCTCACAGAACTGGCCGCGACACATTCACCCGCAACACAGGAAACGGTGGCGAGATGTCGGTCGAAGAATTCGATGTAGTGGTGGCCGGCGGCGGGCCGGGCGGCTCGACCGTGGCCACACTCGTGGCCATGCAGGGCCATCGGGTGCTGCTGCTGGAAAAAGAGAACTTCCCCCGGTACCAGATCGGCGAGTCGCTGCTGCCCGCCACGGTCCACGGCGTGTGCCGGATGCTCGGCGTCTCCGACGAACTGGCCGCCGCCGGCTTCCCCGTCAAGCGGGGCGGCACGTTCCGCTGGGGCGCCCGCCCCGAACCGTGGACGTTCCACTTCGGCCTCTCCGCCCGGATGGCCGGCTCGACGTCGTACGCCTATCAGGTCGAGCGGGCACGATTCGACGAGATCTTGCTGAACAACGCCAAGCGCAGGTCAGTGGTCGTACGGGAGGGGTGCGCGGTCACCGATGTCGTGGAGGACGGCGATCGCGTCACCGGTCTGCGCTACACCGGCCCCGACGGCAGCGAGCGTCAGGTGACGGCACGCTTCGTGGTCGACGCGTCGGGCAACAAGAGCCGCCTGTACGCCAACGTCGGCGGCGCCCGGAACTACTCCGAGTTCTTCCGCAGCCTGGCCCTGTTCGGATACTTCGAAGGCGGAAAGCGGCTGCCCGAGCCGGTCTCCGGCAACATCCTGAGCGTGGCCTTCGACAGCGGCTGGTTCTGGTACATCCCGCTGAGCCCCACGCTGACCAGCGTCGGCGCGGTCGTACGCAGGGAGGACGCCGACAAGGTCCAGGGAGACCGGGAGAAAGCGTTCAACTCCCTGATCGCCGAGTGCCCGATGATCTCGGAATACCTGTCGGACGCGACCCGGGTGACGACCGGCACGTACGGGGAACTGCGGATCCGCAAGGACTACTCATATCAGCAGACGCACTTCTGGCGGCCGGGGATGATCCTGGTCGGCGACGCCGCGTGCTTCGTGGATCCGGTGTTCTCCTCCGGTGTACATCTGGCGACCTACAGCGGCCTGCTCGCCGCCCGGTCGATCAACAGCGTCCTCGCGGGCGAACTCGACGAGAAGACGGTACTGACCGAGTTCGAGGCACGGTATCGCCGCGAGTACCAGGTGTTCTACGAGTTCCTCATGTCGTTCTACCAAATGAACGTGAACGAGGACTCGTACTTCTGGCAGGCCAAAAAGGTGACGAACAGCCAGACCACCACCGACATCGAATCGTTCGTGGAGCTGATCGGCGGAGTGTCGTCCGGCGAGACGGCGCTGACGACGGCGGACCGGATAGCCGAGCGCAGCGCCGAGTTCGCCGCGGCCGTCGACCAGATGGCAGGCGGCGACCAGGAGAACATGGTGCCGATGTTCAAGTCACAGGTGGTCAGGCAGGCCATGCAGGAGGCAGGCCAGGTGCAGATGAAGGCGCTGCTCGGCGCCGACGCCGAACCCGAGCTGCCGCTGTTCCCCGGCGGGCTCGTGACCTCGCCCGACGGAATGACATGGCAGCCGCATCGACCGGCGTGAGACCTCCGCGCTCCGGACAGTCCACCGGTCCTCGAAACCCTACGAACAGGGGGCGCGAAATGCGCGTGTTGCTGTCGACGTACGGCAGCCGCGGAGACGTCGAACCGCTGGCGGCACTGGCGGCCGGGTTGCGGGAGCTCGGCGTGCAGGCACGGGTGTGCGCACCGCCCGACTGCGCGGAACGGCTGGCCGAGGTCGGTGTGGAGCATGTGACCCTCGGCCCGTCGGCGCGCGCGCCCAGACACGGAACCGCCCCGCCGACGCCCGAGGACATGCTCAGGTTCTCGGCCGAGGCGATCGCCACGCAGTTCGACCGACTCCCGGAAGCCGCCCAGGGGTGTGACGCGGTGGTGACGACCGGACTGCTGCCCGTCGCGATCGGCGTGCGGTCGGTCGCCGAGAAGCTGGACATCCCCTACATCTACGCCTTCCACTGCCCGATCTACGTGCCGTCGCCGTACTACCCGCCGCCGCCGCCCCTCGGCGAGCCGCCCGCACGGGACGCGGCCGGCATCGGAGCGCTGTGGGACCGCAACAACCGCAGCGCCCATCAGCGGTACGGCGGCCCGCTCAACGAGCACAGGGACGCGATCGGCCTGCCACCGGTCAAGGACATCTTCGCCTTCGGCTACACCGACCACCCCTGGCTGGCGACGGACGCGGTCCTGGCCCCGCTGCAGCCCACGAAGCTCGACGCCGTGCAGACCGGCGCGTGGATCCTGCCGGACCAACGGCCCCTCCCGGCGGAGCTGGAGGCGTTCCTGGACGCCGGGTCACCACCGGTGTACGTGGGTTTCGGCAGCCTGCGCGCGCCCGCGGACGCCGTCCGGGTGGCCGTCCAGGCGGTCCGGGCCCATGGCCGCCGGGTGATCCTCTCCCGCGGATGGGCCGATCTGATCCCGCCCGACGACCGGGAGGACTGCTTCACCGTCGCAGAGGTGAACCAGCAGGTGCTCTTCGGCCGCGTGGCCGCCGTCATCCACCACGGCGGCGCGGGCACGACGCACGTGGCCGCGCGGGCAGGCGCCCCCCAAATCGTCCTGCCCCAGATCGCGGACCAGCCCTACTACGCCGGCCGGGTGGCCGAGCTGGGCATCGGGGTGGCCCATGACGGTCCGGCCCCGACGTTCGCCTCCCTGACGGCCGCGCTCGCAACAGCCCTCGACCCGGCAACCCGCACGCGGGCGGCGGCCACGGCCGGCACGATCCGCGGCGACGGGACCACAGTGGCCGCCCGGCTGCTGCTCGCCGCGGCCGGCCGGGACAAGCCGGCTGTGCCCGCATGAACCACACCGGTCCGTCCAGTACTCATGCGTTGCTGAGCGGCAACGCCGTCCATAGATTGGCTGCCATGTCTCGCGGCTCCGACCGGACCCGGCTACTGGTGATATCCCCTCATCTGGACGACGCGGTCCTGTCCTTCGGGGCCGGTCTCGCCCAAGGGTCACAGGACGGTGCACGGGTGACCGTCTTCACGGTGTTCGCCGGCACCGCGTCACCTCCCTACTCCCCGGCGGCGCAGCGCCTGCACGGAATCTGGGGCATCTCGCCGGACCAGGACGCATCGCTGTGCCGCAGACAAGAAGACATCGCCGCGCTCGGCCACTTGGGGGCCGGCCACCGGCACGGCCGTTTCCTCGAGGCCCTCTACCGCAAGTCGCCGGACGGCCGATGGCTGGCAGACAACGTGCCGGGCCGGCAGAAAGTGGCGATCGACAGGCGATCGTCACAGGGCGATCCGGATCTGTTTTGGGCGGTGAAGGCCGACATCGAGTCGGCGGCCGACGAGTGCGCTCCGACGCTGATCGTCACCAGCGCGGCCGCCAACGGTCATGTCGACAACGTCATCGCACGGGACGCCGCGCTGTTCACGGCGCACGAGCGGGGCGTTCCGGTGCGGCTGTGGGAAGACCTTCCGCACGCGGTCTTCGGGTTGGGCGACGTCGAGCTGCCGAGGGGATTTCGTCTCGGCCCGCCCGAGTTCAGCTGTGTCGGGACAACGACGCGGGAGCGGAAATTCGAAGCCCTGAAACGCTATCCGTCGCAGATGTCGATGCTCAACGGGCCCGGCAAGGACGTGTTCGCCCAGCTGGACAAGCACGCTCGGGACAGCTCACCACACGGCGGATACGGCGAGAAGACCTGGCCCGTTGCCCGTCACACGTCGACCAGGAGGTTGGCCTCATGAGTGATCAGCTGGAGCACGGCCCGGTCCGGACGACTCGCGCGGACACTCTGCTGGCCGCCGTGGGTGAGCGAGGCGTCCTGCGCAGCTTCTACGACGAGGACATCGGGTCCGATCTGATGCAGGACGCGGACGGCCTCTCGGAAGCGCAGGTGATGGGCGCCCGCATCCGCTCCGCGTTGGGACCGGTCCTCGAACTCGCCGCCGGAACGGGCCGGCTGACCTTCCCCTTCCTGACGCTCGGGTTCGAGGTGACCGCGCTCGAGCTGTCGACCGCGATGGCCGCCACCCTCCGGCGGCAGCTGGAGAACGGGCCGGCGGATCTCCGGGACCGGTGCACCGTGGTACAAGGCGACATGAGCGCCTTCGCGCTGGATCAGCGCTTCGGGGCCGTGGTCATCAGCTACGGCTCGATCAACCTCCTGGACGACACCGGTAGGCGTGGCCTGTACGCGTCGGTTCGTGACCACCTCGAACCCGGCGGGACATTCCTGATCAGCATGGCCGACACGGGCGGGTCGCAGTCGCTCGAGCGCGACCAGGAGCTGTCGGGCCGCAGCGGCCGACGGTACGTGTTGCACGTGCGGCGATCGCCGGCGGAAGCGATCCAGGACATCACCGTATACCCCGCCGACGACACCTCGGACCCCTTCGTCGTCTGCACGAGCCGCCTGCGGCTCCTGGAGCCGCAGCAGGTGGTACGGGAACTGGAACAGGCCGGATTCGACGTGCTGGAGCCGGCTCCGTTCAGGTCCGCCGGGGGCAGCGGCCGCCCTGACGCGTTGCTGCTGGAGGCGTCATGGAAGACCGGTCCCGCATGAGCGATGGAGCCCGGATCAGGTGAGGCGCGCGGTGATGAGTGCGGCGAGCCGGGAGACGGCCTCCTCGATGAGCTCCGGTGTGAGCAGGCTGATCGACAGCCTCAGCTGGCTGAACCCGTCCCTGCCGCCGTAGAAGTGGTGCATCGGGGTGAACAGGACGCCGTAGTCGCCGGCGGCCTGCTGCAGCAACGCGTCGTCGACGACGAAGGGCACGGTGACGGTGACGAAGAACCCGCCCTTCGGCGTGTTCCAGCTGACCCCGGGACAGCCGCCGAGCCTGCGGGTGAGCTCGCCCAGCGTGTGCTCGAGGTTGCGTTGGTAGATGGCGATTTCCCTGGCATTGGCCTTGAGCAGACTGAAGTCGTTGAGCAGGAGCTTTCCTGCGATCACCGCTTGCGCCACGGGCGAGGTGTTCACCGTGAGCATGCCCTTGAGCTTCGAGAGCTGGTCGGCGAGCAGGCCGCCCCCGGCCACGTACTGATCCGCCACGACGTAGCCGACCCGGGCCCCGGGCATGCCGGTCTTGGCGAAGGAGCCGACGTAGACCACGCTTCCCGACCGGTCGAGCGCCTTCAGCGTGGGAGGACGCTCGGATCCGAAGATCCCGTACGCGTTGTCCTCCAGCAGGAGGATGCCGCCCGCCTCGGCGGCCTCCAGGAGCCGGTGGCGGGAGGGCACGTCCATGCTGGTACCCGTGGGATTGGCGAAGTTGGGCGTCACGTAGCAGGCCCGGACGCGCTTGCCCTGCTCGCCTGCGAGCTTCAGCTGGAGGGCGAGGTCCTCGGGGTCGATGCCGTTCTCGGTGGACCGGACCGGCCAGACGGGCATGTCGCACAGCAGCGCGGCCCCGGTCAGGCCGACGTAGGTGGGGGCGGGGGCCAGGAGCACGTCCCGCTCGTCTGCCCGCAGCGTGCGGAGAACCAGGAACATGGCCTCCTGCGCGCCCACGGTCACGACCACGGACTCGGGGTCGGCGTCGATGTCCTCGTCCTCGGCGAGGTTGCGGGCGACGAGATCGGTGATGACGCCCTTCGTGGTGCCGTACTGGAAGAGCGTGCGGGTGATCTCCGCCTCGCCCAGCTTCCGGTCGTTTCGGAGATGGTCGCAGTAGGCGTCGATGTACTCGTGGATGAGGCGCACGTCGAAAAACTCTTCGTACGGGCGACCTGCCGCCATGGAAATTGCCGCAGGATATGTGCCGGTCAGCTCATTGAGCAGGTTCATCGACGAGATGGCCGGATCGGTGAGCGAGCCGTGCAGAGATTCCATGCTCAAGCGAGTGGACAGACCGTATGAATCCATGAATGCTAGGGTTTTTCATGGGCGGTCGAGGTGTCAAGCAGCCCACGTGGACGCGAATCCATGGCGTTTCTCACTGATTTGCGCTGAGCGTGTCCGACTTTATGGACGTCTATAGCCGCTCTTCCGGATGCTCGATATCCGAAGGTACGGTCACACGTATGCCACAGCACCTGGGTGAAGGCACAACCGTCGCGGGCAAACGAAAACTCCGCCGCGCAGTGGACGTGCGGCGGACGGGGGAGGACCGGCATGCTGATGACAACGCAGAACGGGATCCGGTTGTCCTATCACGACCACGGCCACGGCCACGGCCACGCTTCGCCCGTCCTGTTGCTGACCGGCACCGGGGCGCCGAGCTCGGTGTGGGACCTGCACCAGGTGCCCGCGCTCCGTGCCGCCGGATTCCGCGTGATCACCATGGACAACCGCGGGATCCCGCCCAGCGACGACGGCACGGACGGATTCACCATCGACGACCTCGTCGCGGACGTGGCCGCCCTGATCGAGCACCTCGGCGTGGCCCCGTGCCGCGTGGTCGGCACCTCGATGGGCTCATACATCGCGCAGGAGCTGGCACTTGCCCGCCCCGAACTGCTGGACTCGGCCGTGCTGATGGCGGCCTGCGGCAGGAGCAGCCTCGTCCAGCGGTTCCTGGCGGAGGCCGAAGCGGAGCTGATCGAACGCGGCACCGAGCTGCCCCACAGGTACCTCGCCGCCGTCCGCGCCATGTGCAACCTGGGGCCCGCCACGCTCACCGACGACGACCTCACCGCCGACTGGCTCGACCTGCTCGAGGCGTCAGGCACGGCAGGACCGGGAGTCCGCACTCAGCTGCTGGTCAGCGCGTTACCCGACCGCACCCAGGCCTACCGCGCGATCAAAGTGCCCTGCCACGTCATCTCCTTCGAGCACGACCTCGTGGCGCCGCCGGCCGCCGGACGGGAACTGGCCGCCGCGATACCCGGCGCAACGCACCGCACGATTCCCGGGTGCGGGCACTTCGGCTACCTGGAGAACCCGGAAGCGGTGAATCGCGAGCTGATCCGGTTCCTGCGCGCCGAGCCCGCGCGATGCGAGGAGACCGCATGACACCCCTTGACTCAGCCCGCGACCACCGGCCGCATCGCGCACAGCACCCCGCCGACACGATCACGGACGCACGCGCAAAAGCCGCGGAGGAGCGAATATGACCGGCGCGATCGTGCTGCCCTCCACGGCGCCCGCACTCTTCGAGGCAACCGCCGCGGCGATGCCCGACCGGCCGGCCGCGGCGATGGGCGACACCACACTGACCTACGCCGAACTGAACGCGCAGGCCAACCTCCTCGCGCGCCGGCTCATCGAGCACCACGCCGGCCCGGAACGACTCGTCGCCACGGTGATGCCGCGATCGATCGAATTCGTCATCGCCGTCCTGGCCGTGCACAAGGCCGGCGCCGCCTACGTGCCCGTCAACCCGGACTATCCGCAGGCACGCAGGCAGCAGATACTCGACGACGCGTCACCACACTGCGTGCTGTCCCTGCCAGGACAGGAAGTGGCCGGCGCCCCCCTCGCCCTGAGCGTGGAACAGCAGCCCCACCGGTCCGCGCCGAACCCGGCCGACCACGACCGGCCCGGCGCCCTGCTCCCCGACCACCCCGCGTACGTCATCTACACCTCGGGCTCGACCGGACGGCCCAAAGGCGTACTGGTCACCCACCGCGGCATCCCGAACCTGGCTGCCGACTACGTGCGCCGCCAACGGCTGCAGCCCGACAGCAGACTGCTGGCGTTCGCGTCACCCAGCTTCGACGCCTCCGTCGCCGAGTTCTGGCCGATCTGGCTGGCCGGCGGCTGCCTGGTGCTGGCTCCCGCGGCGGACCTGGTCCCCGGCGAGCCGCTCGCCCGGCTGGTACGCGAGCAGAGCATCACCCACGTCACCCTGCCGCCCTCCGCACTGGCGCCGCTGGAGGAAGCCGGCGGCCTGCCCGCAGGACTGACCCTCCTGGTCGCGGGCGAGGCATGCCCGGCACCAGTCGCGAAACGCTGGGCCGGCGACCGCGTGATGATCAACGCGTACGGCCCGACCGAGACCACCGTCGCGGTGACCGCAAGCGAACCACTGACCGGCGACGGAACCCCACCGATCGGCAGGCCGATCACCGGCGTTTGCACCCACGTCCTGGACGACCGGCTACAGGCCGTCCCCGACGGAGACGTGGGCGAGCTGTACGTGAGCGGCCCCGGCCTCGCCCGCGGCTACCTCAACCGGCCGGCGCAGACCGCCCAGCGGTTCCTGCCGGACCCCTTCGGCACACCGGGCCACCGTATGTACCGCACCGGCGACCGCGTACGGGCCCGCCCGGACGGCCAGCTCGTCTTCGTCGGCCGCGCCGACGACCAGCTGAAGGTCCGTGGCCACCGCATCGAGCCGGGCGAGGTCGAGGCCGCCCTGTTCGAAGCGGACGGGGTGGCCCAGGCAGTGGCGGTCGAGCACGACAACAGACTGGTCGCCTATGTGGTCGCCACGGCGGGCGCGCCGGTGACGGCCGAACACCTCCTGGCACAGCTGCGCGAACGGCTGCCCGCCTACCTGGTACCCGACGTCGTCGTCGCCCTGCCACGGCTGCCGACATCGCCGAACGGCAAAATCGACCGCGCCGCCCTGCCCGACCCCGAGGACGCCGAACGCGCGACATCGGGGCGAGCGCCGAACACACCCACGGAGATCCACCTGGCCACGCTGTTCGCCGAAGTACTCGGCGTCAGCAGCATCGGCGTCGAGGACAGCTTCTTCGAGGTCGGCGGCCACTCGCTGCTCGCGACTCGGCTGGTGGCCCGCATCCGCGAGAGCCTGCACGTCCGGCTGCGGGTACAGGCCTTCTTCAAAGCACCGACCGTCGCCCAACTCGCCAAGGTACTCGACGGCTCACCGACGTGACCTGGAGACCATCCATGCGGACGAAGAAGACCGTCGACGGCACCGACCTCGGCGACCCCGACCTGTACACGACGCTCGACCGGCACCCCCGCTGGCGGGCGCTCGCCGAGCAGGACGCGATGGTCTGGAGCGAACCAGGCAGTTCACCCACCGGCTTCTGGTCCGTGTTCTCGCACCGGGCATGCGCCGCGGTCCTCGCGCCCTCCGCACCCTTCACCTCCGAGTACGGGATGATGATCGGCTTCGACCGCGACCACCCGGACACCTCGGGCGGCCGGATGATGGTGGTCTCCGAGCAGCAGCAGCATCGCAGGTTGCGCAGACTGGTCGGACCGCTGCTCTCCAGAGCGGCCGCGCACAAACTGGTGGAACGGGTACGGACAGAAGTGAGCGGCGTGCTCGACCAGGCGCTCGACGGCGGCGTGTGCGACGTGGCCCCGGCGATCGGCTCCCGCGTCCCCGCAGCCATCGTCTGCGACGTCCTCGGCGTACCGGCCGAGGACCAGGACATGCTCATCGAGCTGACCCACCACGCGTTCGGCGGCGCGGACGAGATGTTCGACGGGATGACGCCGCGGCAGGCACACACCGAGATCCTCGTCTACTTCTACGAGCTGATCACCGCCCGCCGCGGGCACTCCGGCACCGACCTCGTCAGCACACTGGTGGCCGACGACAGCCTCACCATCGACGATGTGCTGCTCAACTGCGACAACGTACTGATCGGCGGCAACGAGACCACCCGGCACGCGATCACCGGTGCGGTGCACGCGCTCGCCACGGTGCCCGGCCTGCTCAGCGGCCTCAACGACAAGAGCGCCGACGTCGACACCGTCGTGGAGGAGGTGCTGCGCTGGACCTCACCGGCGATGCACGTGCTCCGGGTGACGACCGGCGAAGTCACGGTCAACGGCCGTCTCCTGCCCCCGGACACGCCGGTGGTCGCCTGGCTGCCCGCCGCGAACAGGGACCCCGCCGAGTTCGACGACCCCGACGCGTTCCACCCCGGGCGAAAACCCAACCGGCACATCACGTTCGGCCACGGGGTGCACCACTGCCTCGGCTCCGCACTCGCCCGCATTGAACTGTCGGTCGTGTTGCGCGCGCTGGCCGAACGCGTGTCCCAGGTGGAATTGGTGAAGGAACCCACCTGGTTGCGCGCGATAGCCGTACAGGGGTACCGGGAGCTCCCGGTGCGGTTCACCGGGCGCTGACCCCTGTCATTTCACGGACAGCAGCTCAGCAACAGGCGACCCGGACGGCAAACGAGGCGCGGGCGGTGCATGTCCAACCATTGCCCATGACGCCTGCGCCCGGGAGACGTCAAGCTGACACCGTTGATACGAAATTGACTCGCAGTCATGCTGTGAATAGGCATCTGTCCGATTCATGGAGGAAGTCTTGAACACTGTGCAGAATTTCGAGATCGAGTACGTGGAAATATATGTCGGGAATCTCGAGGAAGCCGCGTTCGGCTGGGTGGACCAATACGCATTCGCCGTCGCCGCAACGAGCCGCTCGGCGGACCACCGGAGCGTCACCCTGCGCCAGGGGCCCATCAAACTGGTCCTCACCGAGCCGACGTCGGATCGCCACCCGGCCACGGCCTACCTCCAGACACACGGCGACGGCGTGGCCGATGTCGCCCTGCGTACGCCGGACGTCGCCGCCGCCTTCGAGGCTGCCGTGCAGGGCGGCGCGGTCGCCCTCCGCGAGCCCGCACAGACCGACGGAACACAGCCGGA
Source organism: Streptomyces sp. WAC 04229 (assembly GCF_003947455.1). Classification (GTDB taxonomy): domain Bacteria; phylum Actinomycetota; class Actinomycetes; order Streptomycetales; family Streptomycetaceae; genus Streptomyces. Next base: position 25,877 of record NZ_QHJH01000024.1, on the reverse strand, counting down.
CACACCGGCCGTCACGGCCGCCATCGTCGGCTTCGGCGACGTGGTGCACACCCTGGTCCAAAGCGACCCGACCACCGCACCGCCGCACGCCGACGCCGAACGCGGGACCGACGCGGAGCTGCTCGGGATCGACCACTTCGCGATCTGCCTGAGCGGGGGCGACCTCGGCCCCACCGTGCGCTTCTACGAGCGGGCACTGGGGTTCCGGCAGATCTTCGAGGAGCACATCGTGGTCGGCGCCCAGGCGATGAACTCCATCGTCGTACAGAGCGCGTCGGGAGCGGTCACCCTCACGCTGATCGAGCCCGACGCGAGCGCCGACCCGGGCCAGATCGACGACTTCCTCAAGGAGCACCACGGAGCCGGCGTCCAGCACATCGCCTTCACCAGCAAGGACGCGATCCGCTCGGTCCAGGCGCTGTCCCGGCGCGGAGTGGAGTTCCTGAAGACGCCGGCGACCTACTACGACATGCTCGGCGAACGGATCGCGCTGGAGACGCACAAACTGGACGATCTGCGCGCGACGAACGTGCTCGCCGACGAGGACCACGGCGGCCAGATGTTCCAGATCTTCACCGCTTCGACCCACCCGCGACGGACGATCTTCTTCGAGATCATCGAGCGACAGGGCGCCGAAACCTTCGGCAGCTCCAACATCAAGGCCCTCTACGAGGCCGTGGAGCTGGAGCGGACCGGGCAGAGCGAACCCGGTCCCGTTCAACGATGACGCACCTCCACCTGGCAGAGTTCGAACGCGCCGCCCGGGACGCCCTCCCCCGCCACATCTGGGACTTCCTCGCCGGGGGCAGCGGCACCGAAACATCACTGATCGCCAACCGCACCGCCCTCGAGCGGATCTTCGTGATACCCCGGATGCTGCGTGACCTGACCGACAACAGCACGGCGGCCGACGTCCTCGGCCACCCCGCCGACATGCCCGTCGCAGTCGCCCCCATCGCCTACCAGCAGCTGTTCCACCCCGAAGGCGAGCTCGCAGCAGCCCGCGCGGCCCGCGACGCCGGCGTGCCCTACACCATCTGCACCCTCAGCAGCGTTCCCCTCGAAGAAATCGCCGCCGTCGGCGGCCGGCCCTGGTTCCAGCTGTACTGGCTGCGCGACCAGAAACGATCCCTGGAACTGGTACGCAGAGCGGAGGACTCCGGCTGCGAAGCGATCGTGTTCACCGTCGACGTGCCATGGATGGCCCGCCGATTACGTGACATGCGCAACGGCTTCGCACTGCCCCCGTGGGTGACAGCCGCCAACCTCCAGTCACCCGCCGCCGCGCACCGCCGTATCCGAGGGGCTTCGGCCATCGCCGACCACACCGCGCGCGAGTTCGCCCCCGCCAACTGGGACTCCGTGGCAGCAGTGTGCGCACGCACGAACCTGCCGGTGGTACTCAAAGGAATCCTCGCTGCCGAAGACGCCCGCCGCGCCGTCGAAACAGGCGTCAGCGGCGTCGTGGTCTCCAACCACGGAGGCCGTCAACTCGACGGTGCCGTACCCGCAATCGAGGTGCTGTCCGAGATCGCCGCAGCGGTCGCCGACGGCTGTCAGGTGCTGCTGGACGGAGGAATCCGCAGCGGCCAAGACATCCTCAAGGCGCTCGCCCTCGGCGCATCAGCCGTGCTGGTCGGACGGCCCATGATGTGGGGCCTGGCCACAGCGGGCCAGGACGGCGCTCGAGAGGTACTCGAACTGCTCGCCGTCGAACTCCGCGACGCGATGGGCCTGGCGGGCTGCGAATCCGTGCACGACGCCGGCCGCCTGAGCACCCGAAGACCCCGGTACGACTGACACCCCCCGAACCGGGCCGACACCGCCCCCCGCGAAAACTCCCCCCCCGCGAAAGGTGAAACCCATGACCGCGCCACCCATAAGGCCACTCCGCAGCAAGCTCAGGACCTGGGGCTGGATGTATCGATGACGACCACCATCGCGCCGGCCGCAGACCCCGCCGCCCCCACCGGACCAACCGAGATAACCCGAATCGCAGGCGTCGGGACCGCAGTGTCCGACACCTCCTACACCCAGTCCGAACTGCTCGACATCCTCGACATCACGGACCCCAGGATCCGATCGGTCTTCCTGAACAGCGCGATCGACCGGCGCTTCCTCACCCTCCCGCAGGAACGCCCCGATGGAACGCGCACACCGGAACCACAAGGCGACCTCCTGGACAAACACAAGAAAACAGCCGTCGACATGGGGTGCCGTGCACTCGAAGCCTGCCTGAAGTCGGCGGGAGCGACGCTCTCGGACCTCCGTCACCTGTGCTGCGTCACCTCAACCGGCTACCTCACCCCCGGCCTGAGCGCACTGATCATCCACGAACTCGGTATAGACCCGCACTGCAGCCGCTCAGACATCGTGGGCATGGGATGCAACGCAGGCCTCAACGCGCTCAACATGGTCGCAGGCTGGTCCGCGGCACACCCGGGCGAACTCGGCGTCGTCCTGTGCAGCGAGGCATGTTCCGCCGCGTACGCCCTGGACGGCACGATGCGGACCGCAGTGGTCAACAGCCTGTTCGGCGACGGATCCGCCGCCCTCGCCGTCGTCGCCGGCGACGAGCAGACACCAGGCCCCCGCGTGCTGAAGTCCGCGAGCTACATCATCACCGACGCGATCGACGCAATGCGCTACGAATGGGACCGCGACCAGGACCGGTTCAGCTTCTTCCTCGACCCGCAGATCCCCTACGTAGTCGGTGCACACGCCGAGATCGTCGTCAACAGGCTCCTGTCCGGTACCGGGCTGCGCCGCAGCGACATCAGCCACTGGCTGGTGCACTCCGGCGGCAAAAAGGTGATCGACGCCGTCGTCGTCAATCTCGGCCTCAGCCGGCACGACGTCCGGCACACCACCGGTGTGCTCCGCGACTACGGGAATCTCTCCAGCGGCTCCTTCCTCTTCTCCTACGAGCGACTCGCCGAAGAGGACATCGCCCGGCCCGGCGACTACGGAGTACTGATGACCATGGGGCCCGGCTCCTCGATCGAAACGGCGCTGATCCAGTGGTGACGCGCGGGGAAACGGATGGCGAACTGATGCTGCGCCTGGACGGCACCCGGCCACTGTCGGCCACATCGGTCGAAGAGATGGACGACCTGTGCGACCACGCCGAGGACCACCGCGAACCCGGCCCGGTCACCCTCCACGTCACGGGTGTCCCACCAGCCGACTGGTGCACGGAACTGACCCTCGGCCTGCTCTCCAAATGGGAACGAGCGGTACGCCGGTTCGAACGGCTCAGCCGGCTCACCGTCGCGGTGGCGTCGGGCGACTGCGCCGGAACAGCCCTCGACGTCCTCCTCGCCGCCGACGTCCGCATCGTCGCCCCCGGCACCCGCTTACTGCTCCCCAGGACAGGAGGTGCCACCTGGCCGGGGATGACCGTGCACCGACTCACCCAACAGGCCGGCGCGGCAGCCATCCGACAGGCCGTACTGCTCGGGACCCCGATCACAACGGACCGCGCACTCGCACTCAACCTGATCGACGAGGTGACCGACGACCCGGCAACGACACTGGCCCACCTGGCCGAGGCGGCCGGCGCCGTGGACGGCACCGAGCTGGCGATCCGCCGCCAACTGATCTTCGAAGCCGCCTCGACGGCCTTCGAGGACGCGCTCGGCAGACACCTCGCCGCCTGCGACCGCGCCCTGCGCCGCACGGGCCCGTCCGCATGACGCTCGCGAGCACCCTCCCCAGCCCTCTCGCCGCCGCCGCAAACACGCTGCGGGGGGCGGCCGAGCACGTCGACGACCTCCTCGCCACCCTGCCCCGGCCGACACGACGGCCCCCCGGCCAACGAGCCGAGGCCGCCGCCGCCCAGGACGACGTACGCCGCATGCGCGAACGGTTCCTGGCCCACCACGTCGAAGAGGTGTACGCCCAGCTCACCGGCGGCCACAGCCTGCGCATCGAAACCCTGGTCACACAAGCCGCCGAAGTCTTCCCCGGCCTGGTCCCGACGGCGGCGCAACTCGCGGACGAGCGGTCGCGGACCCAGGCAGACAAAGAAGGCCGAGAGATCGACCAGGGCATCTTCCTACGCGCCGTGCTCGGCTCGCCCGTCACCGGCCCCCACTTGATCGACGCGATGCTGCGGCCAACCGCGCGGGCGCTCGCACTGCTCCCCGACTTCCGGCGAACCGGCCTCCTGCAGACCGAGGCCGTTCGCCTGGAGCGACGCGACGGCGTAGCCCACCTGACGATGTGCCGCGGCGACCGCCTCAACGCCGAGGACGAGCAACAGGTCGAGGACATGGAGACCGCGGTCGACCTGACCCTGCTGGACGAAGACGTCAAGGTCGCGTTCGTCCGCGGCGGCGAGATGACCCACCCCCGCTACCGCGGCAAACGCGTATTCAGCGCCGGAATCAACCTCAAGTACCTGTCATCGGGCAACATCCCGCTCGTCGGATTCCTGCTCCGCCGAGAACTCGGCTACATCAACAAGATCGTTCGCGGGCTCCGCCTGGACGACGGCGACTGGCGCCCACCGTACGCGGCCAAGCCGTGGGCAGCCGCCGTCGACGCCTTCGCGATCGGCGGCGGCACCCAGCTCCTGCTCGTCTTCGACCATGTGCTGGCCGCGTCCGACGCCTTCCTCAGCCTGCCCGCCGCCAAGGAGGGCATCATCCCGGGCGCCGCGAACCTCCGCCTCACCCGGTCCCTCGGCCCGCGCACCGCCCGGCAGGTGATCCTCGGCGGCCGACGGCTGTGGGCGAGCGAGCCGGACGCCCGCCTCCTCATCGACGAGGTCGCCGAACCCGCCGACCTCGACGACGCGATCGAACGGGCCCTGCAACGGCTAAGCGGAGAAGCGGTCCTCGCCAACCGCCGGATGCTGAATCTGTCCGACGAGCCGCCCGAGGAGTTTCGCCGCTACATGGCGGAGTTCGCGCTCCAGCAGGCCCTGCGGCTGTACGGCGCCGACGTCATCGACAAGGTGGGCCGCTTCACCGCGCAGCGGACATGAACCGCATCCGGTACACGCACCCGCCCCCGGCCACGCGGGCAGCAGCCGCGCAGCCCGACCCCTCAGCGACGCCGGCCCGCGGCCCCCCACCCAAGGAGACCCACCCCCATGCAGGACCACGTGTCCTCGGCCATGAGCGACAGCAACCTTGAACTCACGCTCGACGTACTTCCCGCGCTGACGGTCATCCTGCTGACAGCGGCCGTGGTCGGCAGACTCGCGACCCTGCTCGGACAACCGCGCGTCCTCGGCGAGATCGTGGCCGGCATCCTGCTGGGCCCCACACTGTTCGGCTGGCTGGCACCCGGCCTCCAGGCAGATGTCTTCCCGGCGCATACACGACCGGTACTGCACGTCCTGAGCACCATCGGACTGACCCTCTACATGTTCCTCGTCGGAGCCGGCCTCGACCCCGCCCGCCACGAGTCCGACCGCAAGCACCACCCGGCGGTCCTAGCCCTCTCCGGGTTCCTGCCCTCCCTCGTCCTCGGCGGTCTCGTCGGCCTGCTGATGTGGGACGACCTCTCGCCCGAAGACGTCGGCCGATGGGAATTCTCCCTCTTCGTCGGCGGAGCCCTGTCCCTCACAGCACTCCCCATGCTGGCCCGCATGCTGTACGAGCGGGGACTGCAGAACTCCCGCCTGGGGCGGCTGTCCCTCATCGCCGCCTCCATCGACGACGCGGCAGCCTGGTGCTTCCTGGCCGCGCTGACCGCCGTCCACACCGGTTCCGGAGCCGCCAACGCCCTACCCATGATCGGCTACAGCCTCCTGTTCACCGCCGTGATGCTGCTCGGAGTGAAACGGCTGTTGCGGCCCCTGGCACGACACGTCGGCCCACAGGGAACATTGAGCCCCGGCGTGATGCACGTCGTCGTCATCGTCCCGATCGTCTGCGGATACCTCACCGACCTGATCGGCATCTACTCCGTCTTCGGCGGATTCGTCGCCGGCCTGGCCATGCCCCGCGACCCGCGGTTCCGCCAAGCGCTGCACAACCGGATGATGGACACCGTCTCCACACTGCTGCTGCCCATCTTCTTCTGCCTGTCCGGCCTCACCACCGACCTGCGGGGCATCTCGGCCGACACCCTGCTCTTCGGCGTCGCCGTACTCCTGACCGGATTCGCGGGCAAGTACTTCGGCAGCACCCTGGCCATGAGGACACTCCGCTTCAGCTGGCGCGAAGCCTTCGCCGTAGGCGGACTGATGAACGCCCGCGGCATGATGATCCTCATCTTCATCAACATCGGCCTGGCGCAAGGCCTGATCACCAAGCCGGTGTTCTCCGTCCTCGTCGTGGTCGCCGTCGTCACCAGCGCCGCGGCCCTGCCGCTGTACCGCCGGGCGCTCCCGAAACGCCTGGAGACGCAACTCGACAACAAGGCGCCCACCCCGGCACCGGCACCCCGCTCCCTGGCGGGCGTCGGCAGACCCGACGGCGCCGCAACATATCGTCGGCGTATCGAGAATCCAATACACCCGGACAACACCCCGCTACATTGACTGGCACCATGTCCTACACCCCCTCCAGCCAGCCCATGCGAACCGCGGCCGGAAGACTTGTCGTCAGGCCGATCAGCGCCGCTGAGCATCTGCTGTTCGTGCGGGCCCAGCGGTCGGTCAGCTTCCTGCAGACCCCGGCGTGGGGCCACGTCAAGACCGAATGGCGCAACGAGTCCCTCGGCTGGTTCGACGGACCACGCCTGGTCGGTGCCGGACTCGTCCTGCACCGCCCGGTGCCGCGACTCGACCGTTTCACGCTGGCGTACCTGCCCGAGGGCCCGGTCATCGACTGGACCGGCGAGATCGACGCATGGCTCGATCCGCTGGCGGCATACCTCAAGGAGCACGGGGCGTTCGCCATCCGGCTCGGCCCGCCGGTGGTCACGGACACCTGGAGCGCCGCCCAGGTCAAGGAGGGCATCGCCGGCCCGGACATCCGGCGCCTGACCGACCTGCCGGCCCAGTGGAGCGACCCGGTCGGCGCCCACCTGAGCAGCAGGCTGAAGAACGCAGGCTGGCTGCCGCAGAACCCGCTGGACGGGTTCGGGGTCGGACATCCGCAGTTCAAGTACGAGGTCCCACTGGCGGGCAGGACCCAGGACGAACTGCTCAAAGGCATGAACCAGCAGTGGCGCCGCAACATCAAGAAGGCGGCCAAGGAAGGCGTCGAGGTCACGGTCGGCAACCAAGACCCCGAAGACCTGAAGGCATTTCACGACCTCTACGTCCACACCGCCGAACGCGACCACTTCACACCCCGGCCGCTCGGCTACTTCGACACCATGTTCGCGGCACTGAGCGCCGAGGACCCCGAGCGAATCAAGCTCTACCTGGCCCGCCACCAGGGCGACCTGGTCGCCGCCACCATCCTGGTCCGCGTAGGCACCCACGCGGTATACGCCTACGGTGCCTCCGCCACCGCGAAACGCGAGGTGCGCGGCTCCAACGCCTGCCAGTGGGCGATGATCCGCGACGCGCTCGCAGCCGGCTGCGATGTCTACGACCTCCGCGGGATCACCCCCACCCTTGACGCCGACGACTCGCACGTCGGCCTCATCCAGTTCAAAGTCGGCACCGGCGGCCAAGCGGTGCGATACGTCGGTGAATGGGACCTGCCGCTGCGGCCGGTGGTCTACCGGGTCTTCGACCTCTACATGAAACGGCGCGGACGCTGAACCGCACAGCCCAGTACGAGTCGTTGCGCGGCATCGCCGCGCGGGCGAGGCCGCGCAAATCCATCCGCGCGTCTTTGTGGACGCCCTGGTATCCGCAATACGCTTCCACCCTTCACGGCACCACACAGCGCAACCACCAAACGTGACTCATGCGTCCGCAGGACGCACGGCGTGGCGCCCCACTGAGTGGCTCCACGGTCGTGTCCTCCATAGCCTGCGAGGTGAACCCGCGTGGATTTTGATCGGCAACGACACAGGTGGTCGGAAAGCTTTCTCGCCGCCGTCCGGCAGGGAGAACTCGACGGCGGAGCGGCCCAGTCCGAGCGTGAAAGAGTGCGGACGCTCGTGCGGGACCACGTCGACGCGGGCGCCGGGTTTCTGGTCATGACGGGCCTCGAGGCCACCGAACAGGACCTCTGCGAGCAGGTGCTGCTGTGGGCCTCCGAGACGCTGGGCACCGTGATGGACCAGGACAGAGCGGGCACGCGGATCCGATCCGTGCGCAACCGCGGCACCGCGGTCGGCGAGGGCAGATCGGCTCGCTACGCGGACTCGCGGCACGGAGGCCACCTCCACACCGACGGCGCGGAGCGGCCCTTCCCGCTGCCGGACTACTTCACCCTCCTGTGCGTGCGGCCGGCGCAGGCCGGCGGCATGCTGAGGCTCGTTCCGGTGGACCGCCTCCGGACTCTCCTTGCCGACCGCCCCGACACGCTTGCGGTGCTGGAACAGGACTTCCACTTCGACCGGCGGGGTGACCAGGCGCCGGGGGAGCCGGCCACGGTACGCAAACCCGTACTCTTCAAGACCGCCGACGACCGGCACGCCGTGACCTATCTGCGGCAGTACATCGAGATCGGACACGGTCAGCCCGGGACCGACCCGCTGACGCCCGCACAGCGCGGTGCGCTGGACGCGTTCGACGCGGTCCTCGAGGATCCGGCCAGCGCCGTCGAGGGCCGCATGGCCGCCGGCGAGCTCGCGGTCTTCAACAACCTGCGGATACTGCACGGCAGGACCACGTTCGACGACCACCCCGACCCCGGCCGAGCACGGCTGCTCTACCGGACGTGGATTCGGCGCACGCCATCAGCCCACCCCACCGCCGGGCAGTGATCGCATGCGAGTTCTGGTCGCGCCCAACGCGTTCCGTGGCGGGCCGGGCGCACGGTGGGTGGGTGACGGGCTGGCGAGGGGCCTGGTGCGGACCGGATCGGTGGACAGCGTGGTGACGATCCCGCTGTCGGACGGCGGTGACGGCGCACTGGACATCGCTGCCGAACTGCTGGGCGGTACCCGCATGTGGACGACGGCCCAGGATCCCCTCGGCGCGCCGGTGCCGGCGGACTACCTCCTGACGGACGACAAAACCGCGTTCGTCGAGACAGCCCGAGCGAGCGGACTGCGGCTGGTCGCCGACCGCCCCCGGCAACCCCTCCTGGCGAACACCAAGGGGACCGGACAGCTGATCGCGCATGCAGTCGGCCAGGGAGCGACTCGCGTAGTCGTCACGGCGGGCGGAACCGCCTCGGTCGACTTCGGTACAGGCGCCCTTGCCGCACTGGGAGTTCGCTTTCTCGACTCCGCCGGCCGGTCGCTCACGCCTGTGCCACGCGACCTCGTGCACGTGCGACGCGTCGACACCGCTCCCGCCGTGGAACTGCTTGGCGACGTGCGTGTCGAAGTGCTGAGCGACGTGTCCACTGCGCTGCGGCACAACGTCGAGCGGTTCGGCGCCCAGAAGGGGATCACCCCGCCGGACGCGGTGGTCCTGCACGACATGCTGGCCGCGCTGCCCGCCGCGTTCGGCCGACAGGACGACCTGTTGCTGGCCGAGCCGTTCCTCGGCGCAGGCGGCGGCCTGGCCGCCGGTCTGCACGCCGCGTTCGACGCGCCGGCCAGCCACGGAGGCGCGTTCTTCGCCTCGCTGGCCGGGCTCGCCCATCAGATCGAGCGCGCCGACCTGGTGCTCACGGCCGAGGGACGGTTCGACCGCGGGTCGTGGGACGGCAAGGTCCCGGGACTGGTCGCCACCATGGCCAGGCAGCAGAGCAAGCCTGTCGTGATCATCGCCGGCGAGCTGGCGGTGCCCGCAGACGAACTGCCCCCGGGCGTCCACTGCGTGGAGCTGGGGCTCGAACCGCCGACACCGGCCAACGCGGAGTCCGCCGAGCGCCGCCCCGCGTTCGAGCGCGCGGCGATGGAGGCCCTCACCCAGGCAGCGATGACCCATGCGAGTTGACCACCGATCACTGCACGACTTCACATGCCGGTGCCTGCTGGCCGTCGGTGTGCCCAGCAAGGACGCGGCGCTGGTCGCCGACGTACTGACGGCGGCGGACCTGCGCGGCGTCGACAGCCATGGCGTGGCCAGACTGCGCAGGTACGTCGACGGAGTGCGGGACGGCAAGATCCTGCCCGATGCCAGGACCACCGTCCTGGCCGAGACCGCGGCGACCGTGGCCCTCGACGCCGGCCACGGCCTGGGCCAGCCGGCCTCGTGCCAGGCGGTCGACATGGCCATCGCGAAAAGCGTCAAGACAGGCATCGGCATGGCCACCGTACGCCGGTCGAACCACTTCGGCATCGCCGGCTACTACGCCCTGCGCGCCGCCCGGCAGGGCCTGTTCGCCATCGTCGGCACCAACGCCTCACCCCAGGTGGCGCCGACCCACGGCGCCACTCCCATGTTCGGGACGAATCCCCTCGCGGTCGCCTTCCCGACCGACGCCGACCAGCCCTTCGTGTTCGACGCCGCGACCAGCGTCGTCCCGCGAGGGAAGCTGGAACGCCTGCATCGAGAAGGGCGGGAGATGCGATCCGGGTGGGCAGTCGACCCGAACGGCGAGTCGACCACGGACATCCCGAAGGTCGTGGAGGGACTGAAAGCCCGCGAGGGCTACGCCCTTCTTCCGCTGGGGGGCCCGGGGGAGTCGCACGGTGGGCACAAGGGATACGGCCTCGCCACCGTGGTGGAGCTGTTCTGCGGACCACTTGCGGGAGCTCACTGGGGACGCCACGTGTACGGAGCCGAAGGAGCCGGCCTCGGTCACTTCTTCCTCTGCGGTCAAGTGGCCGCACTGACCACGCTCGCAGACTTCCAGGCCGAGGCCAACAGGATGTTCGGCGAACTGCGGGCCTCGCCCAAGGCGCGCGGGCACGACCGCATCCTGGTCGCCGGCGAACGCGAGCACGAAATCGAGCGGCACCGGCTGGCGGCCGGCATTCCGCTGACGCCCGCTGTCGTGACGGATCTGGTGCGCGTAGCGGAGCAGTGTGGCGTGGCACCGCTTGGCACGCCTGTCGACGACATCGGAGTGGGGGATTGATGAACAGCACTACGAAGCTTCGCGAACTGATCACGAGCCGGCAGATCGCCAGGTTCGCGGGAGCTCATGATCCGCTGAGCGCAAGCCTGGTGGAGATCAGCGGTTTCGACGGAGTGTGGGCCTCCAGCTTCACGATCTCGGCGGCCAACGGCCTGCCCGACATGAGCCTGCTGTCGATGGCCGACTTCCTGGAGGCTGCCGGGCGGATGGCGGCAGTCTGCTCGGTACCGATCCTCGCCGACTGCGACACCGGTTTCGGTGGCGCCCCCAACGTCGCGTATCTCGTCCAGCGCTACGAAGCGGCCGGCGTCGCGGGGGTCTGCATCGAGGACAAGCTCTTCCCCAAGACCAACAGCTTCGTCGACCGACGGCAGGAACTCCTCCCCGTCGACGAGTTCGCCCGGAAGATCGAAGCGGGCAAGAACGCGCAACGCGACCCGGACTTCGTGCTCGTCGCACGCACCGAGGCGCTGATCGCCGGACACGACGTGCAGGAGGCGCTGCACCGCGCCGATGCCTACGTCGATGCCGGCGCCGACATGATCCTGGTGCACTCGAAGAAGGACTCCCCCCGCGAGGTGATCGAATTCCTCGATGCCTGGCAGGCGAGAGCACCGGTGGTCGTGGTGCCCACCACCTACCACGACTGGCACGTCACGGACGCGCAGAGCTCCGGAGTGTCCTTGGTCATCTACGCCAACCACGCCCTGCGGGCCGCGATCAGGTCGATGTACCGGGTGCTGACCAGCATCGAGTCGACCGGCACGTCCACCGCAGTCGAGGACCTGATCTCCCCGGTCTCCGAGGTGTTCGAGCTGACCCACCTCGACAAATGGCTGCACTTGGAGAACCGGTGATCGGCGCGGCGGAGTTCGCCGCAGCGCTGCTGGCACAGGACTACCGGTTCTTCTCCGGCGTTCCCTGTTCCCGCCTGGCGGGCCCGGTCTCGGTCCTGTCCGGCCACGAAGGCCGTTACGTCCCGGCGGCCAACGAGGGTGCCGCCCTGGCTGCCGCCGCCGGCGCCCGGATGGCCGGCACCCGCTCGGCCGTCCTGATCCAGAACTCCGGTCTCGGCAACCTCGTCAACCCGCTGACCTCCCTGGTACTTGCCTACGAGATCCCCGTGCTCATCGTGGTGAGTCTCCGCGGCTGGCCGGAGGGCACCGACGAACCGCAGCACAGCGTCATGGGACGCACGACCGAGTCCACGGCCCGTCTCTACGGCGTACCGAGCACGCTCCTCGAGCCGTCGACCGCCTCGCTGAAGGCAGCGCTGGCGCGCGCGCGGGAGGCCGAGACAGCCGGCAAGCCGTACTTCCTGCTCGTGCCGAAGGGGACGGTCGAAGCGGCCGAGCCGGCCCCGAACACCCCCGGCCCGCACGAGACGCCGATGCCGAGCCGTGCCGAGGTGATCCGGACGGTCTCGGCACGGGTTACGGACGCCGCGGTCTACAGCACGACCGGCTACACCTCGCGCGCGCTGTTCGCCGCCGCCGATCGGCCGGGCAACTTCTACATGCAAGGTTCGATGGGACACGCGCTGGCCCTGGGTCTCGGGACAGCACTGCGCCGGCCCGATCGACGCGTCGTCGTCCTCGACGGCGACGGAGCGGCGCTGATGCATCTGGGCACCATGTCGACCGTGGGCCATCTCGCTCCGGCGAACTTGCTGCATGTGGTGCTGGACAACGGGACCTACGGTTCCACCGGAAGCCAGCCGACCACCTCCGCCACGGTCGACTGGCCTAAGCTGGCCCGCGCCGCCGGCTACCGCGCCGCCTGGACGTGCCCCGACGGCTCCGAGCTGTCAACCGCGCTGGACAAGGCCCTGACGGAACCGGGCCCGTGCCTGGTCGCCGTGCGCATCCGGGCGGCGGAGACCGACGTGCCGCCGCGGCCAAGTGCGCACCTGCCCCTCCCCGGGATCCGGGCCAGGTTCGAACAAGAGCTGGCCGCCACGCGCGCAGGCGGCCGGAGTGAGTGAACCGGACGAGCAACGCCGCATTGAGGTGCTGGCGGGCACCGGAATTGCCGCGAAGCTGCCGGCAGTGCTCCGAAGGATGAGAGCCCAGCGGGTTCTCGTAGTCGCGACGCCAAACGCGGTGCATAGGACCGGCGCGGCAGGATGGCTGGTGGGACACGACCACGACTACTTCCACGACATCGTGTCGAATCCCCAGGCCGCGGACGTCGTCCGAGGCGCGGGCGCCGTGGCGCGGTACCGGCCCGACGTCGTGCTCGGCATCGGTGGCGGTTCCACTTTGGACACCGCGAAGGCGGTCCGGCTGCTGCCGCCCACCGGCGCGGAAGCCGAACGAATCCTTTGCGGCGTGGATCCCGTGCCGGCAACGAAACCACCGAGGCTCGTGGTGATACCCACAACCGCCGGCCCGGGCAGCGAGGTCACGACCTTCGCCACGATCTACCTCGGCAGGCGAAAACAATCACTGGACCATCCGGCCGTGCGGGCGGATGTGGCACTTATCGATCCCCTGCTCACGCGGACGTGTCCGCCGACGCTGACCGCGCACTGCGCACTCGATGCCACCGCGCACGCCATCGAGTCGTGGTGGTCACCACGTGCCCGCCCGTCGTCGCGGGCGCTCGCACGAGGGGCACTGTCGCACTTGACTCCCATCCTGCGAACGGGCTTTCGTGACACCACCACGCGACAGCGGGAGCTGCTCAGCAGCGCCGCGGTCATGGCCGGCCACGCGATCGATCTGACCCGCACCACAGCGGCACACGCCTTCGCGTACCCCACGACCGCGCAGTTCGGAGTGGCGCACGGACTCGCATGCGCATTACATCTGGTCTGGCTGCTGCCTTTCACGCTCGCTGAACTCGACCGTGAGCCGTCAGGGTCCCGCATGGCCAAGGAGGAGACCGACCAGCTGCTGACGCTTCTCGGCGCCCGGACAGCTGCCGAATCCGGAGCCGCCCTCGCGCGGCTGCTGTCCCTGGCCGACTGCCCGACCCGGCTCGGCGAGGTCGGGGTGCGCGCCTCCGACCTCGAGCCGATGTTCGAAGAAGCGCTGAGCAACAACCGCGCGCAGAACCATCCGGTCGCGCTCCGCAAAGCCCCGGTTCTCAAGTTGCTGCGGTCCCGGCTGTGAGCACTCGAGGGGAGACATCTGGTGCCCACCGTGAACCTCCGAATATCCGGACCGACACCCTTGCCACCGAAGGTCCGCACGGCCCTGTCCACCGACATGATCAGCCACCGATCGGCGGGCTTCCGCCACCTCGTCTCGGAAGTCCTCGACGCTCTGGCCCCCGTTTTCGGAGGCCCCGCGACCATTCTGCCCTTCACCTGCTCAGGCACCGGCGGACTCGAGGCGGCCGTCGTCAACACCGTGCAACCCGGGCAGCGAGTCGTCGTCATGTCGACCGGGTACTTCGGACACCGCATGGCCGAGATCGCCCGGATGGCAGGCCTCGCTGTCGAGCTGATCGAGGTGCCATGGGGCCAGGCAGCCGACCCCCGCGATCTCAAGCTCGCACTCCGGCGGGTCCGTGCCGTGGCCGCAGTCCTGATCACCCACAACGAGACGTCCACCGGCGTACTGAACCCGATGCCCGAGCTGGGGCGCGTGGTACGGGAGTGCAGTGACGCACTGCTGATCGTCGACGTCGTCAGCAGCCTCGGGGCGACACCGGTGCTCATGCGGGACTGGGGGGTCGACGTCGCGGTCGGCGTGAGCCAAAAAGCCCTGATGGCGCCGCCTGGACTGGCGCTGATCGGGGTGAACACGCGAGCCCTCGACGCGGCTGCGGCGAACCCGGCTCGGCGGTACTACTTCGACTTCAGCGCGATGGCCCGGGCCGTCCAGGAGAACACGACCACCTATACACCCGCCATCCCCGTCTTCCACGCGCTCCGGGCATCCTTGCGGATGATCTCGGACGAAGGCTGGGACCGGGTTCTCGCCAGGCACCAGCAGCTTGCCGGGCAATGCCGCAGCGGACTCGCCCGCCTGGGGCTGCCGCTCGCGGCCGATCAGTCGCACGCCTCTCCGTCCGTGACGTCCTTCTTCGCGCCGGCCGGGGTGCGGGCGAGCGACCTCCGGGAGCGGATGGCGACGGAACACCGGGTGCACATTGCGTCCGGGCGAGGGACATGGAAGGACAGTGCGCTGCGCATCGGCCACATGGGATACGTCGGCGACAAGGACGTCACGCAGGTGCTGGCCGCGCTCGGCGCCGTGCTCGGCGAAGGGGGACTGCGGCGTGGGAAGTGAAGTCGAAGACGCGAAGGCCGCCGTGGACGGCGCCTACTGCCACACCGTGCAACGGCGCCTGTCCGGCCTCCTCTCACCGCTGCTCGCGCGCCGGTTCGGACCGAACACGGTCACGACGTTCGACCTACTCACAGGCATCGCGGCCGCTGCCTGCATTCTGACCGGCCAACTGCTGGCCGGCGCCTTGCTGGTGCAGGTCTTCGGCGTGCTCTCCTGCTGCGACGGAGAGGTCGCCCGGATCAGGGGAAAGCAGTCGGCGATCGGCGACTTCTACGACACGATGACCGACCGGATCGTCGAAACGCTCTTGATCATCGCCTTTGCCGTCAGGCTGTCCTCGTCGGTCGGCCAGGAGGCACTCCGGGCCGGCCTCCTGGCCCTGGCCGGTGCCCTGCTGCTCGCGGTGAGCTCCGAAAAGTTCCACTCCGCCTTCGGCACGCGCTATCCGAAGAAGCATGCGGAGAAGCCCTTCATCTGGATCAGCGCCGGCAGCGACGCCCGGCTGCTGGTGCTGACGATCGCCCTTGTCCTGTGGGCGGGTTGGGGCCCGGAACCCGCACTGGCGGTGCTCTGGGCCGAGACGGCCGCAATCGGCCTGAATCTGCTGGTCCGCGGCTACCGGGTCACATCGATGGCGAGGGGAGACCAGCTGTGAACGGTGCGTTGAGTGCACTTGCGCCACATTCATCGAAGCGGATCTCGGAGTACGCTCAGCGTCATCCGGAAACGATCGACCTGACCGTCGGCCTTCCCTCGTTCGGCCCGCCGCGGTCCTTCGGTGAGCGATTGGCCGTACTGTCGGGCAGTCCCGGCGAAAGCGCTCGGCCCGAAGACCACTACGCGCACTCCCGGGGCACCATCGAGCTTCGTACGGCGATTGCCCAGGTCTACCGGTCGGAACAGGGGATCGACCTCGATCCGGACACACAGCTTCTGGTCACCAACGGTGCGGCGGGCGCGCTCTGGACCGCGGTCCTGACGGTGACCGACCCCGGTGACGAAGTCCTCCTCGCCGATCCGGCCTACATGATCTACCCCCCGATGATCGAGCTGCTCGGCCGGCGGGTCGTCCGCGTCCCGACCAGCGCGGCCGACGGTTTCACCTTGCACGTGCCGGACCTCCGAAAACACCTCACAAAACGCTCACGGATCGTCTTGGTGAACTCGCCCGGCAACCCGACCGGACGCGTGACCGGCGGGAGCGAACTGGCGGATCTGTGCACCTTCGCGGCCGACCACGGCCTGTACGTGATCCATGACGAGGTGCTCGACCGGTTCGCCTACGGAATCGAGCACCGCTCGGTCGCCGCACTGGACCACCACGGCCACGGCATCACGGTCAACAGTCTCTCCAAACGATTCGGCATGTCGGGATGGCGGATCGGATGGATGACCGGCAGCCCGGCGGTCATCACCGAGGCGGCCAAGGCGCACACGTTCTTCATGCTCGCGGTCAGCCATGCGGTCCAGCTGGCGGCCGCGGCAGCGCTGCGCGACCCGGAAGCGGACGGTGAACTGACCGTTCACGCCGCAAAGACACGGCGCCACGGCGAGCGGTTCCTGGCCGATGTCGCCCAGCTCCCCGGCCTGGCAAGAACGGAGTTTCCCGACGGCGGGTTCTACGCCTTCGTCGACGTAGGCGAATTCGCTCGGCTCCGCGGCATCCACGTGGAGGATTCGACCGGCTCCGCAGTGGCCGAGTACCTGCTGCACGAGTGTGGTGTGGCGGTAGTGCCCGGCTCGGCGTTCGGCCGGGCGGGCGAACGTTTTATCCGAATGTCGTTCGCGGGTGACCCGGGGCAACTCGACCGCGCACTGGAGAGGCTGACAGGGTGAAAGTGATAATTCCGGCGGCCGGGATCGGTTCGCGGCTACGGCCATACACCGAGGAGGCGCCGAAGGCTCTGGTGCCGATCGCCGGCACACCGTTGATCTGGCACACCATGCGGCGGCTCGCCAAAGCAAAGGTCTCCGAAGCCGTCGTCGTCTGCGGCTACCGGTCCGAGACGCTCCGGACATCGCTGCGTGCCTGCCCCGAAGCGCCGCCGTTGCGGTTAGTGGAGAACCCCGACTTCGCCACGACCAACAGCATCGTATCCCTCGCGCTGACCAGGCCGTTCTGGGACGAGCCGTTCTGCGTGATCGACGGGGACGTGCTGGTCGGCCGCGACCTCCTGCAGCGGATGGTCGATTCCCCGCGAGATGTCCTGGCCGTCGACACGAGCAAGGCATACGCGGACATCGACATGAAGGTCCGGATCCAGGACGGCAGGGCCGTCGACTTCGGAAAGGACCTCGAACCATCGCCGCGCCAGGGCGAGTTCTTCGGCGTAAGCCGATGGAGCGGAGCCAACGCGGCCCGGTTCTCGTCGGCCATCGACGAGATGCTCGCAGCGGGCCGGATCGGCGACTGGTACGAATTCGCGATGCGAAAGCTGGCGATCACCCATGGGCTGGACGTGCTGCACGCGACCTCCGACGAGTGGGCCGAAGTCGACTCCGCCCAAGACATCCCCGTGGCCGCCGCCCTCGTCGAACGCGACGACGTGAACTTCCCTTGACAAGCCGGCACGTGACCAAGCAGGGGGTGCGCTTCATCTCATGCGTGGAACATGGCTGCACGGGAAAGCTGCGCCGTTGGCCTCGTTCGGAAAGTCCAACTACCTGCTTCTGGGCCAGCTTTTCACCTCCATCGGCACCGGAGCGATCCTGGCCACAGCAGCCATTTTCCTCGTTCGCTCCGTACGTCTCCCGGAAGCCGATGTCGGCATCGGCATGGCCGCGGTCGGGGCAATCAGCTTCGCCGCGTTGTTCGCGATCGGCCCGGCAGTGGACCATTTCGGCCCACGCAAGGTAATTGTCGTTTCAACCGCCCTGGCGGCCACGGCAACGACCTGCTTCGTCTGGATCGGCTCCCTTTGCACGTTCATACTTTTCGAGAGCGTTTCGAACTCCGCACTGCTCGGCATGTCGGTCGGACAGCGTGCACTGGTCGGGCGCGTCATGGGACCCGACGACCGGATCCGGTACCAGGCCTACGCCCGCTCGCTTTCGAATGTCGGGTACGCGATCGGCACCTTGGCCGTCGTGCCGCTGCTGCAGGCCGACACCCGCGCGGCCTACACGGCCATCTTTCTGTGTACGGCGCTCGCCATCGCCGCGACCATCCCGTGCACCGTCAAAGGCCCCTGTCCGCAAACGGCTCCCGAACGGAAGTCCCCCCGAACAGCGATCGCCGATGTGCGCTACGTGGTGATGGCCATTCTGTGCGGCCTTCTCACCGCGCGCGCCCGGATACTCACCGTGGCGGTCCCGCTGTGGATCGTCGCGCACACGCACGCGCCGCCGGGCCTCACCGGGTTTCTCTTGTTCCTGAACACCACCGTGGTAGTCCTGCTCCAGGTGCGCTTGTCCCGAAGCGCTGCCGATCTGGCCGGCGCATCGAAGGTGACGCTGTTCGGCGGAGCTGCCTTCGCCGGTGCCTTCACCCTCATCGCCTTCGCCAGTACGACCGCGACCGGTGCCGCGATCGCGATGCTGGTGACCGGCATCGCGCTGTTCACACTGGGCGAGATGTGGACCGCGGCGGCAGCATGGACCTACAGCTACGAGTTGGCGGACCCGGCGATGCACGGCCGGTACCAGTCGGTCTTCGCCCTGGGCCGAACCGTCGGCAACATCGCCGGCTCGATTCTGGCCAGCATCATCGCCACCCTTGGCATCGCCGGCTGGGGCGTAGCGGCAGCCGTCCTCGTGTCCTGTTGTGCGCTGACAGCAGCGGCGGCCCCAGCACACCGGACCACGGGCCTGCGCAGCCGAGTCGACTGATAAAGAACCGAAAAAGGGGTGTGACAAAACGTGCCGGACTTCGTGTTCCCTGTCGCGGGAATGAGCTGGGCAGACTTCCGGGAGCGGCCGGAACTTCGGGGGGCTGACGCCGGTGAGCCGGGCCGAGGCGGCTGGCACCACCGGAGGAGCGAAAACCACGTGCACAAGGGCATCGATCTCAAGGCCCCGATCGGCACCCCCTTGCTGGCCGTGGAAGGGGGAACCGCGGAGTTCATCCTGGCCGTGGAAGGCCGAAGCGGGGGTCATCGCGTGCGGTTGACCGGGATAAGCGGCGCCCTCTACCACTACCTTCACCTGGGTACCGACCCCGCATGCCCGGCAGACGCGTTCCCGGCAGAATTCATCGGCACGAGCGAACGGCCGGTTGCCGTCACCGCGGGCACGGTCATCGGTTACCTCGGCCACACCGGCGGCGCTGTCGCCGACGGCACGTCGATTCCGCCAAGGGCAGCACACCTGCACTTTCAGTACCACCCTGACGGCGACCACATAAACGCCAATCCAGCACGACTGTTCGATCTCATCGAAACCGGCCTCGACATCGATGGATACGTTCCATGAGACTGGCCTTCTCGGAAACCACCCCTGACTACGAAAACCATCTCGCGCCGTACCAGGTGCTGGGCTTTCCGGAAGACGGCGAGACGGCCGCCACCGCGTTCGGCTACGGCATGTTGCCGAGCAACCGCGAGCTGACCAGGTTCTACCTGGCCCGCAGCGTGCGCATCGACCTCGCCAGGTACACGGAAAGCAGACGCGAACGCTACGTCAGGAGACAGTGCGACACGCTCCGCCGCGCATTTCTCCCGCGTGCGCAGCTCGCCGGGCCGGATGACTGGGCAGACATGTGTGTGCGCTACATGAACGAAAGTTCGTGGTGGCTCACGCGGCGAGGCCGTCCATTTCGCACCGCAGACCTGACGGCCCGCCTGAACTCACCCATGACGACACATCTGCTGACGCTGACGGATACCACCGACAATTCGCCAGCAGCGCTGGGCACCCTGTACGTCGAACCACCCATCGCCTACTACGCTCTGGCCTTCTACGACACGCGGTACCGGAAAACGAGCGTCGGCTCGCACCTGATGAGCAGTGTGATCAGCGAGCTACAACACCACGGCCTTTCCCACGTGTATTTGGGCACGTGCTACTACGAAGGCGCCCGATACAAAACAAGGTTCACCGGCATGGAATTCTTCGACGGTCTCGGTTGGTCGGACGACCGAAAGAAACTTCAGCTCTTTCTGAGCCGGCAGAACGATCTGAGCGGCCAGCACCTCTTCGACCATCCGTCCTACCTCGAGACCGGCCCGCCGCCACGGCCCGAGGACACCACCCTGCGCCTGGCCGACGCTCCGCAGCCACAGCACATCGACTCCGTGGAGGAATAATGATCCCGCTCGATCTCAACACCGTTGCGGGCGTGGTGGGCGGCCGCCTCCACCGGGCGGACGGCACGCAGCAAGTTCGCGGCACCGTCGAGTTCGACAGCAGGAAAGTGGGACCCGGATCGCTCTTCGTGGCACTGCCGGGACAACGCTCCGACGGCCTTCAGTTCGCCGAGCAGGCGCTCGCCCGAGGAGCCGTCGCGGTGCTCACGGCACACGAGGTGACAGCACCCGCAGTCCTCGTACCGTCGCTGGGCAGCCGCAACCCCACCGATGTGCTCGCGCTGGCGGGCGACCACGACGGATCCGGCGCGGCAGTGCTGGCCGCACTGGCGAAGCTCGCAAACCATGTGCTGCGTCAAGTCCCCAACTGCGCAGTTGTCGGGGTGACCGGGTCGGTCGGGAAGACCTCCACCAAGAACCTCATCGGACACCTACTGGCCCAGCTCGGACCGACCATCACATCACCGCGATCGTTCAACAACGAGTTGGGACAACCGTGGACGATCCTCCGGATCGACAAAGACACCCAGCACCTCGTCCTCGAACTGGGCACCAGAGGCATCGGTCACATGGCGAAGCTCTGCGCAACGGCACCGCCCCGCGTCGGCGTCGTACTCAACGTCGGCGACGCCCATCTCAACAGGTTCGGCTCCCAGGACGCCATCGCCGCCGCCAAGGGCGAACTCGTGGAAGCACTGCCGCACGCATCAGCCGGCGGGGTCGCCGTTCTCAACGCCGACGACCCGCGCGTCGCCGCCATGGCGCACCGGACCTCGGCCCGAGTCGTGCTGACCGGACGCACCGCCCAAGCACACGTGCGCGCCACCGCAATCGAACTCGACAGTCAAGCGAGACCGCGGTTCACCATGCGGCTCAACCTCCCCGACATCAGTGATTCCGCACGAGTCGCCCTGCCGACCCACGGTGAGCACCAGATCGACAACGCGCTGGCCGCCGCGGCAGTCGCCCTGGAGTTCGGTGCCACATGCGACGAGGTCATCGCGGGTCTGCAAAACGACCGCTCGACACCCCCGCACCGAATGGCGGTCCACCGGACGCC
Organism: Streptomyces sp. WAC 04229; assembly: GCF_003947455.1. GTDB lineage: Bacteria > Actinomycetota > Actinomycetes > Streptomycetales > Streptomycetaceae > Streptomyces. Next base: position 4,333 of record NZ_QHJH01000024.1, on the reverse strand, counting down.
CGAGGGAGTCACCCTGATCGACGACGCGCGCAACGTGAGCTCGGGATCGGTGCGGGCTGCCCTGCGCACCCTGGCCGCGATGGCCACGACCGGCGATGCACGAAAGTGGGCGCTGCTCGGGACGGCACACGACCCCAACTTCTCCAAAGACGCCAGGCACGACAGCTGGGGACGGCTCGCCGCGCAGTCCGCCGACAGAATCGTGGTAATCGGCGAGGACGCCCGCCAGATCCATGAAGCCGCGGCGAGAAGCGCAAGCAAGGACACCCGTACTGAACTGGTGCCGGACGTCGAAGCCGCAACGGCGCTCCTGCGCGACGAACTGCGCGCCGGGGACGTCGTGCTTCTCAAAGGCTCCCGAAAAGCCGCACTCTGGCGGATAGCCGACGCGCTCCTTCCCGCCGAGACCCCCAGCACGGGATGGGACAGCGACTTCGATGTCGAAGCGCCCAGCGGCAGTCAGGGGCCACGGTGACGGGGCCGGCGAGAACAGCCCGGACGGTCACCACGCCGCAACCTCAACCGCAGTAGGCTGACGAGGTGACAGTCACCGTACGCCGAGCCACTCTCTCGGATGCCGACCAGATCGCCGGCCTCCTGGGCCAACTCGGGTACCCCAGTACGACACCCGACGTCGAAAAGCGCTTCACCCTATGGCTCGACGATCCGTTCAGCGCTGTCCTGGTGGCTGAGCACAACGAACGCGTCATCGGCTGCCTTTCCCTGCACGCCGTCCCGTACCTCGAGAAAACCGGGCACTGGGCCCGCATCGAGAGCCTCGTCGTCGACGAGGCGGCCCGCCGCACAGGAGCGGGCAGCCGGCTGATCCTCGCCGCCGAAAAACTGGCGCGACAGTGGGACTGCTCCGCCCTCGAAGTGACGACCCTGCGCTCCCGGCTCGATGCCAACGCCTTCTACCAGCACCACGGATACGACGACCGCTGCACGCTTTCCGCCCGCTATTGGAAGGAACTCCCGGGCTGAGCCGCCGACCGCCGCGCAGGGGCAGCCGGCCCGGGGGCCCAGGCTCCGGACAGGGCTTCCTCGCGGCCCAACCAGTGGAGGGTCTCGGCGACGGTCACGACTCCGCGAGACGAATCGCTTGCGCGGGGCACATCGTGGCCGACTCGCCCACGACGTCATGCAGCTCATGAGGCGGAGTTTCATCAAGGAGCACGACGCTGCCGTCCTCCTCACGCTGGTCGAAGACGTCGGGGGCGAGCATCACGCACTGACCCGAAGCAACACAGCTGGGAACGTCGACTTCAACACGCATCATTGTTCTCCCTCCTTCTCTGTAAGGGGCTGACTCCCCGAAAATGATTCATCGGTTCAGTCCCGCGCACAGGTCGCGCAACTCCCGTGACAGCAGTCCGATCACCTCACGACTGCGGTCGACGACAAAGAAGTGCTCACCCGGAAACACCTGCACGTCGGTCTGCCCAGTAGTGTGTTCCGCCCAAGCGCGTGCCTCGTCGATCGACACCTGCGGATCGCTTTCGCCGTGCAGCACGGTCACCGGACAGTCGAGTACCTGACCCGGGTCGTGCCGGTACCCCGCGACGGCGTGGTAGTCGCTGCGGATCGCCGGAAGGATCATCGCCAGCATCTCCGGATCGTCCAAAATCGCCTGGCTGGTGCCGCTCAGCGCCTGGATCGAAGCCACGACCTCGTCATCGGACGCCCGATGAGTCCGTCCGTCTCGATAGCAGGACGGGGCCTGCCGACCGGAGACAAAGAGCCGAGCCGGCGACGGAAGACCGCTCCGCTGCAGACGAAGCGCTACCTCATACGCGAGCACAGCACCCATGCTGTGCCCGAACAAGGCCAGCGGCCTGTCATCGATCCTGAGCCGTAGCGCGCCGAAGATCTCATCCGCCAATTCTGAAAGATTGTCGATCGGCGGCACATCGAGCCGATTCTGACGACCGGGGTACTGGATCGCCAATACCTCCACCGCGGGTGCGAGAGCCACGGAAACAGGAAAGAAGAAGCTTGCCGACCCTCCGGCGTGCGGCAGGCATACGAGCCGCACTGGACTGTCCGGCGCCAGATGAAACCTGCTGATCCAGTCCTCCGAACTCGAACCAGTCTCAAGCATGCCAATAGACCCCTCCAACGGACACACCCCAATACGAAATCGGATCCGCCCAGCGTTGCACAGAAAGCCCCACGGGTCGACGGGGTGCCAGGCGGTGCGCTCCACGCCCAGAACGCCCCCGCATCGAATAGCACACGCACTCCGCAAGTCAACTGGCCGGACCTGCGGGAGAACCGGCCAGAAACCGCAGTTGGACGTGGCCGCTAGGGCTGCGACCCAAGTTAAATTGTCCCTGCGCTCACACGCCGAAAGGCGCCCCGGCGTGATCCTCTGTTTCGGTGTTCATGTCGGCCGCCTGCTCTGGTGGCCCCGCGGTGCAAGCGCGGCGGCGCGATCCTCGCTCCCGGCCAGCCGGACAGGACGATCCAGCCGGTAGACGTACGAGACGTCGCGGCCTTCGCACGCGACGCTCCGGCCCGCCGCCTGCGCATCCGCTGGGAACGATGCGACGACATCCACGAAGCATTTTTCGGACTGGCCATCTGCCTGATCACCCACCACCGCGTCCAACGCCTTTGTTGGGCCGCTAAAAACTCCTAACGGAATGCGCTCGGAACTCTGTACGCGGCATGTGTCCAGAACCTCGTGAACCGACGGAGCCACTCGATGAATTGACCGTGGCTGCGCTCGCGTTGGGGTGCCGGTCCGGGAGCTCGGGTTCAGCTTGCGGTCGAATCCTTGGTCAGCGCTCCATGAAGAGGTCGAGGAGCGGACGGGCTTGCTCTTTGGTGCCGTGCTGCACGGAAGATGCGATGCCACCCATGAGGCGTAGGACATGGGCGGGGCGACGTCCGTTCGCAGGCTTCCGTCTCGGGCGCCGACCGCGAGGAGGGTGGCGACAGCGTCGGTAAGGAGTGCGCGGCTGTCGGAGTATGGATCGATACCGGAGGCGATGACCGCATTGAGTGCTTCGGACGTGCCGCTCTTTGCCGTGGCGTGCTGGATGAAATGTTCCATGCACTCTCCACCACTTCGACGTCCGGAAGTCCGGCACGTCGTCTCACCCCAGCACTCCTTCCACGCGATCGCATCAGGCGTCGCCAGCAGATGAGCGCGCAACCGGAGTGAGAAACGCTCCGTGGATGTCGTCACGTATCTCCCAGCGGCTTCGAAAGCGGCGGAACCCATGTAAATGGGCGAACGCGCGTTCCACGACTTAGCGTTGGGTACCAAGTCCGGATCCGTGCTCGGTGCCACGGCGGGCGATCAGCGGCCTCACCCCGAGGACCAGACCAGGCGGCGGTATTTGTCGGGGTCGTAGCCGCGGTCGGCCGGCACTGCCGGGGCGACGTCGGGGCCGGCCGCGCTTGCCACGAACGGGCGGCACGGCTTGGAGAAGTAGGATTAGCTGGGTTTCATCGTTGCGACTGCCCTCAGTCAGGGTGGCGGCGAGCGGGATGCCGCGTCGGACGCTCCACCTTGGGCAGCAACGGCTCGATCACCGCCCACAGCTCGTCTTCGACTTCCCCCACAGCTTCGGCCGCGCCACCGCACACCCCCAGGTCGTCAGTCCCGGAGTGATCCAACCAGCTCGAAGATCATTTCGTTAGGAGTTCTAAGAGGCGCGTGCGAGGGTAGGTGGCGGGCTCCCCTCATCTGCTGTTTGGCCGTCAATTAACTTGGGCCATTGCCTTGTTGACGGTGTTTTCTCGCTGACTGATTCTTGGATACGCACCATGTGGCGCTCTGTGGTTGGTGTGGTGTTCTGCATTGCCATGGGTTGACGATTCCGGGTCGTTGTTGTTGTGTGTGTTGATTGCTGATCTACTTTCACAGCGAATTGGGAATTCGGGCCGTGTTTTTTCAGGGAGTTGGTTTGCGGGGGCGGAGTGAAGATAGTGATTGTAATTACCGATGTCGTGTCACCAGTTAATGACGCATTATCAGTTTCCTTTATTTTTGAGTAAGTTGCTGTTTACACTGATTGTCTGGAGGGCCGCGGAGCGGACTCTGGTTATCCGATACGAGCTGTGACGGATGCTCCTCCAGGCCGCGTGGATTCGGTGGACGCAGCCAGCCCAGGAATTCGCGAAGCGAATTTCTGTAGGCCGAATTGCGGAGCAATTCGAGCCGCGGACAACGGAGTTGGCCGTATCGGACGGCGGAGCCGTCCGGGCTACGCGGAGCGTAGCCCCGTGGCCGCCACGTAGTGGCGGCGCGGCGTGTCTGCGGGGGCTTGTTTTTTTAAACATTTGAAGGCGGCGGACAATTACTCTGGGGTGGTTTTGGTGG
>NZ_QHJH01000249.1 GCF_003947455.1 Streptomyces sp. WAC 04229 | reverse complement strand
GCAGCCTGCTGTCCCCCATTCCTCCAGCAGACCGCAGCCTCCAGCCGCTGTCACCGCCCGAGCCGAAATCTGAAACGAACCACGACTCACGTGGCGAGACGTGAACTCAAGACCAGATCACTAGGCGGTGGGCGGCGGCTCCTCGCCGTCCGGGGATTCGCCGTCCGGGGACGGTACGTAGCGCAGGACGCCCCACATGCCGTGCTCGTCGGCGTGCGGGGTGTCGCCGCGGCAGGCTTCGAGTTCCTTGACGAGGGCGGGCGCGTCGATGCCCGAGCCGATGAGGACGAGTTGGGTGCGGCGGGCGGCGCCGGGCGGCCAGGGCTCCGGGTAGAAGCGCAGGAAGCGTCCCACGGCGTGCACGGCGTACCGGTTGCGCGGGTCGTACGGGCCGAAGTCGACGTACCCCTTGATCCGGTACAGGCCCGCGGGCCGGCTGTCGAGGAACCGCATGAGCCGGCGCGGGTCGAGCGGCTCGTCGGAGACGAACGAGAGGGTGTCGTACGCCGCGTGCAGGTGCTCGGCGTGAGCGCCGTGCGCGTCGCGGTCGTGCAGGTCGTCGAAGGACAGCTGCCCCACGCGCTCCTCGCTCGGCCGGCACTCGTAGAGGAACGCGGGGTCGATACGGCCGTAGGTGGCGGGCACGACGGCGGCGCCGTCGCTGAGCGAGCGGACGAGGGCGAGCACGCGCTCCGCGTCCTCGGCCCGGTCGGTCTTGTTGACCACGACCAGGTCGGCCAGGGCCAGGTGCCGGTCGATCTCGGGGTGCCGGGCGCGCGTGTCGTCGAACTCGGCGGCGTCGACGACCTCGACGAGTCCGCCGTAGACGACCTCCGGCTGCTCGCCGGCGAGCACCATGCGCACGAGTTCATGCGGTTCGGCCAGGCCGCTCGCCTCGATGACGATGACGTCGATGCCGGCCTCGGGCCGGGCGAGCCGCGCCAGGTACCCGTCGAGTTCGCTCACGTCCACGGCACAGCACAGGCAGCCGTTGCCGAGCGACACGGTGGAGTCGCCGAGGGCGCCGGCGACCGCCATCGCGTCGATCTCGATCGAGCCGAAGTCGTTGACGACGGCGCCGATCCGGTTGCCTCCGCTGCGGTGGAGGAGGTGGTTGAGGAGTGTGGTCTTCCCGGAGCCGAGGAACCCGACGAGTACGACGACCGGAATCTGCTGCCGTGTCGGGCGCTGCCCCACCGTGCGACCTCTCTCTCACCCACGCGTACGCCGTTGCGCGGCACGTCGTGCACCGCGCGCGGAATGGCCTGCTCAGGATACGAGTCGCCGCGACCGACGCGGAGTGAACGATTGTTAGCAGCACTCTCGGGGCATGCGTCTGGCAAGGCGCCGGAGTGTGCGACCCTCGCTTCCCTCCGTGCGCCTCCTCTCCGCCTCCCCGCCGATCAGCGCCGCTCGGCACTCTGGAGGTGGCACGCGCCGCCCATCGCTCGCCGGTCCCCGTCAGCCGACCCGCACTCGACGACCGGCGGGCGGTCGCCTGATTCGGGGGTTGACATGGCCACACGCAAGAAGATCACGGGGAGGTTCGGCTCCGCGGCGACCGGGCTGCTGCTCGCCACGGCGGGACTGTCGCTGGCCGCGCGGCAGTGGCGGCTGGAGACGGTGCGCTTGCAGGAGCGAATACTGGAGCTGGAGGAGCTGACCAGTCGGCGGCAGTCGCTGGCGCATCAGCAGCGTATGCACTGGGAGTTGCTCACGAGGGCGATCGACGACCCGTCCCTCGCCGAGGTGATCGACACCTACGACAAGGGCATCCCGGCCGAACGGCGCCGCCAGTTCTTCTACGCGAACGCCTGGTACGTGAACCTCTACCACGTGCATCAGGCAGGACTCCTGGATCAGGAAGGGCTCCAGGGGCGCTTGCGGGAGTTCTTCCAGAGCCCGATCTTCCGTGAGTACTGGGAGGCGTCCAGGAACATGCGAGCCTCCCTCGACGAGCGCTCCGAGGAAGCCCGTCTGGGGCGGGTGGTCGACGCTCTCGTCAGGGACCTGGACGAGGCCGACACGGACGAGTGGTGGGTCGTGGGCACGCCTCCGAACGACTGAGGCCACCCAACGGAGTTAGCGACGGAGTGTCTTTCGGCCTGGGGGCCACTGTGGTCCGCATTCACCCAGTACGGTGTGGCCTCGTCACTCCGCCAGCCCCTGTCTCTAAGGACCGGTACCCCTTGAAAATCGTGCGCCGCATCGGTGTGCCTCCCAGCGCTCGTGGCAGTACCACGGGATCCACCTGCCCGGACGTCTTCGAGCTGAGCGACGGCAACTTCGCCGTCATCGGCACCGAGGCCACCGAGGCGCTGGAGCGTGAACTGCCTGCCGACGCCGCCCGCGCCGACTACGAACGCATCGTCGTCGTGAGCCGGGAGACCCTCATCCGGGCCAAGGCGGACATCCCCGATGTCTGATATAGCCAACCTGGTGGGCGCCGTCGGCGGATTCCTGGGCGGCCTCGCGGCGATGATCATGGCTGTTCTCTCATGGCGCGGGCGCCGCGACAACACCCCCGAGGACCCTCCCGCGTAGACCCACCGCCCGAGCCCGGCACATGATCGTGCCGGGCTGCGTGTTCAAGCGGGCGCCGGCACCCCGACCGGCGCCCCCGGCCCGACATACCGCGCCGCCGGACGGATGATCTTCGAGTCCCTCGCCTGTTCCAGAATGTTCGCGCTCCATCCCACCACCCGCGCCGCGGCGAACGTCGGGGTGAACATCTCGCGCGGCAGACCGCACAGCTCCATGACCACGCCCGCGTAGAACTCGACGTTGGTGTGCAGCTCCCGCCCCGGCTTCAGCTCCGCGAGGATCGCCTCGACCCGGCGCTCCACCTCCACGGCGAACTCCACGCGCGGACCGCCGAACCCCCGCGCCACCTCACGGAGCATCCTGGAGCGCGGGTCCTCGGTGCGGTAGACGGCGTGGCCGAAGCCCATGATGCGGTCACCGGCGAGCACCCGCTCGCGGATCCAGCCGTCGATGCGTTCCGGAGTGCCGATGGCGTCCAGGGTGTCCAGCGCCCGGCTGGGCGCACCGCCGTGCAAGGGCCCGGACAGCGCCGCCACGGCGCCCGTGAGGCCCGCCGCGACGTCCGCGCCCGTCGAGGCGATGACCCGCGCGGTGAACGTTGACGCGTTGAAGCCGTGGTCAATGGTGGAGATCAAGTACTGCTCGATCGCCCTTGTGCGCCGGGCGTTCGGCTCCTCGCCCGTCAGCATGTAGAGGTAGTTCGCCGCGTAGGACAGGTCCTCGCGCGGCTCGACCGGTTCGAATCCGCGTGCCAGCCGGTGCAGGGCGGTCAGCAGGGTCGGGACGGCGGCCGCGGCCACCACGGTGTCCTGGCGGCGCTCCTCGGCCGACAGGTCGTACACGGGCCTGAAGCCCCGGGCCGCGCCCAGCAGCGACAGGGCCGTGCGCATGCCGGCGAGCGGACCGGAATGCCCGCCGGCCGCCGCGATGGCGGGGAGCGCCGCGCGTACCGCGTCGGGGAGGCTCCGCATCGCCGCGGTCTCGGCGGCGAAGGCCGCCCCACGCCGCGCGTCCGGGAGTTCCCCGTGCACCAGGAGATGCCAGACGTCCTCGAAGCGGCGGCTGTGCGCGAGCTCGACGGCCGAGTACTGGCGGTAGTGGTAGAAGCCCTCGAGCCCTCGCACGTCGCCGACCTCGGTCTCGGCCACCACGACGCCGGCGAGCCCGCGCGGCACCTCGACGGAAGCCGCTGGGGACGGACCGGTCGCGGTTTTGTTGACAGACATGATTACCTCCTCGAACTTGAGTCAACTGTCTATACTTGACCAGATCCCTGTCAATATTGATTCAATCAATATACGGCTCAGGACGGACCTTCAGGATCGATACGGTGACCCCATGCGCGATCAAGACCACGGCCGCCCGGACGACGCCGCACGGCGCCTGACCACCAAGGAGGCGGCCGAACTCCTCGGCGTGAAACCCGAGACCGTGTACGCGTACGTCAGTCGCGGCCGGCTCGGCAGCCGGCGCACCCACGACGGCAGGGGCAGCACCTTCGACGCGGAGGAGGTACGGGCCCTCGCCCGGCGCAACCGGCGCGACACCGGCACCCCCGCGGCCTCCGGCCAGGAACTGGCCGTGCGCACCCGCATCACGCTCATCGAGAGCGACCGGTACTACTACCGGGGCGTCGACGCGGTCGAACTCGCCACGCGCCACAGCTACGAAGAGGTCGCCGAATGGCTCTGGACCGGGGAGTTGCGCTCAGGCGCCGCCTTCTCCGCGCCCGAGTCCTCCGTGACCGTCGCCCGCCGGGCCGTCGGCGCCCTGCCCGAACACGCCGCCCCCACCGACCGGTTGCGGGTCGCGGCGATCGCCGCCGCGGTCGCGGACCCGCTCCGCTTCGACCTGTCGGAGGACGCGGTACTGGGCACCGCGCGCATCCTCATCCCCACCCTGGTGGCCGCGCTGCCGCCGGTAGCGCGCGACGGCGACGACCGGTCCCCTCTCGCCCACCGCTTGTGGACCCGGCTCAGCGGGCGTCCCGCCGACGAGCCGACCCTGCACGCCCTGGACACCGCGCTCTCCCTGCTCGTCGACCACGATCTGGCCGCCTCCACTCTCGCCGTGCGCGTGGCGGCGTCGGCCCGGGCGCACGCCTACGCCGCGGTGTCCGCCGGGCTCGGCGTGATCGAGGGGCCGCTGCACGGCGCAGCGGGCGGGCTCGCGCACCGGATGCTGCTGGAGGTGCTCGACCAGGGCAACGCGGCACCCGTGGTCGCCGAGGAGCTGCGGGCCGGCCGGCGCATCCCGGGCCTCGGGCACCGGCTCTACCCCGGCGAGGACCCACGCGCGCGTGCCCTGTTCGCGCTCCTGGAGGACATCCCGCGAGCCGGGCCCGCCCTCGCCGCGGCCCGGGACGTCCAGGCCACCGCCGCCCGCCACACCCCGCTGCACGCCAACGTCGACCTGGCCCTCGCCGTCCTCACCGCCTCTTCCGGCATGGCACCCTCCGCGGCCGAGACGATCTTCGCGGTGGCCCGCACGGCGGGCTGGATCGCGCACGCGCTGGAGGAGTACGGGGAGCGCCCCCTGCGGATGCGGCCGAGCGGGCTCTATACGGGCCCGCGGCCGCCGCAGCCACCGCCGGAGTAGCGTTCCCGCGCGGTGGGAAGTCACCGCGCGGCAAGTCAGGTTAGGCTCACCTCTGTGAGTACGTGCTCAACCGTCTCCCGGGACCTCGACGAGCCCGTTTCGGGCACCGCGCCCACTGCGACGACCTGGCTGCTGCTCGAACAGCCCGGCCCGTGGGGCGCCAAGGCGCTGACGTCGAGCCACCTGGACCCCGCACTCGGCCGCACCCTGGAAGAGGCGGTGAAGGGTACGGGCGTGCGCGTCGCACTCATCCGCAGGCCCGGACGGCACGCGGACCGCGGTACTCCGGTCGAACGCAGGGTGTACGCGGCCCACACCGTGCCGGGAAACGTGTGGGTGCACGCCACCACGATCAGGGACCCCCGACGACTGCTCGACCTCGATTTCGCGGCGCTCGGCCGGGGCGATCACCGCGGCTTCGACTCGGCCCTCGACGGCGGCCCCCATCTCGGCGATCCCCTGGCTCTCGTCTGCACCAACGGCAAGCGGGACCGCTGCTGCGCACTCCTGGGCCGCCCACTTGCGGCCGAGCTCGCCGCCTCCGGGGCGGCGGGCGTCTGGGAGGTCACGCACCTGGGAGGCCACCGCTTCTCGCCGACCGTGCTCGTCCTGCCCCACGGATACGTCTACGGCCGCGTCCAGGCCCATGACGTCAAGCAGATCCTGCACGGCGCCCGGGAGGGCCGGATCGTCGTCGAGGGCTGCCGCGGGAACTCGGCGTGGGAGCGTCCCGGCCAGGCCGCCGAGCTGGCCCTGCGCGCGACCCTGGGCGAGGACACGGCCGGGGCGCTGAGCATCCTGCGGACGGACGGTGCCGCACCCCGCTGGGAGGTGACCCTGGCCCACGCGGACGGGCGGCACTGGCGGGTCACCGTCACCCAGGGCGCTTCGTCGCCGCCGCGCCCGGAGAGCTGCGGGGCCTCGGTCCTGGGCTCACCGGCACGCATGGAGGTCACGGCGGTGCGCGCACTGACCGTGACATCGGCGCTCGCGAGCTGACGCACCGGCCCGCGCGGACGCGTGGACGCACCGGCACGCCCGTCACGCGGGGCCGCACCGGCATGCCCGTCACGCGTGGACGCACCCGCATGCCCGTCACGCGTGGACGCAGCGGCCCGCCCGGAACGCACGGACGGACCGGCCCGCCCGGAGCACGTACGGGAGATCCGCGCCACATCCCTCTACGGGATGCCCCCACCTCCCACGTACGGTCATGGGTATGAGCTCCACTCCCCCCGCACGCCGCAGGCGCCTCGGCCTGCCGCGGCGGGTGTTCTCGCAGGTGCTGCTGATGCAGCTGGCGATCGCCGCGGGAGTCGCGGTGCTCGCGACCGGGCTGTTCCTGGCGCCGCTCGGTGACCAGCTGGACGACCAGGCGATGCGCCGGGCGCTGGCGATCGCGCAGACCACCGCGCAGCAGCCGCAGGTCGCCGAGGAACTGCGGACCACCCGTCCGGCGACGGACGGGCCGGTGCAGACGCAGGCGGAGCGGATCCGGAAGGCCACGCAGGCCGAGTACGTCGTCGTCATGGACCGGCAGGGCGTGCGCTGGTCGCACACCGACCCGTCACGGATCGGCGAGGTCGTCTCGACCGATCCCGGGCAGGCGCTGGCCGGACGGGACGTGATGGAGATCGACGACGGCACCCTCGGCCGCTCCGCACGCGGCAAGGTGCCCCTGCGCGACGCCGACGGCGACATCGTGGGAGCGGTCTCGGTCGGCATCGCCTACGACAGCGTTCGGGCACGGCTGATCCACGCCATTCCGGGCCTGTTCGCGTACGCCGGCGGCGCCCTGGCCGTGGGCGCGCTGGCGGCCTGGCTCATCTCGCGCCGGGTGCAGCGGCAGACCCGCGACCTGGCCTTCTCGGACATCGCGGGCCTGCTCGCGGAGCGCGAGGCCATGCTGCACGGCATCCGGGAGGGCGTGGTCGCCCTGGACCGAGGGGGCAGGATGCGGCTGCTCAACGACGAGGCGCAGCGGTTGCTCGGCCTCGGCGCCGAGGCCGTCGGCCGCTCCCCCGACGAGGCGCTCGGCTCGGGGCGCACGGCCGATGTCCTGGCGGGCCGGGTGACCGGCACCGATCTGCTGACGGTCCGCGGCCAGCGGGTCCTGGTGGCCAACCGGATGCCCACCGACGACGGAGGTGCGGTCGCCACCCTGCGCGACCGCACCGAGCTGGAGCAGCTCGGCCGGGAGCTGGACTCGACGCGCGGCCTGATCGACGCCCTGCGCGCCCAGGACCACGAGCACGCCAACCGCATGCACACCCTGCTGGGGCTGCTCGAACTGGAGATGTACGACGACGCCGTGGAGTTCGTCGGGGAGGTGGTCGGCGATCACCGGGTGACCGCGGAGCAGATCACCGAACGGATCCAGGACCCGCTGCTGGCGGCCCTGCTGGTCGGCAAGGCGACCGTCGCGGCGGAACGCGGGGTGACCCTCTGGGTGTCGGACCGGACGCGGCTGCCGGACCGGCTGGTCGACCCCAGGGGGCTCGTCACGATCGTCGGCAACCTGGTGGACAACGCCCTCGACGCCACCGCTGGGACGCCGCACGCGCGCGTGGAGGTCGAACTGCGCGCACAGGGGCGCGCCGCCACGCTCCGGGTGCGCGACACCGGGCCCGGGATTCCGGCGGAACACCGCGAGCTGGTGTTCACGGCGGGATGGTCGACCAAGGAGCCGCCTGCGCACCGGCGGCGCGGTATCGGGCTGTCGCTGGTGCGCAGGCTGGCCGAGCGGCAGGGCGGCAGCGCCACCGTCGACGCGGCGCACGGCGGAGGCGCGGAATTCGTGGTCGTCCTGCCCGAGGCACTGGCGGAGGCGGACCTGGAACCCGTCCCCGCCGCCCGCGCGGTACCGGCCCCCACCCCCGTGAACACCGCTGCCGAGGAGGAGTCCCGATGATCGAGGTCCTGGTCGTGGACGACGACACGCGGGTCGCGCGGGTCAACGCCGCCTACGTCGAGAAGGTGCCGGGCTTCCACGTCGCGGGCGAGGCGCACAGCGCCTCGGAGGCGCTGCGCAGCGTGGAACGGCTGCCGCGCCTCGACCTGATCCTGCTCGACCACTACCTGCCCGACCGGACCGGCCTGGAGGTCGTCCAGGAGATGCGGCGGCGTGGGCACCAGACGGACGTGATCATGGTGACGGCCGCCCGGGACGTGTCGACCGTCCAGGCGGCGATGCGGCAGGGTGCCCTCCAGTACCTGGTCAAGCCCTTCGCCTACGCGGGGCTGCGCGCCAAGCTGGAGGCGTACGCGGAGCTGCGGCGCACCCTCGACGGGGGCGGTGAGGCGGAGCAGGCGGAGGTGGACCGGATCTTCGGCGCCCTGTCGGCGCCGTCGGAACCGGGGTTGCCCAAGGGCCACTCCCCCACCACCGCCGAGTCGGTGCGCCAGTGCCTGATGAAGTCCGACGGGCCGCTCTCCGCCCAGGAGATCGCCGAACGGACCGGGGTGAGCCGCCAGACCGCGCAGCGCTATCTGAAGCTCCTGGAGCGCACGGGACGGGCCAGGCTGACGCTCAAGTACGGCGACGCGGGCCGCCCGGAACACCGCTACGAGTGGGCGACCCGCCCGTGAACCGGGCGTGTCGCCCACTCGTAGCGGTGTTC
>NZ_QHJH01000248.1 GCF_003947455.1 Streptomyces sp. WAC 04229 | reverse complement strand
ATGGTCGTGGGTGGCAGGGGACTAAAAGAGCCGGCCTCGCGGGCGGCGGCCCGCCCGCTGCCGCGCCGCCGCCCGCGAGGCCCGTACCGTCGTCAGGGCGCTCAGCCCGCGCGCGTGGTCGACGCGCGGCTCCCGCGCCAGTCCGGCGTCCACGACCGCCCGCACGCCCGGAACCGTCAGCGACGACTCCGCCACCGAGGTCGCCAGCACCACCCGGCGCCGCGCCCCGGGCACCAGCACCGCGTCCTGCACGGCCGCGGGCGCCCGCCCGTGCACCTGGAGCACGTCGACGTCCCCGAGGCCCCCCAGCTGCCCGGCGACACGCGCGATCTCCCCGACGCCCGGCAGGAAGCAGAGCACGTCCCCGTCCCGCTCGGCCAGCGCCCGCCGCACCACCGACGCGACGTGCGCGAGCAGCGCCGGATCCACTCGCGTCCCGTGCGGGGGCCGCACCGGACGCGCCGGTGGCGACCAGACCACCTCCACGGGATGCGACACGCCTTCCGCCTCGACGACCGGCGCCCCGCCCAGCAGCCGGGCCCAGCCCTCCGCGTCCGTCGTCGCCGACGCGGCCACCAGGCGCAGCTCCGGCCGGAGCGCCTGGCGCACGTCCCACAGGAACGCCGCCGCCGTGTCCGCGTCCAGGTGCCGCTCGTGGCACTCGTCGAGCACCACCACGTCGACGCCGGTCAGTTCCTGGTCCCGCTGGAGCCGCTGCAGGAGCACACCGGTCGTGACGACTTCCACGCGCGTGTGCCGCCCGACGACCCGCTCACCGCGCACGGTGTACCCGACACGCGCGCCGGGCTTCTCACCCAGCAGCCACGCCATCCGCCGGGCCGCCGCCCGCGCCGCGATCCGCCGGGGCTCGGCCACGACCACGCGCCGCGCGGGTCCCTCGCCCAGCAGCCCGGCGAGCGCGAGCGGCACCAGCGTCGTCTTGCCGGTGCCGGGCGGCGCGACCAGCACCGCCGTGCCGTGCCCCTCCAGGGCGTCGTGCAGCGCGGGCAGGGCACCGCGCACGGGCAGCGCGTCCAGGGCGTCGTAACGGATCACGCCCCCAGTGTCGTACGCCCGCGAAACCGGCCTCCACGCGCGCGTGCGCAGGCACGGCCCGTACGGCTCAGTCGCGCTCGCACACGAAGATCGCCGTCCCCGGGATCAGGTGCCCGCGCAGCGGGGACCACCCGCCCCACTCGGAGGTGTTCCAGTCCGGCCACTCCGGTTCCACGAGGTCCACCAGCCGGAACCCGGACGTCACCACGTCCCGCACCCGGTCACCGAGCGTCCGGTGGTGCTCGACGTACACCGCGCGGCCCTCGTCGTCCTGCTCGACGTAGGGCGTGCGGTCGAAGTACGACGCGGACACCGACAGCCCCTCGGGGCCCGGCTCGTCCGGCAGCGCCCAGCGCAGCGGATGGGTGACGGAGAAGACGAAACGGCCCCCCGGTCGCAGCACCCGGCGCACCTCCCGCAGCACCAGCCGCGGATCGGCGACGAACGGCAGCGCCCCGTACGCCGAGCACGCCAGGTCGAACGAGCCGTCCGCGAAGGGCAGCACGGCGGCGTCGGCGCAGATCAGGGGGAAGTCGCCGCCGATCCGCAAGGCGTGCTGGAGCTGGCGGTGGGAGAGGTCGAGGGCCACCGGACGGGCGCCCTGGGCGGTCAGCCAGCGCGAGCACTGCGCGGCGCCGGCCCCGATCTCCAGGACCGTCTTCCCCTTCAGGTCCTCCGGCGGGCCCAGCAGCTCCGCCTCCACCTCGTCCAGGCCCTCGGGACACCACACGAAGCGGTCGTCGCCGAGGAAGGTGCCGTGCTCGGTCTGGTACTCGTCCGCGTTCCGGTCCCACCAGCCGCGGTTGGCGCGCGAACTCTCCGTGACACCGGCGGCACGCCGGGTGGCCTCGGGTTCCGCTGCAGCGGTCTCGGACGTTACGGGCTCTTGGATGACCGGCTCCCTCGTACTAGTCTGCGGGCTCTTCCGTGCCGCCGGCCCCCGGTCACGCAAGGGACGCTCAGGGGTCCACGTGGCCTCGGGGGACAGCTTTTGTGCCGGGTATGCGGTGATCTGCCCCGGGTGTGCGGCTTCGCGCATTGACCCTGCCCGGCTGCCCCCGTATGCTACAAGTTGCGCTGCGGGCCTGCGCGCCTCAGACGTAGTAGGCCGCGCTCGCATCTGTTGTATGTCCCCTCGGTTCTCGAGGCGTCACCAGTGGTTTTCGGTGACGCTTCCTTGGCTGTCCGGCTTCTGCAGAGCGAAACGGGCTCCCGGCGCAAGCAGTACCTACGACTTCAATGTCCGTACCGGAGCCCTTTCCCACATGACGAGCAGCACCGAGACCACCGCCACCACCCCGCAGGTAGCGGTCAACGACATCGGTAACGAGGAAGCCTTCCTCGCCGCGATCGACGAGACGATCAAGTACTTCAACGACGGCGACATCGTCGACGGCGTCATCGTGAAGGTCGACCGGGACGAGGTCCTGCTCGACATCGGTTACAAGACCGAAGGTGTCATCCCGAGCCGCGAGCTCTCGATCAAGCACGACGTCGACCCCAACGAGGTCGTCGCCGTCGGTGACGAGATCGAGGCCCTTGTTCTCCAGAAGGAGGACAAGGAAGGCCGCCTGATCCTCTCGAAGAAGCGCGCCCAGTACGAGCGTGCCTGGGGCACCATCGAGAAGATCAAGGAAGAGGACGGCATCGTCACCGGTACCGTCATCGAGGTCGTCAAGGGTGGTCTCATCCTCGACATCGGCCTCCGCGGCTTCCTCCCGGCCTCCCTGGTCGAGATGCGTCGCGTCCGCGACCTCCAGCCCTACGTGGGCAAGGAGCTCGAGGCGAAGATCATCGAGCTGGACAAGAACCGCAACAACGTGGTCCTGTCCCGCCGTGCCTGGCTGGAGCAGACCCAGTCCGAGGTCCGCCAGACGTTCCTCACCACCCTCCAGAAGGGTCAGGTCCGTTCCGGCGTCGTCTCCTCGATCGTCAACTTCGGTGCCTTCGTGGACCTGGGTGGCGTCGACGGTCTGGTCCACGTCTCCGAGCTGTCCTGGAAGCACATCGACCACCCCTCCGAGGTTGTCGAGGTCGGCCAGGAGGTCACCGTCGAGGTTCTCGACGTCGACATGGACCGCGAGCGTGTCTCCCTGTCGCTGAAGGCGACCCAGGAAGACCCGTGGCAGCAGTTCGCCCGCACCCACCAGATCGGCCAGGTCGTGCCCGGCAAGGTCACGAAGCTGGTGCCGTTCGGTGCGTTCGTCCGCGTGGACGAGGGCATCGAGGGTCTGGTCCACATCTCCGAGCTGGCCGAGCGCCACGTGGAGATCCCGGAGCAGGTCGTCCAGGTCAACGACGAGATCTTCGTCAAGGTCATCGACATCGACCTCGAGCGCCGTCGCATCAGCCTCTCGCTGAAGCAGGCCAACGAGGCCTTCGGTGCCGACCCGTCGACGGTCGAGTTCGACCCGACCCTGTACGGCATGGCCGCGTCCTACGACGACCAGGGCAACTACATCTACCCCGAGGGCTTCGACCCCGAGACCAACGACTGGCTCGAGGGCTACGAGACCCAGCGCGAGGCGTGGGAGACGCAGTACGCCGAGGCGCAGCAGCGCTTCGAGCAGCACCAGGCCCAGGTCATCAAGTCCCGCGAGGCGGACGAGAAGGCCGCGGCCGAGGGTGCCGACACCGCGGGTGCGGCTCCGGTCGCGTCCGGCGGCGGTGGCGGCGGCTCGTACTCCTCCGAGGGTGGCGACAACTCCGGCGCCCTGGCGTCGGACGAGGCGCTGGCCGCGCTGCGCGAGAAGCTGGCCGGCGGCCAGAGCTGAGCGCGGGCCACTGAGGCCAAGCCTTAGACCAAGGGGCCGTACCTTTCGAGGTGCGGCCCCTTGGCGTTGCCCCGGACGGCGCCCCTTCCGGCGCGGCCGCCAAGATCACAGTCCTCGCTCTTCCGGGAATGCCCGTCCCCGTCCCGGCGTTGTCACGTACGAACACGAGGAGGGGAGCGGTCACTGTGCTTGATCCGCAGGATTTGTACGCATGGGAGCCGAAGGGCCTGGCCGTCGTCGACATGGCGCTCGCGCAGGAGTCGGCCGGACTGGTCATGCTGTACCACTTCGACGGCTACATCGATGCCGGGGAGACCGGCGACCAGATCGTCGAGCGAGTGCTCGACACGCTGCCCCACCAGGTCGTCGCCCGCTTCGACCACGACCGGCTCGTCGACTACCGGGCGCGCCGTCCGCTGCTGACCTTCAAGCGGGACAGCTGGACGGAGTACGAGGACCCCACCATCGAGGTGCGGCTCGTCCAGGACGCCACGGGGGCGCCGTTCCTGCTGCTGTCCGGCCCCGAGCCGGACGTCGAGTGGGAGCGCTTCGCCGCGGCCGTGGCGCAGATCGTGGAGCGCCTGGGCGTCCGCCTGGCGGTGAGCTTCCACGGCATCCCCATGGGTGTCCCGCACACCCGCCCCGTCGGCGTCACCCCGCACGGCACCCGCACCGACCTCGTGCCGGGCCACCGCAGCCCCTTCGAGGAGGCGCAGGTCCCCGGCAGCGCCGAGGCGCTCGTCGAGTACCGGCTCATGCAGGCCGGCCACGACGTCCTGGGCGTCGCCGCGCACGTCCCGCACTACATCGCCCGCTCCGCGTACCCGGACGCGGCGCTGACCGTCCTGGAGGCGATCACCGCGGCGACCGGCCTGGTCCTGCCCGGCATCGCGCACGCCCTGCGCACGGACGCCCACCGCACCCAGACGGAGATCGACCGGCAGATCCAGGAGGGCGACGAGGAGCTGACCGCCCTCGTCCAGGGCCTGGAGCACCAGTACGACGCGGCCGCGGGCGCCGAGACCCGCGGCAACATGCTCGCCGAGCCCGTCGAGATCCCCTCGGCGGACGAGATCGGCCGCGAGTTCGAACAGTTCCTGGCGGACCGGGAGGGCGACAACTGAGGTCGACCGGCCGGCCCGCGGACGGGGCCGTTGAGTGTGCCGTCACCGGCAGGCCCTAAGCTTCCGCTCATGCTGAAGGTGGGCCTGACCGGCGGGATCGGTGCCGGCAAGAGCGAGGTGTCGCGGCTGCTCGTGGAGCACGGCGCCGTACTGATCGACGCGGACCGGATCGCGCGCGAGGTCGTCGCGCCCGGGACCCCGGGACTCGCGGCGGTCGTGGACGCTTTCGGCGAGGACGTGCTCGCCGGGGACGGCAGCCTGGACCGGCCGAAGCTCGGCTCGATCGTCTTCGCCGACCCGGAGCGCCTCGCCGCGCTGAACGCGATCGTGCACCCCCTGGTGGGCGACCGCTCCCGCGCCCTCGAGGAGGCGGCCGACGACGACGCCGTCGTCCTCCACGACGTCCCTCTGCTCACCGAGAACGGCCTGGCACCGCTGTACGACGTCGTGGTCGTCGTGGACGCCGACCCGGCCACCCAGCTCGACCGGCTGGTCCGGCTGCGCGGCATGACCGAGCAGGACGCGCGGGCCCGCATGGCCGCCCAGGCGACGCGCGAGCAGCGCCGGGAGATCGCGGACGTGGTCATCGACAACGACGTACCCCTGGACGAGCTGCGACGCCGCGTCGCGCAGGTGTGGACCGAGCTGGCCCACCGGGCACACGACCGGCGCCGGACGGCACAGGAATAGGGTGCCCCGGGCGGGCGTTGATCCCTTCCAGTGAGGGAAGGACTCTGCCGTGCCCGAGATCAGCGGTTCGACCGGACGTACCCCGGAGACGGATGTCATCGACTTCCGTGCCGCCGAGCAGTTGCTCGCGGCGCGGGACCCGCGGGGCGCGGTGAAGCTGCTCGACGCGGTCATCGGAGCCCACCCCGAGAACACCGCCGCGCGGCTGCTGCGTGCCCGTGCCTTCTTCGCCGCGGCGCAACTGCGACCGGCCGAGCTGGAGTTCACCATCGTCCTGGAGCGTGAGCCGGACAACGCGTTCGCGCACTTCGCGCTGGCCCGCACCTACGAGCGACGGGGCTGCCCCGACCAGGCCCGGCGGCACTTCAGGCTGGCGGCGGCCCTGGATCCGAACCCCGAGTACCTCCAGCAGGCGCGTTTCGACTCCTGACGGTCAGCTCCTCGGCGGTGGGTACGGCGGGATGTCCCGGCCCGGCTGGTAGTGCGGGCCCTGGCGCAGGTGCCGCAGGACCACCGTGAGGTCGATCGTCGCGACCAGCCAGAGCACCCCGCAGGCCACGGCCCATCCGATACGTCCGGTGAGCGCGAAGGCCGCCGTCCCGAAGATCGCCCAGACCAGCCCCCACAGGCTCAGCCAGAACCGCGCCCGCAGTGCACTGCGCGCGGTGGCCGGTTCACTGCCCGTACGCATCGGATCACCACTCCTCCAAGCAACGTACTCCGGCGGGCCACGAGGGGGAAACGGGCCGCGTCGGCGGTCCCGCCGTACCACCGGACCGGGTGCGTTCACTCGGTCGGGTGAACCGGCGGCGCGTGGGAACGGGTGTGCGGTGGCGGGCCGTTGGACGGGCATGGAACTGAGAATGCGAGAGGGACACCAGGGGACGGGACCCGGGGCCATCACCCCGGACGGCTGTGCCGTCGAGCTGTATGCGCGGCTGCCCGCGGGACCCGAGCCGGACATCGTCGCCGCCGCCGTACCCGAGGGTGCGCGCATCCTGGAACTGGGCAGCGGGGTGGGCCGCATGACCCATCCGTTGCTGGAGCGCGGGTTCTCCGTCACCGCGGTCGACGAGTCCGCCGAGATGCTGGAGCACGTGCGCGGCGCACGGACCATATGCGGCCCGATCGAGCACCTCGACCTGGACGAGCGCTTCGACGTGGTGATGATGGCGTCGTTCCTCGTCCACACCGGGGACGTCGAGGTGCGGCGGGGACTGCTGCGCACCTGCGCGCGGCACGTCGCGGACGACGGCTGCGTACTGATCCAGCGGGAGGGCGCGGACTACCACACCAACCTGCCGCGCGAGCGGGTCGACCCCAGCGGCTTCACCGTGCGGATCCTGTCGGCGGACCCGGTCGCGGCAGGGGTCAACTCGGTACGCGCGGAGTACGAGTTCCCGGACGCGGTCTGGACCCAGACCTTCCTGGCCCGGCCGCTGACGAAGGAACAGTTCGAGCAGGCACTGGCGGAGGCGGGTCTCCGGGTGGACCGGTATCTGACCGACGACGGGACGTGGGTGAGGGCGATACCGATGCCACAGGCGTGAGGCACCATGAGTGGTGCCCACAGGAGTGGTGCCACAGGATTGCTGCCACAAGAGTGGGCATCCGGCGATGAGTTCCGGTCCGGCGGGCGGTCTACCCACCCGACAGCAGCACGGACCACCCAGCTCAGGAGACCGCCATGGCCGAGACCGCCGCTCCCACCGCCCCCACGGCTCGCACCGCCCGGATCACCCTGCGCGTGGTGCAGGTGCTCGTCGCGCTGTTCTTCGCCGTGGCGAGCGCCTCGCCCAAGCTCGTCGGGCACTCCTCGGCGGCCGACAGCTTCGCCACGATGGGCTGGGGCGACGCCGGCATGTACGCGATCGGAGTCCTGGAGCTGGCCGGGGCGGTCGCCCTGCTGATCCCGGTGCTCCAGTCGGTCGCGGCGACGGCGCTCGGCGCGCTGATGGTCGGCGCGTTCGTCGTCCAGCTGACCTACTTCGACGGTGAGAACGCGGCGACACCGCTCGTCCTGCTGGTGCCGCTCCTGGTCATCGCCCGGGCCCGCCGCGAGCACAACCGGGAGCTGCTCCGGCTGGTCCGGGCCCGGCGCGGCTGAGCGAGCGTCCGAGGACGGGAGCAGGGCCCGGTCACGGCGATCAGGGCCTGGTCTCGGCGTCCTTACGAGCGCGGGCCAGGCTCTCCAGCCCGCGCAGGCGCTCCATCTCACGGCGGTCCCGCTTGGTCGGCCGCCCGGCGCCGCGGTCACGGATCCCGGCCGGGGCGACGGCCTCGCGGGGCGGGGGCGGCGGGGAGTTGTCGACGTAGCACTGGGCGGCGATCGGGGCACCGACGCGCTTGCGGATGAGCCGCTTCACGATGACGACGCGTTCCCGGCCCTCGTGCCGCAGGCGCACCTCGTCGCCCACACGCAGTGAGTACGCGGGCTTCACACGGTCACCGTTCACCCGGACATGGCCGCCCCGGCAGGCGGTGGCGCCGAGGGAGCGGGTCTTGATCAGGCGGACGGCCCAGATCCAGCTGTCCACCCGGACGTTCTCGCCGCTCTGCGGCCCGGCCGCCTCGGCGGCGGCGATCGCGGCGGCGGTCCTCGGGTCCTGTTCCGGGGCCCCGGGGGCGTCCTGCGGGACGGCCGCCCCGTCCGCCGGGGCCCTGCCCTCGTCATGCTCGGAAGCCATGCTCCGACCTTAGCCGCCCGGCCCGGCGGGAGGGACCGCAATTTCCGCCCGGGGATCGTTCTACGGTGGACGCATGGACACCGGCGGCCTCCCGATGCTCGACCAGCGGATCACGGACTGCCGGGCCTGCCCGCGGCTGGTCGACTGGCGGGAGGAGGTGGCCCGTACGAAGCGGGCGGCCTTCGCCGACTGGACGTACTGGGGCCGTCCGGTGCCGGGCTTCGGACCGCCCGACGCGAGCCTGCTGATCGTCGGACTCGCCCCCGCGGCCCACGGCGGCAACCGCACCGGCCGGATGTTCACCGGCGACCGCTCCGGGGACGTCCTGTACCAGGCCCTGTACGACGTGGGCCTCGCCTCGCAGCCCACCGCGGTCCGTGCCGACGACGGCCTGGAACTGCTCGGCGTGCGCGTCACCTCTCCGGTGCACTGCGCCCCGCCCGCCAA
>NZ_QHJH01000247.1 GCF_003947455.1 Streptomyces sp. WAC 04229 | reverse complement strand
AGCGAGAACGTACCTCCCGGGAGCGGGCCCTTCCCACCCCCCTCCCCACCCCGCGCACGGTTCAGGACAGCGTGCGGCGATACTGAAACCATGAAGCTCAGCCGCCCCGTCTCCTGGTTCCTGCTCGCTTTCGGGGTGTGGAGCTGGATCATCTGGATCACTTTCGTCAAAAACCTGATCAAGGACAGCAGCGGGCTCGCCTTCGAGGACGGCGACCCCACGGCGTACTTCTGGGTGCACCTGCTGCTCGCCGTCGTCTCCTTCGTATTGGGGACGGTCGTCGGAGGCATCGGGTTGCGTTCGGTGCGCGTACTGCGCCGAAGCTCATAGACGTCGCGGACGTCACAACCGAGGGGATACGGCGGCATGGTGGTCGTCTTCGCGCTGGTCGCGCTGGCAGTGGTGAGCGTCCTCGTGACGTCCAACTGGTACGTGTGGCGGCGCCTGTTCCGTGACACCACCCCGGGCCCGGGCCCGGTGCGCCGGATCGGCGGGGCGGTGATCGCCGGGGGCTGGGTGCTGGCCGTCGGCGCCCTGGTCGCCGAGCGCGCGGGCGCCCCCTTCTGGCTCCAGCAGGTGCTGGCCTGGCCCGGTTTCCTGTGGCTGGCGCTCTCCATCTACCTGCTCCTCGCGCTGCTGGCGGGCGAGGTCGTCCGTCCGCTGCTGCGGCGCTTCCTGGAGCGGCGCGGGGCGGTGCGGAAGGCCGGTGCGGAGCCGCCGCGGCCCGAGGCCACGGACCAGGAGCGGATACCGGCCGCCACGGCCCCGCCCGAGCAGCCGGAGCCCGCCGAGCCGGGCCGGGCGACCGAGCCGCCCCGGTCGCCCGGGGGACCGCAGCCGCCCGAGGCGCCCGACAGTCCGCTCGCCCTCCCCTCCCGCCGCCTCTTCGTCTCCCGCGTCGTCGCCGGTGCCGCCGCCGCGGCGGCCGTCGGGACGGTCGGCTACGGCACGTACGGCGTGCTGAACGGGCCCTCGGTCAAGCGGGTCACCGTGCCGCTGGCCAAGCTCCCGCGCGCGGCGCACGGCTACCGCATCGCCGTGGTCAGCGACATCCACCTCGGCCCGGTGCTCGGCCGGGGCTTCGCGCAGAAGGTCGTCGACACGATCAACTCCACGCAGCCCGACCTCATCGCCGTCGTCGGCGACCTGGTCGACGGCAGCGTGAAGGACCTCGGCCCGGCGGCGGCCCCGCTGGCCGGGCTGAGGGCGCGGGACGGCGCGTACTTCGTCACCGGCAACCACGAGTACTTCTCCGGCGCCGAGCAGTGGGTCGAGGAGGTGCGGCGGCTCGGTCTGCTCCCGCTGGAGAACGCCCGCACCGAGCTGCGCCACTTCGACCTGGCCGGCGTCAACGACGTGGCGGGCGAGGAGGAGGGCCAGGGCCCCGACTACGCCAAGGCCCTCGGAGACCGGGACCGGGCGCGGGCGTGCGTGCTGCTCGCCCACCAGCCGGTGCAGATCCACGACGCCGTCGACCACGGCGTCGACCTCCAGCTCTCCGGCCACACCCACGGCGGCCAGCTCTGGCCCGGCAACCTCATCGCGGGGGCCGCCAACCCCACCCTGGCGGGTCTGGAGCGCTACGGCGACACCCAGCTGTACGTCAGCCGCGGCGCGGGCGCCTGGGGCCCGCCCACGCGCGTGGGGGCGGAGTCGGACATCACGGTGATCGAGCTGGCCTCCCGTCAGGCCTGACCCCCGGTCTGCCCGTCGGCCTTCCGGCCGGCCTTCCGGCCGGGGTCCGGCAGCGCCCGCGTCATGCCCGGCAGGAAGTCCGTGAACAGCTCGTGCACCTCGCGCACCAGGGGGCGCAGGACCCGGAAGCGGGCCAGCACGACGCCCCGCGCGGTGAGCCGGGCGCCGCGTTCGGCGAGCCGGTAGCTGCGCTCGCGGCCCTCCGTCCGGTCGAAGATCCAGTACAGGACGAGGCCCATCTGGGAGAGCCACATCAGCTCCGGCAGGATGTCCCGCAGGTCCTCCGGCACCTTGGTCTTCGCGCCCGCCAGCACCGCGCGGTGGATGCTGATGGCCTCCTTGCGCGCGTGCTCCGACTCGGGGGAGAAGGGGCTGAGCGGGCTGTCCGGGTCGGCGGCGTTCTTGAAGAACTGCACGGCGAACTCGTGGTACGGCGTGGCGATGTCCAGCCAGACCTTCAGCACGCCCGCCAGCCGCGCCTCCAGGTCGGTCTCCCTGGCCAGGACCTCGCGGACCGCCGCCTGGTGCTCGGCGGCGATCCGGTCGTAGAAGCCCTGGATCAGGTGTTCCTTGCCGGCGAAGTAGTAGTACGCGTTGCCGACGGAGACCCCTGCCTCCTGGGCGATGGCCCGCATCGTCGTCCGGTCGTAGCCGCGTTCCTGGAACAGCCGCATGGCCGTCTCCAGGATCAGCGCGCGGGTCTGCTCGGACTTGGTGAGGTGGGCGCCCTCGTCGGGGCCGTCGTTGGTCGCAGGCACGGGTACAGAGCCTATCCAGTGGCGCAGGTGCCGTCGGCACACCCGGGTCCGGCGTACATCCAGCCGAGCCCCGGCTCGTACACCCAGCCGTCGGCGCGGCGGTACCCGTTGCCGCCCCACTGCCGCTGCCCGCCCCGCCACTTCGCGGCGGCCAGCACCGCCCCGCGGGCCAGCCGGGCGCCCGCGGGCGTGCTGAGCCGGTGGGCGAGGGCGCGGTGCCCGCGCAGGGCCCACAGGACGACGATCCAGGCGGCGGCGCCCCGGTAGACCTGACCGGCGTCACCCACGACGGTGACCTCGTCGAGGGTGGCCGCGTGGTCGAGGCCGGGCAGGAGCCGGCGCGCCTCGTCCGACCCCGCCGGGACCAGGTCCAGCTCCACCAGGCGGGGCTGACGCAGCAGCCAGTCCCGCACGTGGGTGCACAGGGAGCACTCGGCGTCGTAGAGGACGGTGAGCCGGCGCACGGGGGCGCCGGCCGTCCCGGTGGCGGGAGCCATGGCTCAGGCCCCGGCCGTCGGGGCCACCCAGCCCTGCGGCGGGACCGGCGGCACCTGCTCCCGCTCCATCATGCCGCGCCGCCGGATCCTGTTGAGCACGTAGACGTTGCCCAGGTGCATCACGCCGAGCACCAGCAGCACCACGCCGAGCTTGGTCGAGAGCGCCTCGAAGATGCCGCGGGTGTCGGTGATGGTCGCGTCGTCGCTCAGGTAGAGCGCGACGAAGCCGAGGTTGACCAGGTAGAAGCCGACCACCAGGAGGTGGTTGACGGCGTCGGCCAGCTTCTCGTTGCCGTGCAGGACGTCGGAGAGGAAGACCCGTCCGTTGCGGCTGAGCGTGCGGGCCACCCAGACGGTCAGTCCGATGCTGACGGCCAGGTAGATGACGTAGGCGATGACGGTGCGGTCCATGCCCCACCCCTTCTTGAACGCGTTCAAAACGCTGACAGGACTGACTGTAGACCTGTTTTTGAACACGTTCAAGCGGGAAGCCGTTCAGGGGCGACGGCCCAGTTCCGGACGCTTGGAGTAGTCCGTCAGGCCGATGACGTTGCCCCACGGGTCGGCGAACTCGACGGTCCAGCCGGTGGCCACGGGGAACGGCTCGTCGAGCGGCGGCACCCCGGCCTCCCGCAGCGCCGTGGCCGCGGTGCGGGCGTCCGTCGTCTCCAGCCACACCCGCGCGGAGGGCCACATCGGCGGCTGCCGCCAGAACTCCTCCTCCACCCGCAGCAGCAGCCCGGGTGTCTCGCCCCCCACTTTCAGCAGTGCGATCCCGGCCTCGTCGAGCCGGTAGGCGACCGTGAACCCGGCCCGCTCGTAGAAGTCGACGGCCTCGCCGAGGTTTCCGACGGGCAGCAGCACGTTGTCGAACCCGAGCAGTTCGTACGACTCATGATCTGACATGACGTCAGATTAGGTGTGCGCGGGCGCCGTACGGACGGACCGGGCGGCGACGCAGCGGCGCCGTCACCCGCCCGGGCGGACGGCCGTTCCCGGCCCCGACTTCTCTTGTGCGGCTCCGGTCCTGCAATATGACCGGCAGTTTCCGAAGTCGACCAGGAGTGACCCCACTGTGAGCGAGCAGCCGCCCCAGCCTTCCCAGCCGCCCGGCTACGGCTACCCGAACCAGGGCTCGGGCCCCGCCGGGCAGCCCGGCCCCTACGGCTATCCCCAGGGTGGCCAGCAGCCCCCGCCCGGCGGCTACCAGACCCCCGGCTACCCGCAGGGCGCTCCCGGCTACCAGACCCCCGGATACCCCCCGCCGGCGCCGGGCTACTACGCCACCGACCCGAGCGCCCCCTACGGCTACGACCCCTACGGCCGCCCGTACTCCGACAAGTCGAAGATCGTCGCCGGTGTGCTCCAGCTCTTCCTCGGCAGCTTCGGCATAGGCCGCTTCTACGTCGGCTCCGTCGGCATAGGCGTGGCCCAGCTGTTCACCTGCGGCGGCCTCGGCTTCTGGGCGCTGATCGACGGCATCATGTACCTGGTCAGCAACGACCGCACCGACGACCAGGGCCGCGTCCTGCGTGGCTGACACCGCGCCCTGCGCACCGCCGGGCCGGCGACGGCGCCAGTGGCATCCCGCGGCCGCACCCGTCGGGGTGCTCGTCGCGGGCGCCGCCGGTGCCGGGTACCTGTGGGGCACCGATCCGCACGAGGGCGGCCACCCGCTGCCCCAGTGCCCGTTCCGCTTCGTCACCGGGCTGCTCTGCCCGGCCTGCGGCGCCACGCGCATGGTCTACGACCTGATGCACGGTCACTTCGCCGCGGCCTGGCTGGACAACCGCGCCCTGCTGCTCGCCGCGCCGTTCGCGCTGGCGCTGTGGGCCCGTTGGACGGTGGAGGGCCTGCGCGGCCGCTCCTACCGGCCCCGGATCGCCCCGTGGGGTCAGGCGCTGATCCTGCTGACGGCGGTGGCCTGGACGGTCGTTCGCAACGTCGTGTGACCAATGATCACGAAATGGGAACGTTGGATCATAATATTTCCCAACTGACCCACGCGTCTCCTACGCTTCGTGACGCACAGAGGGGGGACGGCCACGTCACAGACGTGAGCCGCCGTGCGTCGAGCGTGCGATCAGCGGTGTCCCCTCCTGGGCCGCCGGGGCCATCCCGCCCCGGTCCGTCCCACTTCTCCCCAGGAGCACCACACCATGACCGTTCCCCCGAACCCCACCGCTCCCTACGGCGTCGACCCGCAGGGCCGCCCGTACTCCGACAAGTCGAAGATCGTCGCCGGTATCCTCCAGCTCTTCCTGGGCACCCTGGGCATCGGCCGCTTCTACGTCGGTTCCGTCGGTGTCGGTGTGGCCCAGCTGCTCACCTGCGGCGGCCTCGGCTTCTGGGCGCTGATCGACGGCATCATCTTCCTGGTCAGCAACGACCGCACGGACAAGGAAGGCCGCCCGCTGCGCGGCTGACCCGACCGCAGTACGGCCGAGGGCCCCGATCACGTGGATCGGGGCCCTCGGCCGTGGCGGTCGTCCCGCGGGTCAGAAGCGGCGCGTGATCAGCGCCCGCTTCACCTCCGCGATCGCCTTGGTGACCTCGATGCCGCGCGGGCAGGCGTCCGTGCAGTTGAAGGTCGTGCGGCAGCGCCAGACGCCGTCGCGGTCGTTGAGGATCTCCAGCCGCTGCTCGCCGGCCTCGTCGCGCGAGTCGAAGATGAAGCGGTGGGCGTTCACGATCGCGGCGGGACCGAAGTACTGCCCGTCGTTCCAGAACACCGGGCACGAGGACGTGCAGGCGGCGCACAGGATGCACTTCGTGGTGTCGTCGAAGCGCTCGCGGTCCTCAGCGGTCTGAAGGCGCTCACGCGTCGGCTCGTTGGTGTCCTTCGTGATCAGGAAGGGCATCACGTCCCGGTACGCCTGGAAGAACGGCTCCATGTCGACGACCAGGTCCTTGAGGACCGTCAGGCCCTTTATGGGCTCGACCGTGATCGGCTTCTCGGGGCTGAGGTCCTTGATCAGCGTCTTGCAGGCCAGCCGGTTCTTGCCGTTGATCCGCATGGCGTCCGACCCGCAGATGCCGTGCGCGCAGGAGCGGCGGAAGGTCAGGCTTCCGTCGAGGTCCCACTTGATCTTGTGCAGCGCGTCGAGGACACGCTCCTTCGGGTCGATCTCCAGCTGGAAGTCTTCCCAGGCGGCCTCGGCCGCGACCTCCGGGTTGAACCGGCGGACGCGGAAGGTGACCGTGATGTAGGGGGAGTCGGCGAAGCCGGGCTCGGGGGCCGAGTCGCTCTTCTCCATGACAGGGGTAGCCATCAGTACTTACGCTCCATCGGCTGGTAGCGGGTCTGGACGACCGGCTTGTAGTCGAGCCGGATGGACTCGGCGCCGTCGTCGCCCACCTCGCGGTACGCCATGGTGTGGCGCATGAAGTTGACGTCGTCGCGGTTGGGGAAGTCCTCGCGGTAGTGACCGCCGCGCGACTCCTTGCGGGCGAGGGCGGAGACCGCCATCACCTCGGCCAGGTCGAGCAGGTTGCCCAGCTCGACGGCCTCGAGCAGGTCGGTGTTGAACCGCCGGCCCTTGTCCTGGATCGACACGTTCTTGTAGCGGGCGCGCAGCTCGCCGATCTTCTCGACGGCCGTCTTGATCGTCTGCTCGGTGCGGAACACCATGACGTTGGCGTCCATGCACTCCTGCAGCTCGCGGCGGAGCGTCGCCACCCGCTCGGTGCCGGTGGAGGAGCGCAGCCGCTCGATCTGCTCGACGACCAGGGACTCCGGGTCGGCGGGCAGCTCGACGAAGTCCGCCTTCTGGGCGTACTCCGCGGCGGCGATGCCGGCCCGGCGGCCGAAGACGTTGATGTCGAGCAGCGAGTTGGTGCCCAGGCGGTTGGCGCCGTGCACCGACACGCAGGCCACCTCGCCGGCCGCGTACAGGCCCGGGACGACGGTGGTGTTATCCGCGAGGACCTCACCCTCGACGTTGGTCGGGATGCCGCCCATGGCGTAGTGCGCGGTGGGCTGGATCGGGATCGGGTCCGTGTAGGGCTCGATGCCGAGGTAGGTCCGCGCGAACTCCGTGATGTCCGGGAGCTTGGCGTCCAGCTGCTCCGGCGGGAGGTGGGTGAGGTCCAGGTAGACGTGGTCGCCCTCGGGACCGCAGCCGCGGCCCTCGCGGATCTCCGTGTAGATGGAGCGGGAGACGACGTCACGGGACGCGAGGTCCTTCATGACCGGCGCGTACTTCTCCATGAAGCGCTCGCCGTCCTTGTTGCGGAGGATGCCGCCCTCACCGCGGGCGCCCTCCGTCAGCAGGATGCCCATGCGCCAGATGCCGGTCGGGTGGAACTGGAAGAACTCCATGTCCTCCAGCGGCAGCCCGCGCCGGTACACGGCCGCCTGGCCGTCACCGGTGAGCGTGTGCGCGTTGGAGGTCACCTTGAAGAACTTGCCGGTGCCGCCGGAGGCGTAGATCACGGACTTCGCCTGGAAGACGTGGATCTCGCCGGTCGCCAGCTCGTAGGCGACCACACCGGACGACTTCTTGACGCCGTCGACCTCGGTGATCAGCTGGTCCAGGACGTAGAACTCGTTGAAGAACTCCACGCCCTCCTTCACGCAGTTCTGGTACAGCGTCTGGAGGATCATGTGGCCGGTGCGGTCGGCCGCGTAGCAGGAGCGGCGGACGGGAGCCTCGCCGTGGTTCCGGCTGTGGCCGCCGAAGCGGCGCTGGTCGATCGTCCCGTCGGGCGTCCGGTTGAACGGCAGGCCCATCTTCTCCAGGTCGAGGACCGAGTCGATGGCCTCCTTCGCCAGGATCTCGGCGGCGTCCTGGTCGACCAGGTAGTCACCGCCCTTGACCGTGTCGAAGGTGTGCCACTCCCAGTTGTCCTCCTCCACGTTGGCCAGCGCGGCGGCCATGCCGCCCTGCGCGGCGCCCGTGTGGGAGCGGGTGGGGTAGAGCTTCGTCAGGACGGCGGTGCGGCTGCGCTTCGTCGACTCGATGGCCGCGCGCATGCCGGCGCCACCGGCGCCGACGATGACGGTGTCGTACTTGTGTACCTTCATGATTTTCGCAGCCCCGTGCCTAGCGGATGTTCGGGTCGAAGGTGAAGATCACCAGCGTGCCCAGCAGGATGGTGAACACCGTGGCGGTGTAGAGCAGGCCCTTGAGCCACAGCCGGGTGTTGGGGCGCTCCGCGTAGTCGTTGATGACCGTGCGCAGGCCGTTCGCGCCGTGCAGCATCGCGAGCCAGAGCATCAGGAGGTCCCAGACCTGCCAGAACGGCGAGGCCCAGCGGCCGGCGACGAAGGCGAAACCGATCTTCGAGACGCCGCCGTCCAGCACCAGCTGGATGAGCAGGTGCCCGATGACCAGGACGACCAGCACCACGCCGGACAGGCGCATGAACAGCCAGGCGACCATCTCGAAGTTGCCACGGGTGGACTTCGGGGTCTTCTTCGTGCGCGCGCGGGGGGCTTCGATCAGCGGCGCCGGGTTGTCGACCGTGTAGAGGGAGGCGCCCTCGACGGGGCCGATCCCGGATGCGGGGGATTCAGTCGTGGACATTGGCGTCAGCTCCCGAACAGTTCACGAGCGGCGTGGCCGAGGACGGGGTAGATCGCCCCGATCATCAGCACGACCCACAGGGCGACGACGGTCCAGAGCATCTGCTTCTGGTAGCGGGCGCCCTTGACCCAGAAGTCGACGGCGATGACACGCAGGCCGTTGAGCGCGTGGAAGAGGATGGCGGCGACGAGGCCGTACTCCAGCAGCGCGACGATCGGCGTCTTGTACGTGGCCACGACGGTGTCGTAGGCCTCGGGGGACACCCGCACGAGAGCGGTGTCCAGCACGTGAACGAACAGGAAGAAGAAAATGAGGACGCCGGTGACTCGATGAGCCACCCAGGACCACATTCCTTCCCGGCCGCGGTACAGCGTTCCAGCCGGCACGGAAATTTCCTCCGGGAGCGGGGATTGGGGCCGCGCCGGCTTTCCTTGTCGGTCGGGCCCGGCCGGGTACGGTCCACCGGCCCCCAGCATGGTAGCGACGGTTGCCTGCGGCGCTTACGGGGGGGCCTGCCTGTGTGATCAAAGTTGCACTCAAAGGAGCAGCGGATGGGGGGTGGGG
>NZ_QHJH01000246.1 GCF_003947455.1 Streptomyces sp. WAC 04229 | reverse complement strand
GTCCCCGAAATCCCGGCTCCCCCGGAAGCCCCGCCCACTTCCGCTGCCCCCGCTCGAAACCGCGGCGGTCCACCACGGTGCAGCGAATCCACTTGACCAGCACCGCGCCATGGTAAGGCCAGAGAACGTGGCACCGGTCACGCTCCGGCGGAACGCTCGCCCCACGTGCGTCGCTGTGCGTGGCAGGATGGACAACCGGCCGTCACCGCTCGGCAGTTCAGGGCGCCGGGCAGGGCGGGGACCGGGGAAGGGGAAGTCTGTGAACGGCCTCAGCAAGGGGACCGGCAAGGTCGAGATCGCGCTGCGGTGGGACCCGAGTCCGGCGGGAGAGCCACCCGCCGACCTGGACCTCGTCGCCGGGACGTACGCGGCGGACGATCCGTACGGCGAGCCCTCGTACATCGTGCACTTCGACAGCCGCTCCCCCGACGGCACCATCTATCTCAACCGGGACAGCAAGGACGGCAAGGGCTTCGGCTTCGACGAGGTCATGACGATCGAACTGGAGCGGCTCGACGCCCGGTACGCGCGCGTGGTGGTGGGTGTCGCCATACAGCAGCGCGCCGAGGACCGGACCTTCGCCGACGTGACCAACCCGGGTCTGCGCATCCGCGAGGGCTACACGGACCTGGCCGCGGACGACTTCACCGGCGTCCTCGGCGCCACCGCGGCGACGGTCGCGGAGTTCGTCCGGGACGAGACCGGGGCGTGGGAGTTCCGGGCCGGGGTGCACGGCTTCGAGGAGGATCCGGCGACGTTCACCCGCGCCATGGGCGCGGCGCGCCGTTCCTGATCCCAGAGGTATGAGTAAGGGGCGTCCGCCCTGGCGGACGCCCCTTACTAAACGGTGATCAGGCGGCTTCAGTGGTATCGGCGGAGAACACTCATTCCCGGCGTGCGCTAATCCTCGGCATCTGATCCACGATCGGGAAACGCACGCAGCCTCAACTGGGGCGCCCGGTGATCGGCGAGCCATCGCATCCGGTCGTCATCCGTCGCGAGCCCGGCTCGTGCGGCCTGGGTCCACTCCTCTCGGTCGAGCACCTCAAGGTAGGTCGCCCTGAGCGCTTCCTGTTGCGCCGCGGTGCATCCCGCAGCCTCGGGAGGCTCTGTAGTCAGGTGCTGGGCGAGCACCGCGATCGTGAAGTAGCGCTCGATCGTCGGGCCGAGCAGACCCACATGGCGGGCATGAGCTTCCAGGACCGATGCCGAATGGGGGTAGTGAGCGAGGGTGAGTCCCATCCCCCCACAGTCACTCATCTGATGGAGTAGGCGACCGACGTGGTCGACCATCTCGCTGTCACGGTCGAGGTCTGCCAGTGCCTCATGGAGTTTGGCGACTGTGGCGACGTTGCCGGCGAAGTATCCATTGAGGAAGTCGCCGTCACAGGCCCTGCGAAGCAGCCAGGGTCGGGCAGTCGGGTCGTCGAGTCTGCAAAGCGCTTCAACGACATAGACGCGTCCCCAGCCGGTGACGCGCTCCGCCAGCCAAAGCAAGGCCTCGACTCCCCCTGCCTGCCGCTCGAATGCGTGCGCCGCGAGTGGCCCGAAGCTGTTGGAAAGCAGTCCGATCGTTTGAATCAGCGGGATGTCGTCGGCTGTGCCCACGGCAGCCAGCAGGGCAAGTCCAACGGTGACCGCGCATCGATCGGTCCCGTATCGGACCAACCAGCGGCCCGTGTGGCGAACGCGTTCTCTGGCCGCCCGCTCAGCCGCGGCGGCGATGTGCTCGTTCTGGTGAATCGGGACGTAGACGTCGTGGAAGGCATCGGCCAGTTCGCTGGGCAGGGCAGAAGCCCTGGCGAAATGCGCGTCCAGGACGAGGACGACGTCCCTGCCGGGGGAATGCCGGTGCTCGGGTGTCTTCGGGCCTCGCCGACGACGGTGCAACTCGTCGTCGGGATACGGTTCCCCGTCTCGCGGAAGGGGCTCCCCTGGAGCCGACCGATGTAGCAGGAGTGCGTGATCGAACAGCGATGTCGATGACCCGGGCAGTCCCGTCCCGGTCGTCTCGCTCATCGGCGGACGGAGGACTCGATTCTCTTGATCATGGCTCGGAGCATGCCACGACGGCAACCGCCGCGACAAGCCTCCGACTCGGCGGCGGGTTGCATCAAACGCAACAGCCAGGCGTCACGCGCGTCAGGGCGGTGGAGCCGCGAGATCGGCCCCACCGCCCTGAACAGCTAGTTCACCTCAAGCGAGTGCTCTTGGTCAGCTGCAACCGCTGGTCGAGCCGCAGCCCTCGCAGATGTAGCAGGAACCGGCCCGCTGCATCTTCGTACCGCAGGAGAAGCAGAGCGGGGCGTCCGCCTGGATGCCCAGCTGCATCTCCACCAGTTCGGCGCTGGTGTGCGCCTGCTGCGGGACGGGCTTGACCGCCTCGACCTCGGTCTTCGGCGTGGCGACGGCCTTCAGCTCCTGGGCGCGCGGCGC
This sequence comes from Streptomyces sp. WAC 04229, assembly GCF_003947455.1. Classification (GTDB taxonomy): domain Bacteria; phylum Actinomycetota; class Actinomycetes; order Streptomycetales; family Streptomycetaceae; genus Streptomyces. Next base: position 6,944 of record NZ_QHJH01000246.1, on the reverse strand, counting down.
GGACTGCGCCAGGCCCTCGACGTCGACCTCGTCGTCCGAGGGCTCGTACGAACCCGTCTCCAGGTGGCGCTGACGCTCCTCGGCGGAGTGGATGCCCAGCGCGGAGCGCGTCTCGAAGGGCAGGAAGTCCAGCGCCAGGCGGCGGAAGATGTAGTCGACGATCGACTGCGCCATCCGCACGTCCGGGTCGTCGGTCATACCGGCCGGCTCGAAGCGCATGTTGGTGAACTTCGAGACGTAGGTCTCCAGCGGCACCCCGTACTGGAGGCCGACCGAGACCGCGATGGAGAAGGCGTCCATCATGCCCGCGAGGGTCGAGCCCTGCTTGGACATCTTCAGGAAGACCTCGCCCAGGCCGTCGTCCGGGTAGGAGTTGGCCGTCATGTAGCCCTCGGCGCCGCCGACCGTGAAGGAGGTGGTGATGCCAGGACGACCCTTCGGCAGACGCTTGCGCACCGGGCGGTACTCGATGACCTTCTCGACGGTCGCCCGGATGGCCGCCTCGGTCGTCTCCGTGACGGCGTCGGCCTCGGACTTCTCCTTCTCCTTGGTCTTGGCGGAGAGGGGCTGACCGACCTTGCAGTTGTCGCGGTAGATGGCGAGCGCCTTGACGCCCATCTTCCAGGCCTCGAAGTAGACCTCCTCGACGTCCTCGACGGTCGCCGTCTCCGGCAGGTTCACCGTCTTGGAGAGCGCGCCCGAGATCCACGGCTGGATGGCGGCCATCATGCGGACGTGGCCCATCGCGGAGATGGAGCGCTCGCCCATGGCGCAGTCGAACACCTCGTAGTGCTCGTGCGCGAGACCGGGGGCGTCGATCACGTTGCCGTTGTCGGCGATGTGGGCGACGATCGCCTCGATCTGCTCCTCCTGGTAGCCCAGGCGGCGCAGGGCCTGCGGGACGGTGCCGTTGACGATCTGCATCGAGCCGCCGCCGACCAGCTTCTTGAACTTGACCAGCGCGAGGTCGGGCTCCAGACCGGTGGTGTCGCAGGACATCGCCAGGCCGATGGTGCCGGTCGGGGCGATGACGGACGCCTGGGAGTTACGGAAACCGTTCTTCTCGCCGAGGCGCAGCACGTCCTGCCAGGCCTCGGTGGCGGCGGCCCAGACCGGCGTGTCCAGGTCGTCCATGCGGACGGCCTTGGCGTTCTCGTCGGAGTGCTGCTTCATGACCCGCAGGTGCGGCGCGGCGTTGCGGGCGTAGCCGTCGTACGGACCGACGACCGCGGCCAGCTCGGCGGAGCGCCGGTACGACGTGCCGGTCATCAGGGAGGTGATGGCGCCGGCCAGGGCGCGGCCGCCGTCGGAGTCGTACGCGTGGCCGGTCGCCATCAGCAGGGCGCCGAGGTTGGCGTAGCCGATGCCGAGCTGGCGGAAGGCGCGAGTGTTCTCGCCGATCTTCTGGGTCGGGAAGTCCGCGAAGCAGATGGAGATGTCCATCGCGGTGATGACCAGCTCGACGACCTTGGAGAAGCGCTCGGCGTCGAAGGACTGGTTGCCCTTGCCGTCGTCCTTCAGGAACTTCATCAGGTTCAGCGAGGCGAGGTTGCAGGACGTGTTGTCCAGGTGCATGTACTCGCTGCACGGGTTCGAGCCGTTGATGCGACCGGACTCCGGGCAGGTGTGCCAGGCGTTGATGGTGTCGTCGTACTGGATGCCGGGGTCGGCACACGCCCAGGCGGCCTCTGCCATCTTGCGGAAGAGCGACTTGGCGTCGACCTCCTCGATGACCTCGCCGGTCATCCGGGACGTCAGTCCGAACTTGGAGCCGTCCTGGACGGCCTTCATGAACGTGTCGTTCACGCGGACCGAGTTGTTGGCGTTCTGGTACTGGACGGACGTGATGTCGTCGCCGCCCAGGTCCATGTCGAAGCCCGCGTCGCGCAGGGCGCGGATCTTCTCCTCTTCCTTGACCTTGGTCTGGATGAAGTCCTCGATGTCAGGGTGGTCGACGTCGAGGATGACCATCTTGGCGGCGCGGCGGGTGGCACCGCCGGACTTGATGGTGCCGGCGGAGGCGTCGGCGCCGCGCATGAAGGAGACCGGCCCGGAAGCGTTGCCACCGGAGGAGAGCAGCTCCTTGGAGGAGCGGATCCGGGAGAGGTTCAGGCCGGCGCCGGAGCCGCCCTTGAAGATCATGCCCTCTTCCTTGTACCAGTCGAGGATCGACTCCATGGAGTCGTCCACCGACAGGATGAAGCAGGCGGAGACCTGCTGCGGCTGGGGCGTGCCCACGTTGAACCAGACGGGGCTGTTGAAGCTGAAGATCTGGTGCAGGAGGGCGTAGGCCAGCTCGTGCTCGAAGATCTCGGCGTCGGCGGGCGAGGCGAAGTACTTGTTGTCCTCGCCGGCCTTCCGGTACGTCTTCACGATGCGGTCGATGAGCTGCTTCAGGCTCACCTCGCGCTGCGGGGTGCCCACGGCCCCGCGGAAGTACTTGCTGGTGACGATGTTGACCGCGTTCACCGACCAGAACTCGGGGAACTCGACGCCACGCTGCTCGAAGTTGACCGAGCCGTCGCGCCAGTTGGTCATGACGACGTCACGACGCTCCCAGGCCACCTCGTCGTAGGGGTGGACTCCGGGAGTGGTGTGGACGCGCTCGACGCGGAGTCCCTTGCCCGCCTTGGTGCCCTTGGCGCGGGAACTCCGTGCCGGACCGCTCGCCGTCTCTGTCATGCCGCCTCCCTGTACGGGCGAAAACGCCCTGAAGTGCCGCGTTTGTTCCCGCAGCACGGTGTTTCTGTCTGGTGCCGAGGACATCTCTCACTGCGTCCCCGACAGGTCTTTGTGACGCGCCGCCGTCCGGCCGGGCCCCGGCGCCGAAACCGGGTCCGGCCCGCCGGTCAGTCGGCGGCGCCGGCGGGCTCGGGGACCTGTGCCGCCCCCGTGGACCCGCGGTCCTTCTCGTGCTCCCGGCTCCCCTCGACGGCCCCGTCGCCGTCGTCGCCGGGCTGCCCCGTCGCCTCCCTGAGCTCCGCGATCGCGGCCTCGAAGTCGTCGAGCGAGTTGAACGCCCGGTAGACGGAGGCGAATCGCAGATAGGCGACGAGGTCGAGCTCCTGCAACGGGCCGAGTATGGCCAGCCCCACGTCGTGGGTGGTCAGCTCGGCGCTTCCGGTGGCCCGCACCGCCTCCTCGACCCGCTGGCCGAGCTGGGCGAGCGCGTCCTCGGTGACGGGCCGGCCCTGACACGCCTTGCGCACACCATTGATGATCTTGGTGCGGCTGAACGGTTCGGTGACCCCGGACCGCTTCACCACCATGAGCGAGCACGTCTCCACGGTCGTGAAGCGACGGGAGCAGTCGGGGCACTGGCGGCGCCTGCGGATCGACGTGCCGTCGTCGGTCGTACGGCTGTCGACGACACGGCTGTCGGGGTGCCTGCAGAAGGGGCAGTGCATGGCTTCCGAACCCTCCTCACAGCAGACTCCATAGCCTCGAAAGGCCCTCCAGGCCCCTCGAAGCAGCCCCCAGCATAGGCGATCTCGGTGGGCTCGAAGACCCGGGGGACCACAACTTATGGGCTGCTGCTGCAATCCAACCACTAGATGTGGGGATTGGCGTATACAAACACGCCCCGCACGCACGCCGTCTCCGTACGCACAGGCCCGCCCGCCCCCACACACCCGGACGGGCGTATCGCCAGGAGGCATGCGGAGATAGCGTGGGCACCGCGCGGAGGGGACGTGGGACTACCGCAACAGATGCGGGCCCCACCCCGTCGAACGGGCTGCTGGATGGCAGACTGGGGCGACATCCCCGAGGTTGTCACCACGGCGGTGAAGAGTACAGCAATGTGCCCTTTTGATGTGTTTTCGCCCGTAGGCCACCGCGGTAGCCATACACCCAGACACGCAGCACGAGCGAGCGATTCGCGATTTTTCACTCGAACGTGTGTTTGGCGCAACCTTTCGAAAGCTACTACCGTTGTGCAGCAGGGAGACCATCGAGAGGGGCCGACGTGACCACCACCGCCGACAGTGCCACCATCACTGGCCAGGACCGCCCCCAGGGCCGACCTGAGCCGACGCACGCGATGAGCGACGCCGCGAATCCCGAGGGACACAAGCGCTCCCTACCGGGCCGACCTCCCGGCATCCGGGCGGACAGCTCGGGGCTCACCGACCGCCAGCGCCGGGTGATCGAGGTCATCCGCGACTCCGTGCAGCGCCGCGGATACCCGCCGTCGATGCGGGAGATCGGGCAGGCCGTCGGCCTCTCCAGCACCTCCTCCGTCGCCCACCAGCTGATGGCGCTGGAGCGCAAGGGCTTCCTGCGCCGCGACCCGCACCGCCCGCGCGCCTACGAGGTGCGCGGCTCCGACCAGGCCGCCAGCGTGCAGCCGACGGACACCGCGGGAAAGCCGGCCGCGTCGTACGTCCCGCTCGTCGGCCGCATCGCCGCCGGTGGCCCGATCCTCGCCGAGGAGTCCGTCGAGGACGTCTTCCCGCTCCCCCGGCAGCTGGTCGGTGACGGCGAGCTGTTCGTCCTCAAGGTCGTCGGCGACTCGATGATCGAGGCCGCCATCTGCGACGGCGACTGGGTCACGGTCCGCCGCCAGCCGGTCGCCGAGAACGGCGACATCGTCGCCGCGATGCTCGACGGCGAGGCCACCGTCAAGCGCTTCAAGCGCGAGGACGGCCACGTCTGGCTGCTCCCGCACAACTCGGCCTACGAGCCGATCCCCGGTGACGACGCGACCATCCTCGGCAAGGTGGTGGCCGTACTGCGTCGCGTCTGAGCGCCACGGCGGGCGGGCACGCCACGACAGCGACCCGCCGACCCGACCGGGCCCCGGAACCTCTGCGCCGGTTCCGGGGCCCAGCGCTGTGCGGGATCCGCGCGCGGCGCGAGGCCGGTGCTCAGGTGCCCTCCGTCTCCTGAGCACCCTCCGTCTCGCGCGCCTTCGCGTCGATGGCGGCGAGGGACCTGCGGACCTGATTGCGGTCGGTGGTGAACCAGAAGTCGGGCAGGGACGCCTTCAGATAGCTGCCGTACCGGGCCGTCGCCAGCCGCTGGTCCAGTACGGCGACCACGCCGCGATCGCCCGACGCCCGTACGAGCCGGCCCGCGCCCTGCGCCATCAGCAGGGCGGCGTGGGTGGCGGCTACCGCCATGAAGCCGTTGCCCCCGGCCTCCTCCACCGCCTTCTGGCGCGCGCTCATCAGCGGGTCGTCCGGACGCGGGAAGGGGATCTTGTCCATGACGACCAGCTGGCAGCTGGGCCCGGGGACGTCGACGCCCTGCCACAGCGACAGGGTGCCGAAGAGACAGGTCGCGGGGTCGGCCGCGAAGTTCTTGATCAGCTCGCCCAGGGTCTCCTCGCCCTGGAGGAGGATCGGGTACTCCGGAATGCGGGAGCGCAGCTCCTCGGCGGCCAGCTGGGCGGCGCGCATCGAGGAGAACAGGCCCAGGGTCCGGCCGCCCGCGGCCTGGATCAGCTCCGTCAGCTCGTCGAGCATGTCGCCCCGGTCGCCGTCGCGCGCGGGACGGGCCAGGTGCTTGGCGACGTAGAGGATGCCCTGCTTGCGGTAGTCGAAGGGCGAGCCGACGTCGACGCCCTTCCACTGGGGCACGTCGTCGCCCTCGGTGCCCTCGGGTGCGAGGCCGAGGGAGGCCCCGACCCCGTTGAAGTCCCCGCCCAGCTTCAGGGTCGCCGAGGTCAGGACGACCGAGCGGTCGGTGAAGAGCTTCTCGCGCAGCAGGCCCGCGACCGACATCGGCGCGACCCGCAGCGAGGCCCCGAACCTGTCGTGCCGCTCGTACCAGACGACGTCCCACTCGGAGCCGTTCGTGATGCGCTCCGCGACGTCGTGCACGGCCTCGACGGAGGCGAGGGCCTGCTTGCGGACGGCGTCCTCGTCCTGCACGGACTTGTCGCGGGTGGCGCCGATGGCCGAGATGACCGTGCGGCAGGCGTCGCGCAGAGCCATCAGGGCATAGCCGAGGTCCTCCGGGATCTCCTCCAGGCGGCCCGGCAGCGCCAGCTCCATCAGCCGCTCGAAGCCCTCGGCGGCCGTCTGGAGCTGGTCGGCGGCCTTCTCGTTGGCCAGCTTCGCGGCGCGGCGCACCGCACGGTTGACCTGGCCGGGGGTCAGCTCGCCGGTGGCGACGCCGGTGACGCGGGAGACCAGCTCGTGCGCCTCGTCGACGATCAGCACCTCGTGCTGCGGCAGGACGGGGGCACCCTCGATGGCGTCGATCGCGAGCAGGGCGTGGTTGGTGACGACGACGTCGGAGAGCTTGGCGCGCTCGCGGGCCATCTCGGCGAAGCACTCGGCGCCGTAGGCGCACTTCGTGGCGCCCAGACACTCACGGGAGGAGACCGACACCTGCGACCAGGCCCGGTCGGAGACGCCCGGCGTGAGGTTGTCGCGGTCGCCGGTCTCGGTCTCGTCGGCCCAGTCGCGCATCCGCAGCAGGTCCTGGCCCAGCTTGCTGGTGGGGGCGGCGGCCTCGAACTGGTCGAAGAGGCCCTCCTCCTCGTCCTGCGGGGCGCCCTCGTGCAGCCGGTGCAGGCACAGGTAGTTCGACCGGCCCTTGAGCATCGCGAACTCCGGGCGGCGGCGCAGCTGGGGGTGGAGCGCGTCGACCGTGCGGGGCAGGTCGCGCTCGACCAGCTGGCGCTGGAGGGCCAGCGTCGCGGTGGCCACGACGACCCGCTCCCCGTGCGCGAGCGCGGGCACCAGGTAGCCCAGGGACTTTCCGGTGCCGGTGCCGGCCTGGACCAGCAGATGGGAGCCGCCGTCGATGGCTTCCTCGACGGCTTCGGCCATGGCCACCTGGCCGGGGCGCTCCGTACCGCCGACGGCGGTGACGGCGGCGTGCAGGAGTTCGGGGAGTGAGGGCTTCGTCATAGCGCGACCACCCTACGACCCGGCACTGACAATCGGGCGGGCAAGGCGGGTTCGAGGGACGCGAGGGGCGATGCGGGGGGC
>NZ_QHJH01000245.1 GCF_003947455.1 Streptomyces sp. WAC 04229 | reverse complement strand
GCCCCCGCGTCCCCGAGCACCCCGCCGGCCACCACCCCGGCCTCCAGTGACGTCGCCAAGGTCGTGGAACTCGTCAACGCCGAGCGGAGCAAGGCCGGCTGCTCCCCGGTGACGGTGAACGCCGCCCTGACCAAGGCCGCGCAGGCACACAGCGAGGACATGGCGGCCACCGGCACCATGTCGCACTCCGGCTCGAACGGATCGTCGCCGGACGACCGCATCACCAACGCCGGGTACAACTGGAGCACTTACGGCGAGAACGTCGCGTACGGCTACGAAACGCCCGAAAAGGTGATGGCGGGCTGGATGTCCAGCCCCGGCCACAAGGAGAACATCCTCAACTGCGACTTCAAGGAGATCGGCGTCGGCCTCGCGCAGCCCGGCTCCTACTGGACCCAGGACTTCGGCACGGCCCGCTAGGCGGGCCGGGACGGGCGAACGCGGCCGCAGGCGCTCAGCTACGCCTGCGGCCCGCCGTCAGCCCGACGTACACGACGAGCGACGCCCCCAGCCCCACCGCCCAGCCGTAGTCCGCGAGGGGCTTGAGGAAGGGGATCAGCCCGTCCTCGGGGAAGGGTCCCTTGCCCGGGGCCGAGTGGGAGCCGCCCACCGCGAGCACCCCGCCGACCACGAAGGCGGCGACGGCGCGCAGGTTCCAGCCGGAGGTGTACCAGTAGCGCCCGCCGGGTGTGTACAGGGCGGGCAGGTCCAGCACGGTGCGGCGGATCAGCCAGTAGTCGGCGATGAGGATGCCGGCGACGGTGCCGAGCAGCCCGCCGACCAGGCCGAGCCAGGTGAAGATGTACAGCTCGGGTGTCTCGGTGAGCTTCCACGGCATGATCAGCACGCCGACGACGCCCGTGACCAGGGCACCGGTGCGGAAGTTGATCAGCCGCGGCGCCAGGTTGGCCAGGTCGTACGCCGGCGAGACGACGTTCGCCGCGATGTTCACCGAGATGGTGGCGACCAGCACCGTCACCAGGGCGAAGAGCAGTCCGAAGACGTTGTCGGTCCGGGCGGCGAGCGCGACCGGGTCCCACACCGCGGCCCCGTACACCGCCTGCGAGCCGGAGGTGACGAACACGGACAGCAGCGCGAACAGCGTCATGGTCGTGGGCAGTCCGAGCGTCTGGCCCCAGACCTGGGCGCGCTGACCCGCGCCGAAGCGGGTGAAGTCGGGAATGTTCAGACTCAGGGTGGACCAGAAGGCGATCATGCCCATGAGGGACGGGAAGAACACCGGCCAGAAGTCCGCGCCCCAGCCCAGGCGCGACGGCTGGTCGAGGAGCGGCCCGAGGCCCCCGGCCTTGTTCGCGATCCAGGCCAGCAGCACCAGCGCGCCGACGATGACGAACGGCGCGGCCCAGTTCTCGAACCGGCGCAGCGCCTCCATCCCCCGGTAGATGATGGCCAGTTCGAGGGCCCAGAACAGGACGAAGCACACCCAGAGCGTCCAGGGCTGGCCGCCGACCTCCGACGCCTCGGCCCAGCCGCCGAACAACTTGCCGAGCAGGACGAAGATCCCCTGGCCGCCGATCCAGGTCTGGATGCCGAACCAGGCGCACGCCACCCCGGCCCTGATCAGCGCCGGCAGGTTGGCGCCGCGCAGCCCGAACGAGGCACGCGCCAGCACCGGGAACGGGATGCCGTACTTGGGCCCGGCGTGCCCGGTCAGCAGCATCGGCGCGAGCACGATGACGTTGGCGAGCGCGATGGTGAACACGGCCTGTTTCCAGTCCATGCCGAGCGCGACGAGACCGGAGGCGAGGAGCCAGGAGGGGATGTTGTGCGCCATCCCCACCCACAGGGCCGCGAAGTTGTACGTCGTCCAGCGGCGGCGGGCCAGCGGCACGGGCAGCAGGTCGTCGTTGACGAAGCGGTTGTCGGTGAGGACGGTGCCGGGCGGGAGCTCGACGCGTCCCGCCTGCTCGGGTATGGGACTGTCGGACGGCGTGGGCGGGACGGTCGCGGTCATGGGCGTGACCCTTCGGCGGAGGGTTCCGGAACGGGTTCCGGTCAGCGGTGGAGTGCCGGGATGATCTCCGCGCCGTACGCGTCGATCGTCGCTTCCTGCGCGTCGTGCATGTCGTACACGGCGAACTGGTCGACGCCGAGGGCGCGCAGGGCCCGGAGCTTCTCGATGTGCTGCTCGACCGGCCCGATCAGGCAGAACCGGTCGACGATCTCGTCCGGCACGAACTGCGTGTCCGGGTTGCCGCTGCGTCCGTGGTGGGCGTAGTCGTAGCCCTCGCGGGACTTGATGTAGTCGGTGAGTTCGTCGGGGACGGCGGCGGAGTGCTCGCCGTACTTGCCGACCAGGTCGGCGACGTGGTTGCCGACCATGCCGCCGAACCAGCGGCACTGCTCGCGTGCGTGGGCGAGCGTCCCGGGCGCGTCGTCGGCGGTGACGTAGGCGGGGGCGGCGACGCAGATCGTCACCTCGTCCGGGTCCCGGCCGGCGGCCGCGGCGGCGTCCTTGACGGCCTTGACCATGTACTCGGTGAGGTAGAGGTCGGCGAGCTGGAGGATGAAGCCGTCCGCCTCCTCCCCCGTCATCTTCAGGGCCTTGGGTCCGTACGCCGCCATCCACACCGGCACCTCTGCGCCCGGCTTGATCCACGGGAACCTGACCGCGGTTCCGCCGCCGAGGTCGGCCTCCTCGCCCCGGCCCAGGGCCCGGATGACCCTCATGGCCTCGCTGATGCGGGCGAGGGTGTTGGGCTTGCGGCCGGCCACCCGCATCGCGGAGTCGCCGCGGCCGATGCCGCAGACGGTGCGGTTGCCGAACATGTCGTTGAGGGTGGCGAAGGTGGAGGCGGTCACCTCCCAGGTGCGGGTGCCGGGGTTGGTGACCATCGGGCCGACCTTGAGGCGCGTGGTGTTGGCCAGGATCTGGCTGTAGATGACGAACGGCTCCTGCCAGAGCACGGCGGAGTCGAAGGTCCAGCCGTGGCTGAAGCCGTTGCGCTCGGCCCGCTGCATCAGGCTGACGACGCGGGAGGCCGGCGGGTCGGTCTGCAGGACGAGTCCGAAGTCCATGGGCTGGGCTCCTAGCTGAGGTACTGACAGGTGGAGCGCGGGACGTACGCGCCGTGGCCCTTGTGTCCGGTGTACTCCCGCTCGGTGACGACGAGTTCGCCGCGCGAGAGCACGGTCTCCACGCGGCCGGTGACGCGCCTGCCCTCGTACGCCGAGTAGTCGACGTTCATGTGGTGGGTCTCGGCGGAGATGACCTGCTCGGCGTGCGGGTCGTAGATGACGATGTCGGCGTCGGCGCCGGGCGCGATGGTGCCCTTCTTCGGGTACAGGCCGAACATGCGGGCCGGGGAGGCGCAGGCGATCTCGATCCAGCGGCGGCGGCCGATGTGCCCGTCGACGACGGCCTGGTGGAGCAGGTCCATGCGGTTCTCGACGCCCGGCATCCCGTTGGGGATCTTGGAGAAGTCGCCGCGGCCCAACTCCTTCTGGCCGCTGAAGCAGAAGGGGCAGTGGTCGGTCGACACCACCTGGAGGTCGTTGGTCCTCAGGCCCCGCCACAGCGCCGCCTGGTGCTCGCGCGGGCGCAGCGGGGTGCTGCACACGTACTTGGCGCCCTCGAAGTCGGGCTCCGCGAGGTTGTCGGTGGACAGGAACAGGTACTGCGGGCAGGTCTCGCCGAAGACGTTCAGGCCCTCGTCGCGGGCCCGGGTCAGCTCGGCGACCGCCTCGGTCGCGGAGACGTGCACGACGTAGAGGGGCGCGCCGGCGACCTGGGCGAGTCTGATCGCGCGGTGGGTGGCCTCGGCCTCCAGGAGGGCCTTGCGGACCTCGCCGTGGAAGCGCGGGTCGGTCTCGCCGCGGGCGAGGGCCTGTTCGACCAGGACGTCGATCGCGATGCCGTTCTCGGCGTGCATCATGATCAGCCCGCCGTTCCCGGCGGCGCGCTGCATGGCCCGCAGGATCTGGCCGTCGTCGGAGTAGAAGACGCCGGGATAGGCCATGAACTGCTTGAAGGAGGTGACCCCCTCCTCGACCAGCAGGTCCATCTCCTTGAGCGTCTCCTGGTTCACGTCGGAGACGATCATGTGGAAGCCGTAGTCGATCGCGCAGTTGCCCTCGGCCTTCGCGTGCCAGGCGTCGAGGCCCTCGCGCAGGGAGTGGCCGACGCTCTGGATGGCGAAGTCGACGATGGTGGTCGTACCGCCCCAGGCGGCGGCCCTGGTGCCGGTCTCGAAGGTGTCGGCCGCGTAGGTCCCGCCGAAGGGCATCTCCATGTGGGTGTGGCCGTCGACGCCGCCCGGGATGACGTACTTGCCGGTGGCGTCGAGAACACGCTCGGCCGTGAAGGAGGCGGCGGCCGGGGTGCCGGTCGCGGCGAGGGCGGCGACCCGGCCGTCCTCGATCAGGACGTCGGCGTGGATCTCGTCGGACGCGGTGATGACGAGGCCGCCGCGGATGACGGTACGGCTGCTCATGCTGTTCCCTCCTGTCAGGGGCGGTCCGGGCCCGGTCGGTCAGGGCGCGGTCAGCGGGGAGTACGCGCCCGGCGCGCGGTCCCGGTAGAACTGCCAGCGGTCGCGGACCTCGCGCAGCTTGGCCAGGTCGAGGTCGCGCACGACGAGTTCGGTCTCCTTGTCGCTCGCGACCTCGCCGACGAACCGGGCCTCGGGGTCGACGAAGTAGGAGGTGCCGTAGAAGTCGTTGTCGCCGTACTCCTCGACGCCGACGCGGTTGATGGCCCCCACGAAGTACTCGTTGGCGACGGCCGCCGCCGGCTGCTCCAGCTGCCACAGGTAGCCGGAGAGGCCGCGCGAGGTGGCCGACGGGTTGAAGACCACCTCGGCGCCCTCGAGACCCAGCGCCCGCCAGCCCTCCGGGAAGTGCCGGTCGTAGCAGATGTACACGCCGACCTTGCCGACGGCGGTGTCGAAGACCGGCCAGCCGGAGTTGCCGGGGCGGAAGTAGAACTTCTCCCAGAAGCCCCGCACCTGCGGGATGTGGGTCTTGCGGTACTTGCCGAGGTAGGAGCCGTCGGCGTCGAGCACGGCGGCGGTGTTGTAGAGGACGCCCGGCTGCTCCTCCTCGTACATCGGCAGCACCAGGACGATGCCGTGTTCACGGGCGAGCCGCTGGAAGCGCTCGACGATCGGGCCGTCGGGGATGCGCTCGGCGTAGGCGTAGAACTCGGGGTCCTGGACCTGGCAGAAGTACGGGCCGTAGAACAGCTCCTGGAAGCACAGCACTTGTGCCCCTTGCGCGGCGGCGTCGCGGACCGCCTGCTCGTGGACCTGGATCATCGACTCCTTGTCGCCCGTCCAGGCGGTCTGGAAGAGCGCGGCACGGATCACTCGGCTCATCTTCGGCCTCCACTCGCTCGGTGTGGCGCTGGGTGTGGCGCTCGGTGTGGAGCGAGCCTAGGGAGCGCGGACGGCCGGTTCGATTGGCACGGTGTCACGTCTGCGGGGGTCGGGCATTGCACGGTGTCACCCCTGCTGTGCGTCGTGGGCGAGGAGCGCGATGTGGACGGAGGCGGCCTGTTCGAAGTCGTCGAGGTCGACGCCGAGGCGGCCCTGTATCGCCTCCAGCCTGCGGTAGAGGGCGGGCCGGGAGACGTGGTGGAGCTGGGCGGTGCGGGACTTGTTGCGGCCGGTGGCGAGGTAGGTGCGCAGCACGCCCAGCAGGTCCTCGTCGGGGCTCCGCAGCAGTCCGTTCAGTTCCCGCTCGGCGAAGGACTGGACGTGCGGGTCGTCGCGCAGCAGCCGGACCAGGCCGCGCAGGTGGACGTCGCGCAGGCGCACCACGGGCGGCAGGTCGAGGGCGGCCGGGGAGTCGGCCACGGCGTCGGCGACGTGCCGGGCCTCGCGCAGGCCGGCCGGTACGCCGGCCCAGTCGGTGCGGGCGTCGGCCGCCGCGACGACGGTGTGCGCGGCGTCCGGTTCCGACCGCAGCCGGGCCGCGAAGTGCGCGGTCAGCGCCTTGGCGTCCTGGTCGGGGGCGAGGCTGAGCAGGACGGCGACCCGGTCGTCGGCGAGCCCGGCGGCGATCCCGGACAGGCCCAGCAGCCGCAGCACCCGGTCGAGACGCGCGGTGTCGTGCTCGCGGACGACGAGCGGGACGAAGACCCGGCGGTTGACCGGCAGCCCGGCGGCGCGCGCCCGGGGCAGCAGCTGCCGCGCCGGTACGGCGCCGCTGACCAGGTCGGTGAGCAGACTCCGGGCGGACTGCTCCTCCCAGGAGTTCCAGGAGCCACCGGGGCCGCCGGTGTGCGTGCCGTCGCCGCCGAGCATGCGGTGCAGGACGAGCGCCTCGGCGGCGCGCTCGGCCAGCAGCCGTCCCGCGGCCCGGTCGCCGCGGTAGCCGCACAGCACCAGTCGGCCCCAGCGCTCCCCCCGGCAGGTCAGGTCGGCGCGGATCCAGCCGTCGGCGGTGCCGGCCCCGGCCTGGCGGGCGATGCGCTCCCAGTCCCGGAGCACGTCGTCGACCGCGGGCCGCTCCCCCGCCGTGGCGAGGACGCGGTGGGCGAGGTTGGTGACGACGACCGGACAGCCCCCGTGCCGGGCGACCTCGTCGAGCAGGCGCTGCACGGGCGCGCCTGCGGTGATCAGGCCGGTCAGTTCGGTGCGGACGGCCTCGGAGAGGCTGACGGCGGCGAACTTGCGCCGCAGCAGCCGGGACTGCACCTCCTCGGTCAGTTCGGCGAAGGGGAACGGCCGGTGCAGGACGACCATGGGCAGCCCGCACCGCTCAGCCGCCCGCCGCATCACGTCCGGCGGAGCGGGGAAGGCGCGGCCGAGGCCGAGCACGACGGCCGCCGCCTCCGCCCGGTCCAGGGAGCGGATGTACTCGCCCTGCTTGTCCTCGTCACCGGCGAGCAGCACCCCGGTGGTGAGGACCATCTCGCCGCCGCTGAGCATCACGCCGACGTCGGCGGCCTCGGCCACGTGCACCCAGCGCACCGGCCGGTCGAGCCGGTGCGCGCCGGCCACCACCTCGGGCTGTCCGGCCAGCACCCGCTCCAGGCCGAGGACCTGGCGGACCGACAGGGCGGGTTCCCAGGGCTGCTGCTCCGGGGTGACGGGTGTGTCCGGGGTGGAGGTCATGGCGGCGGTTCCTCTGCTCGGGACGCTGCTGTCAGATGCTCCGCAGGGCGCGTTCGAGGATCGCCGCGCCCTCCTCGGCCTCCGCGACGGTGAGGGTCATCGGCGGCGCGACGCGCAGGGCGCTGGTGTTGTGGCCGCCGCCCTTGCCGATGAGCAGCCCGCCCGCGCGGGCCTCCTCCAGCACGGTGGCCGCCGCGTCGGGCGCCGCCTCGTCGGTGCCGGGCCTGGTCAGCTCGATGCCCAGCATCAGGCCGCGCCCGCGGACCTCCCGTACGTGCGGCACCTGGGCGGCGACCGCCCGCAGCCGTTCGAGGAGCAGTCCGCCGACGCGCCGGGCGTTGCCCTGGAGGTCGTGCTCCAGCAGGTACGCGAGGTTGGCGAGGCCGGCCGCCATGGTGACCTGGGTGCCGCCGAAGGTGGAGATGCTGTTGGCGTCCAGGCAGTTCATGATCTCGGCGCGGGCGACGACACCGCCGACGGACATGCCGTTGCCGATGCCCTTGGCGAAGGTGACGATGTCCGGCGGGCCGCTCTGCGCGTGTGCCTGCCAGCCCCAGAAGTGGTCGCCGGTGCGGCCCCAGCCGGTCTGCACCTCGTCGGCGATCCAGAGGACGTCCCGCTCGTGCAGCACCTCGCGGAAGGCCGCGTACAGGCCGTCCGGCGGGGAGGTGAAGCCGCCGACGCCCTGGATGGGCTCGGCGATCAGCGCGGCGGGGGCGCGGGTGTGGCCGAGGAGGTCCGTGAGGTCGTCGACGCAGGCCGCGATGAAGTCCCGGTCGTCCAGGTGCGCGTAGGGGCCGCGGGTGCGGACGCCGCCGTGGACGTAGAGCGTCTGGAGCGGGGACAGCGAGGTCGGGGACCAGCTGCGGTTGCCGGTGATGCCGACGGAGCTGAAGGAGCGGCCGTGGTAGCTGTTGCGCATGGCCAGGATGGTGTTGCTGCGCCGGTGGGTGGTGGCGAGCAGCAGGGCGGTGTCGTTCGCCTCGGTGCCGGAGGTGGTGAAGAAGACGCGGGCGTCCGGGATGCCGGACACGTGGGCGACGCGCTCGGCGAGTTCGACCATGGGCCGGTTGAGGTAGAGGGTCGAGGAGTGGATGATCCGTCCGGCCTGCTCGCTGACCGCCTTGGTCACCTCGGGCAGGGCGTGCGCGGTCATCGTGGTGAGGATGCCGCCGAAGAAGTCGAGGTACTTGTTGCCGGCGGCGTCCCAGACGTGCCGGCCCTCGCCGTGCGTGATCTCCAGCGGGTCCTGGTAGTACAGGGCGAGCCATTCGGGCAGCACGGCCCGGTGGCGGCCGAACAGGTCCTTGGTCACGGCCGCACCAGCCCTTCGTAGGCGTCGGGGCGGCGGTCGCGGTAGAAGGCCCACTGCCGCCGCACCTCGTCGATGAGGTCGAAGTCCAGGTCGCGGACGACGAGTTCCTCCTTGGTGTCGCTGGCGCGCTCGCCGACGAACTGCCCGCGCGGGTCGACGAAGTACGACGTCCCGTAGAAGTCGTTGTCCCCGTACTCCTCCTGGCCGACCCGGTTGATCGCGGCGACGAAGTACTCGTTGGCGACGGCCGCCGCGGGCTGTTCGAGCTGCCACAGGTGGGCGGAGAGCCCGCGGTGGGTGGCGGAGGGGTTGTAGACGAGCTGGGCGCCGCCGAGGCCGAGTTGGCGCCAGCCCTCCGGGAAGTGCCGGTCGTAGCAGATGTAGACGCCGATCCTGCCGACAGCGGTGTCGAAGACGGGCCAGCCGAGGTTGCCGGGTCGGAAGTAGAACTTCTCCCAGAATCCCTTGACCTGCGGGATGTGATGCTTGCGGTACGTCCCGAGGACGGTGCCGTCGGCGTCGATCACGGCGGCGGTGTTGTAGTAGAAGCCGGACTGCTCCACCTCGAAGACGGGGACGACGATCACCATGCCGGTCTCGCGGGCGAGTTCCTGCATGCGGCGGGTGGTCGGGCCGTCGGGCACCGGCTCGGCCCAGCGGTAGTGCTCGGGGTCCTGGACCTGGCAGAAGTAGGGGGCGTTGAAGACTTCCTGGAAGCCGATGACCTTGGCTCCCCGCCGGGCCGCCTCGCGGGCGTGCTCCTCGTGTTTCGCCACCATGGACTCGGTGTCGCCGGTCCAGGTGGCCTGAACGAGAGCGGCACGTACGACGTTGGCCATGAGCTGCTCCTTCGACGCGACGTCAGAGCCTCTACGCCCGTAGAGCGGGCCGTAGAGGGACGAACGTAAGCCTGGCCGGACGGGCTTGCCAAGACCATCGTCGCCACGGCGCGGTGTCGATCGCTTTTCGCACTCCTGTGGGTGAGTGCGGGTGCCTCGGGCCGGCACGGGCGTC
>NZ_QHJH01000244.1 GCF_003947455.1 Streptomyces sp. WAC 04229 | reverse complement strand
GCACGTCCGGGTCGTCGGCGAGCGGCGCCATGGCCGCGACGTACCGCCCGGTGTCGGCCAGTCCGTACACGACCCAGCCCGCCAGCGTGCCGCACGGTGCGAGCAGGCAGGCGAGCGAGATCAGTACGGCCGACAGGCCGCTCCTCAGTCGCGGGGCCACCCTCCCAGGCAAGCCCGTGCGGCCACCCGCGGCGACCGGGGTGACTGCATATGGCCCCTAGCCACGCGCCGCCCGCGCCTCCTCGGCGTCCTGGTGGGTGTAGTAGCGGTAGAACAGCGACGCCGTCACCGCCACCGCCAGCAGCAGGGACACCAGGATGGACGTGAACATGGCCACGCCGCTGCCGGAGTACAGGAACCCCAGCGCGCTGCCCGCGAACGCGCCCCACAGCACCGCGTGCCCCTCCCGCGGCAGCCGCGCCGCCACCGCGCGGACCGTGACGAAGAGCACGAAGAACATGAGGACGCTCAGAAAGCCGACGAGCAGGTTCCAGCCGGTGATGGGCCCGCCGTGGCGGCGGACGGACGCGACCCAGTAGCCGTAGACCAGGCCGATCGCCAGCGGCATCGCCCATTTCGCCAGCAGGTGGGTCCGCGCGCCGAAGACGTCGGGCGGCGTGTGTGTCGGTGCCGCGTGAGCCATGGGAGCACTCCTCTCGCCTCGCCCCGACTTCCAGGGCACACCTGGGCGGGCCGGGCGGCAAGTCAGGATGCGGGGCGCCGCGGGGCGTGCTTCGCTTGGCGCTGTGAGGGGTCGCGTGCGCAGGCCGGTGCGTGGCCGGTGGAAGTGGGGACGGCTGGTCCAGGCGGCCGGCCGCGGTGACGCCGTGTCCCGGCACGAACTGCTCAGCGTGCGCGGGCACAGCGTCGCCTGGCTGATCCCGGCGGTGCTGCTCACCGGGATCGCCCTGTCCGACCTCACCACCGACGTGTTCCAGATCATCTCCTGGACCGTCCTCGTCCCCGGTGTCGCCGCCGCGATCTGCGGGGTGCGGGCCACGGCCGTGTTCTCGTTGCTGGCGGTGGTCGTCTACCTCCTCGCCGACATGGTCTGGAGGCACCGGGAGGAGACCGGGCTGTCCGGCCTGATGCTCGTCGCCATCGGCGGCGTGGTCGCGGTGGTGGTGGCCGCGGTCCGGGTCGGCGGCGAGCAGCGCATGCTGCACATGCGGGACATCGCGGAGACGACGCGCCGCACCGTGCTGCGCCCGCTCCCGCTGGATTTCGGCGGCCTGGAGCACGCCGCCGTCTACCTCGCCGCGGACAGCGAGGCCCGCGTCGGCGGCGACTTCTACGACATCCAGCCCGGGCCGCACGGCACCCGCGTCCTCCTCGGCGACGTGCAGGGCAAGGGCCTGGGCGCGGTGGACGCGGCCGCCGCCCTGCTCGGCACCTTCCGGGACGCCGCGTACCACGAGCCGGACCTCGCCGTGGTCGCCCGGCATCTGGAGATCCGCATGCTGCGCCACCGCGCGCACACGGCGGCCCTCGGCCGAGCCGACGGCGACCGGTTCGCCACGGCCGTGCTGGTGAACTTCCGCCTCGACCTGCCCGACGCCGTGGAGATCGTCGTCTTCGGCCACGAGCCGCCCCTGGCCGTCGGCCCCGGCGGGGTACGCGCCCTTCCGGTCCTCAGCGGCCTGCCCCTGGGCATGAGCGATCTCATCCCCCGCCCCCTGGTGTCGGTGAGCCACGCGGCGCTCGCCGACGACGAGGCGCTGCTCCTGGTCACCGACGGAGTCACCGAGGCCCGCGATCCCCAGGGGCGGTTCTTCCCGCACGGCGAGGCGGTCGCCCGCGCCGTCGCCGCCGACGCCGCGAACGCCGCGCCGCAGCGGCTGGTGTCCCTCGTACGGGACGGCACCCTGCGGCACTGCCGGGGGCGGCTGGCCGACGACACCACGGTCTTCGCGGTCCGGCGGGTCGGGCGGCCCCCGAAGTGGCCCTGAGCGCCCCGCTTTGCGGTCGCAGCGGTTACGGTGCTGCCGTACGTGATCGACAGGGGGAGGGGACATGCCCGGAACCGTGCTGCTGCTCGCGGCGTCGCCGGTGGGCAGGGGATGCCTGGTGGACGCCGCCTCCGTGCTCCCCGTCCTCGCGGCCGTGCCGCCCGCCGTGCTGTCCGGGACCGACACGGCGAACGTCGTCGAACTCGCCGACCCGCTGGAGCCGCAGGCCGTGCTCACCCGGCTGCGCGCCGCGGCGGCGGCCCCGGGGCCGCTGACCGTCTACGTCGTCGGGCAGCTCCAGCTGGACCGGCGCCAGCGCCTGCCGCACCTGGCCCTGGCCCGCACCACCCCGGCCACCGTCCGCTACACGGCCCTGCCCTGGCACTGGATCCGCGAGGAGCTGCGGCTGCGGCCGAGCGGTGCGACGACGCTGCTGCTCGACCTGCACGCCGACCACGAGACCTGGCAGTGGCTGGGGGCGAAGGCACCGACGCCGCTGAACGCGCTGGACTGCGGGCGCAACAACGCCGTCTACGGTCGCGTCGCGCCGCCGCCCGCGCGGCGGACGCTGGCCGCCCCCTCGTACATGCGGGCCCTCGCCACGATCCTGCGCAGCGGGCACCGGCCGCCCCTCGACGCGTTGCACCAGCAGGCGCTGGCCCGCACGGCGGCCGAGGCGGCGGGCAGCGGCACCGCGGTCGGCGCGGACCTGGTGCTGTCGGGGCCGGGGCCGGCCGCGGGCGACCCGCACGCCGTCATCGCCGCCGCCGTGCAGGCCGGCCGGCACCCGGACGCGGACGCCCTCGCCGCCCGGCACGAGGGGGCCGCCGCGCACGCGTACGGGCCCGCCTCCGAGGAGGCACTGCACTGGACGGAGGTCCGGGCCGACCTGGCGATGTTCGCGGGCGACCCGGTGCGCAGCTGCCGGGCCTGGCTGACGGTGGCGGAGGCCCGCCTCGGCGCCGGCCAGCCCCCGCAGTCACCCGCCGTGGAGGCGGCCGTCGACCGGGCCCACCACCAGTGGGGCCGGGTGCGCGACACCGTTCCGGCCCGGGAACTGGGCGCGGCCCTCGCCGCGCTGCGCGGCCGCGTACCGGGGCGCCGCGAGGGCGCCCTGGACCATGTGCGGCGGGAGCTGAGCCGGTTGCAGACCCAGGGCTGAGCGGTGCGGCACCTAGTGGGCGCGTCCGGCTCCGGCCCGGGTGCGGCGGCTCGTCCTCCAGGACGCCGTCGGTCCGCGGCCCCGGGGGCGGTGTGCGACGCCTTCGGTGTTGCCCGGACGTCCCTCAGCGGTCCACGGACGCCACGTCCGCCGCCTTCGGGGCGGTCTCCCCGGCGGGGACCGGGGAGCCGGCCGTGGACGTCGGGCCGGCGTTCGCGGCCAGCAGGAGGCAGGCCACGGCGGCGAGGGCGGCGGCGACGGCTCTGGCGTAGCGTTCGGCGGTGCGGGTGGGTGCGGGCACGGCGTCCTCTGCGGGATCCGGGGATTGCGTCAAACGTTGTTAAGCACGCTTAATACGCGGTTTAACCTAGAGCCGTCCGAGTCGAACGGCAAGAGCCTCAAGGGGAGTTGGCAGTGGGGGACCGTGACGGCCGAGAGGCCATCGGACGCCGGGTGCAACGGCTGCGGGCCGAGCGCGGGATGACCCAGCGCCAGCTCGCGGAACCGGCGTACACACCCGCCTACATCTCCACCCTGGAGGCCGGTCGCGTCCGCCCCTCCGACGACGCGCTGCGGCACCTCGCCGAGCGGCTGGGCGTCGGCTACGAGGAGCTGGCCACCGGGCGTCCGGCGCGGCTCGCCACCGAACTGCGGCTCAGGCTGACCGAGGCGCAGCGCACCCTCGCCACCGAGGGCGCGGAACAGGCCGCCGGGCAGTACACCGCGCTGCTCGCCGAGGCCGAGGCGCACGAGCTGCCCGAGGAACGCGCCGCCGCGCTGCTCGGGCTCGGCGAGTGCGCCCTGGAGACCGGGGAACTGGCGGCCGGCCGACAGTACTTCGAACGCGCCGAGCGGTGCCTCGCCGACGCCGGCGCCCCGCTGCCCGGCCGGGTGCCCGCCCTGCGCGGACGTGCCGTCGCGCACTACCTCGCCGGTGAACTGCGGTACGCCGTCTACCTCCTGGAATCCACCCTCGACGAGCTGAACCGCGGCGGGCTGCACGACCCCGACGCGCTGCTGCTGCTCTACGCCAGCGCGATCGGCCCGTACATGGACATGGGCGCCCACGCGCGCGCCGCCCAGGCCGCCGAACTGGCGCTCTCCCTCGCCCCCAGCGCCGGCGACCCCGCGCTGGTCGCCCGGATGCACCGCTCGGTCGCCCGCACCCTGCTCGCCGAGGGCCGCCTGGCCGAGGCGGACGCGTCGCTCGCCAAGGCCGCCGAGCTGTACCGCACGCTGCACCTGCGCACCGAGCTGGCCAACTGCCACTGGATGCGCGGGTACGTCTACGCCCAGAACGGTGAACTCCCCCGCGCCGAGGCGGAGATGCGGGAGGCGCTGAGCATGCTCTCCGTCACCCGTGCGGCCCTCTACAGCAGCCAGGTCGCCGTCGAGCTGGCCGACGTACTGCACCGGCGCGGCAAGTCCGAGGAGGCCGCCGAACTGCTGCACGGGGTGCTGGACGACCTCTCCTCCGAGCGCGGGGCCGTGCACTCCGCGGGCGCGCACCGGCTGCTCGGCATCATCGCCGAGGACGCCCGGGACACCGAGGCCGCGGAGGAGCACTACGTCCGCGCGCTGAGCCTGCTGGAGCGGGCGGGCGCGGCCGGCGACCTGGCCGACCTGTGCCGGCTCCTCGGCGACCTGCTGCGCCGCACCGGCCGCGTGGAGGCGGCCCTCGACGCGTACCGCACCGGCCTGGGCCACCGCACCGCGCCGGGCACGACGACGCTGGGTCCGGCACCGGCGCAGCCGCCGCTGTAGCCCGGCTCGTCACGTCCCGCCGGTTTCCGCCGGTCGGGCAGGGGTAGTCGCCCCTCGGCCGCCGGGTGGGAAGGAGGCGGTGCGCGTGCCGCCCAGTGACGAGCCCCGCGGGCTCCCGGACGGCGGCTCCCGGGCCGCCGAGCTGATCGCCGCCGAGGTGCGCGGCGCGGCGCCGGACGAGGTGCCCGAGCGGATGTGCGCGGCCGCCGTACGCCTGCTGCCGGTGACCGGGGCGAGCGCGTCGCTGCGCGGCGAGGGCGTGCCGGTGCGGCTGTGTGCGAGCGGGGCCCGGGCGTCGTACCTGGCGGAGATCCAGGCCACGCTGGGCACCGGACCCTGTGTGACGGCCGTCGAGGAGGGCGCGCCGGTGCTCGCCTGCGACCTGACGTCCGCCGCGGACGCCGGGCGGTGGCCGTTCTTCGCCCAGCAGGCCACGGCGGTCGGTGTCCGCGCGGTCTACGCGCTGCCGCTGGGCACCGACGAGGTGTGCCTGGGCACCCTCGACCTCTACCGCGACACCCCCGGTGGTCTGAGCGCGCCGCAGCTGCGCACGGCACGGCTGGTGGCCGGGGTCATCACGGTGGCCCTGATGGCCCTGCCGCGCCGGCAGGACGCCTGGCTGGACGAGGTGGCCGGCGACCACGACGAGGTCTACCGGGCCGTCGGCATGATCATGGCCCAGCTGCGCATCGGCGCCGACGAGGCCCTGGCCCGGCTGCGCGCCGACGCCTTCGCCCGCGACCGCACGGTCCAAGCCGTGGCGCGCGAGGTCCTGACCCACCGCAGACACTTCGGACACGACGCGGACCCCGGCCCGTAGACCCGCGCCCGCCCCTGCCGCGGCTCGTGCCGGGCGCTGCGCGCCCGGGCCGCCCGGGCCGCCCGGGTGGCGTCGGCAGTCGGCCGCAGCCCGTCGAGTACCGCCCGACCACCGCGACCGCCGGCCCCGGACGGGGGCCCGGTCGTCCCGCCGCGGCCCGCCCTACACCTGCGCCCGCCCCTGCCGCCGGACCTCCGTCAGGCGCTGGGCGCCCGTTTCGGTGGCCGTCCACGCGGGGTCGTCGGACGGTTCGGTGAGGGTGCCGATGGTCAGGCTGGCGGCGTCGTCGCCGACGCGGACGGCGACGAGGTCCACGGTGAGGACGGACTCCCCGGCGTTCAGCGTGACCCGGACACCCTGGCGGGCCTCGCCCGCCTCCGGCAGCGGCACGGCGGTGACCCGGACGTCGCGGGAGGGGCCGTGGGCGGCGTGGGACGTGAAGTGTCCGCAGGTGTCCGGCAGGGTGGCGAGCCAGGTCAGTGTCCGGTCGAGGTCGGCGGCGCGGTGCGAGGTGACCCGGTAGTGCAGCTGGGCGCCGCCGTCCGTGTCGTCCAGGGCGGCCGTGGCGCGCGGCGCGGTGTCGGTGCCGAAGAGGTCCTCGGTGTACAGGACGTCCAGCAGGCGACGGCAGTCCGGCCGCTCGGCCGTGGCCTTGAGCAGCTCGTCCCGCCAGGTCGCGGCGCCCCGCGTCGGCTCCCACGCCTCCCCGAGGTCGTCCTCGGTGATCAGGGCCGCCCGCGCCTGGCCCTCGGTGAGCACGGGCGGCACGGCGGCCGGTGCCGGCGCGGCCGGGGACCGCGGGGCCGTCGGTGCGGGCGTGGCGGGGTGCTCGGCCGTCCGCCCGCCACCGGCACAGGCGGCCGCCGTGAGCGCCAGGACCGCCGACAGCAGGGCGGCGAGCCGGGGACGGGCGGCGGGGGCGTGCTGCATCGGTGCCTCCTGGAGGGCCGGTGCGGCCGGCGCCGCTCCGGGCCCGGCCGCACCCTCCAGGCCACCACCGTCCCCGCCCCGCCACCAGCGCGCGCGGCCGTCCGGGTGAGGGGCGGGGCGGGGGCGCGGTTACCGGCCCAGCCAGACCGTCGTGTCCGGGCCCAGGCGGTCGGCGTCCAGCGGGCTGCTGCTCAGCAGTACCTCGCCGGCCGGGAGGTCGACCGTGGCACCGGTGAGGTTGGTGACACAGCGCCAGCGGTCCGTGCGGTCGAACTGCAGGACCCCGGCCGGCACGTCGTCGGACCAGGTCAGCGACTCGCCGTCGAGCAGCTTGCGGCGCAGGCGCAGCGCCGTGCGGTACAGCTCCAGGGTCGAGTCCGCCACCCCGTCCTGGGCCTGGACGGAGTACGCCGAGAAGACCGGCGGCTGCGGCAGCCACGCCGCGCCCGCGCCGAAGCCGTACGACGGCCCCTCCGTCGTCCACGGCAGCGGCACCCGGCATCCGTCGCGGCCCTTGCGGACGTGTCCGGTCTGCTCCCAGATCGGGTCCTGGAGGACCTCGGTGGGCAGGTCGGCCACCTCGGGCAGCCCCAGTTCCTCGCCCTGGTAGACGTACGCCGAACCGGGCAGCGCCAGCATCAACAGCGTCGCCGCGCGGGCCCGCCGCAGTCCGGCCGCCTGGTCCACGGCCGGGGCGTGGCCGCCGGACAGCAGCCAGGCGTCGGTGTCGGTGCCCGGCGGCAGCACCAGGCGGGTGGCGTGCCGGACCACGTCGTGGTTGGAGAGCACCCAGGTCGCCGAGGCACCGGCGGCGTGCGCGTCGGCCAGCGAGCCGGTGATGATCGCGCGCAGCTCCGCCGCGTCCCAGCCGCCCTGGAGGTACTCGAAGTTGAAGGCCTGGCCCAGTTCGTCCGGGCGGGCGTACAGCGCGCGCCGGGCGCCCGGGACCCACGCCTCGGCCACCGCCATGCGGGGCGGGGTGTAGGTGTCGAAGATCTTGCGCCAGTCGCGGTAGACCTCGTGCACGTCGTCGCGGTCGTAGAACGGGTGGGTGCCCGGAGCGAACTCCGCGAGCGCCGCCTCGCCGCTCAGCTCGGGGGAGCCGAGGTCCCGCAGCGGCTCGGCCAGGTCCTTGACCAGGGCGTGCGCGACGTCGACGCGGAAGCCGTCGACGCCCCGGTCCGACCAGAACTTCAGCGTGGTGCGGAAGTCGGCGCGGACCTGCTCGTTCTCCCAGTTCAGGTCGGGCTGTTCGGGGGTGAACAGGTGCAGGTACCACTGCCCGTCCGGCACCCGTTTCCAGGCGCTGCCGCCGAAGACCGACTGCCAGTCGGTGGGCGGAAGTTCGCCCTGCGTGCCGCGGCCGTCGCGGAAGACGTAGCGGTCGCGGGCCGCGGAGCCGGGGCCCGCCTCCAGGGCCTCCAGGAACCACGCGTGGCGGTGCGAGGAGTGGTTGGGGACCAGGTCGACGATCACCTTGAGGCCCAGCCGGTGCGCCTCGGCGGCCATCGCGTCGAAGTCGTCCAGGGTGCCCAGGCGCGGGTCGACGTCGCGGTAGTCGTCGACGTCGTAGCCGCCGTCGGCGAGTTCGGAGGGGTAGAACGGGCTGAGCCACAGCGCGTCGACGCCCAGGGTGGCCAGGTGGGTCAGGCGCTGGGTGATGCCGCGCAGGTCACCGAGCCCGTCGCCGTCGGCGTCGGCGAAACTGCGGGGGTAGACCTGGTAGATGACGGCCTGCCGCCACCAGTTGGGGTCCTTGGACGACAGGTCGGGCTTGGCGGCGGTGCTGCGTACGGTCACGCGGTCTCCTTCGCGAGCGTGCGGGCGACACGAACAGATCTGTCCACATCACCCGAAAAGCGAACCCGCGTGCCCGCGACGCGCCGAGGGCTACGGAGTCCGGCCCTCGACCGCCGAGAGATACAGCTCCACGTAGCGGTCCACGTCCACGTCCAGGGCCACGTCCACCAGGGGCTGCTCCCGGGTCCCGTCGTGGAGTTCGGACTCGCCGGGGCGGACGCGGCGGTCGACGACGGTCTGCCCGCGGGCCGGGCCGGGGGCCAGGGAGACCTCGACGGGCAGCCGGTGCGTGGTCAGGCCCGCCGGGTCGAGCACCGCGCAGACCGCGCCCGCGTCGCCGAGGCCGCCGCCGGGGTCCGACTCGTCGGTGGCGGGGCCGCGGTGCGCGAGCAGCTCACCGGCGAGCCGGGTGCCGGGCTCGTCGCTCGCGCGCAGGCGGCGCACGTCCGGGCCCGGGACGATCACCCGCTGGAAGACGTCGAGGCCGTACATCGTGATCGGCACCCCGGCGCCGAGCAGGATCGCGGCGGCCTCCGGGTCGTGCCAGACGTTGAACTCGGCGACCGGTGTCGCGTTCCCGGTGGTCACCGCGCCGCCCATGAAGACGATCCGCTCGATGTTCCCGGTGACCTCCGGGTGGGTGCGCAGCAGCAGCGCGATGTTGGTCGCCGGTGCGGTGGGGATCAGGGTGACCGGGCGCGGGGAGGCGAGGATCTCCCGGCGCAGCAGGGTCACCGCGTCCACGTCGGCGGCGGTGCGGGTGGGCGCGGGCAGTCCGAGGTCGCCCATGCCGTCGTGGCCGTGCACGTGCCGGGCGGTGCGTACGCCCTCGATCAGCGGGCGCTCGGCGCCCCGGGCGACGGGGATGTCGGGAGCGCCGGCCTGCTCCAGCACGGTCAGGGTGTTCCGCACGACGCCCGCCACGTCGGTGTTCCCGGCAACGCAGGTGACCGCGCGCAGGTCGAGTCCGGGGTGGCGGGGGGCGCCGGCCTGCTCCGACCCGGTAGGGGTGTCCGCCCCACGCCCCGCCACGTCGGTGTTCCCGGCAACGCAGGTGACCGCGCGCAGGTCGAGTCCGGGGTGGCGGACCGCCAGCAGC
>NZ_QHJH01000243.1 GCF_003947455.1 Streptomyces sp. WAC 04229 | reverse complement strand
GAGCTGGAGGGGGAGGGGTCGGGGAGCAGGTGAGAACCTTGTGATCGGCGTCTCCCACGGCTGACGTGGTCGGCATGAACAAGGCAAACTGGCCTGGTTGCTCAGGACGTCTAGGGGGACGACGGCATGGACGGTGGACCGCGGGTTCCGGAACAGCGGCGTCCCGGAACCCCGGCGGAACCGGACGGGTCGGCCGCGCTCCGGTTCGGCGTGCTCGGACCGGTGCGGGCCTGGCGGGGCGAGGGGGCGCTGGCCACCGGCTCCCCGCAGCAGCGCGCGCTGCTGGCCGCGTTGCTGCTCCGCGAGGGCCGCACGGCGACGGCGGCCGAACTGATCGACGCCCTGTGGGGCGAGGAACCGCCGTCGCAGGCGCTGGCGGCGGTGCGGACGTACGCGTCCCGGCTGCGGAAGATCCTGGACCCCGGGGTCCTGGTGAGCGAGTCCGGCGGGTACGCCGTGCGGGGGCTCGCCGAGGGGGCGCTGGACCTCGCGGCGGCCCAGGACCTGGCCACCGGCGCCGAGAAGGCGCGGACCGCGGGGGACCTGTGCCATGCCCGTGACCTCCTGCGCCGCGCGCTCGCGCTGTGGGACGGCGAGGTGCTGGCGGGCGTTCCGGGACCCTACGCGGAGGCGCAGCGCGTCCGTCTCGAGGAGTGGCGGCTGCAACTCCTCGAAACCTGCCTGGACATGGACCTGGAGCAGGGCTGCCACGCGGAGGCGGTGTCGGAACTGACGGCGCTCACCGCGGAGCACCCGCTGCGGGAGCGCCTGCGCGAGCTGCTGATGCTGGCCCTGTACCGCAGCGGCCGCCAGGCGGAGGCCCTCGCGGTCTACGCGGACACGCGGCGCCTGCTCGCCGACGAACTCGGCGTCGACCCCCGGCCCGGCCTCCAGGAACTCCAGCAGCGCATCCTCCAGGCCGACCCCGGCCTCGCCGAACCGTCGGCCCCGGCCGCGGAGACGGTGTCGTCCCCCGTGCGTCCGGCACAACTCCCGGCCACGGTGCCCGACTTCACGGGCCGGGCCGCCTTCGTGCGCGAGCTGAGCGACGTACTGTCGTCCGCGTCCGGGGACGGGAGCGGGAACTCCGGCCGCGTCATGGCGGTCTCCGCGCTGGCGGGCATCGGCGGCGTCGGCAAGACCACCCTCGCCGTGCACGTCGCCCACCAGGCGCGGGCCGCCTTCCCGGACGGGCAGCTGTACGTCGACCTCCAGGGCGCGGGCGCGCGGGCGGCGGAACCGGAGACGGTACTGGGCTCGTTCCTCCGCGCCCTCGGCACGGCGGACTCGGCCATCCCCGACTCCCTGGAGGAGCGCGCCGCCCTCTACCGCTCCGTGCTGGACGGGCGCCGCGTCCTCGTCCTCCTCGACAACGCCCGTGACGCCGCGCAGGTACGGCCGTTGCTGCCCGGCACGGAGGGCTGCGCGGCGCTGGTGACGGCGCGGGTGCGGATGGTGGACCTCGCCGGGGCGCAGCTGGTCGACCTGGACGTGATGTCCCCGGAGGAGGCGCTGGCCCTCTTCACGAAGATCGTGGGCGAGGAGCGGGTGGCCTCGGAGCGGGAGGCGGCGCTGGACGTGGTCGGCGCGTGCGGCTTCCTGCCCCTCGCCATCCGCATCGCGGCGTCCCGGCTCGCGGCCCGTCGCACCTGGACGGTCTCGGTCCTCGCGGCGAAGCTGGCGGACGAGCGGCGCCGCCTCGACGAACTCCAGGCCGGTGACCTGGCCGTCAAGGCCACCTTCGAGCTGGGCTACGGCCAGCTGGAGCGCGCCCAGGCCCGCGCCTTCCGCCTCCTCGGCCTGGCCGACGGCCCGGACATCTCCCTGGCGGCCGCGGCGGCGGTGCTGGACCTCCCCGTGGAGGACACGGAGGACCTCCTGGAGTCCCTGGTCGACACGTCCCTCCTGGAATCGGCGGCCCCGGGCCGCTACCGCTTCCACGACCTGGTCCGCCTCTACGCGCGTGCGTGCGCGGAACGGGACGAGCATCCGCCGAGCGAGCGGGGGGCGGCGTTGTCGCGGTTGCTGGACTTCTACCTGGCGACGGCTGCGGGGGTGTACGCGATCGAGCGGCCCGGGGACCGGCTGGTGGACGGTCTGGAGCGGACGGTGCATCCGGGGCTGACGTTCACCGAGGGTGCGGCGGCCCTCGACTGGTTGTACAGCGAGGCGGCTCCGCTGCTCGCCTGTGTGCGGCAGTCGGCCGGAACGGACCGGCTGCGGCGAGCGGTGGATCTGCTCTGGGCGGCCAAGGACCTGGCGGAGTCCGGCGCGAATTCTCACCAGTACGAGACGACGGCGCACGCGATGTGCGGCGCCACCGAAGCCGCGCGGGATGCCCACGCCGAGGGCCGGGCCCGGACCACCCTCACCAATGTCCTCCTGGTCTCCGGCCGCATCCAGCAAGCCTCCGAACAGGCGGAGCAGGCCATGTCACTGGCGGAATCCGCGCAGGACACCACCGCGGTCAGCTGGGTCGCGAACGACCGGGGGCTCATCTCGCTGCACCAGGGCCGGTACGCGGACGGACGGGGCTTTTTGGAACAGGCCATCGAGGGGTACCGGGCAGCCGGCAACCGGGCCGGCGAGGCGCTCAGTCTGTGCAACCTCTCCCGCGCCCATCTGGGTATGGGCAACACCGCGAAGGCAGTGGCCATCGCGCAGCGCGGGCTGACCGCGCAGCTCGACATCGGCCGGACCATGCGTCTCGCCAACGGGCACTTCACGCTGGGTATCGCGCTGACGAACGCCGATCGCCACAGCGAGGCCCTGCACCAGTTCTCCGACGCCCTGGGCATTTTCGAGGCCCACCGACAGCGTCTGTGGCAGGGAACGACCAACTTCCGCATGGCGGAGGTGCACCTGGCCGCCCGCCGTCCCGCCCAGGCGGCGCAGCACTCCGAGCAGGCACTGGCGCTGGGGTGCATCGGCGGTGACCGAATGCGGGGGAACGTGCTGACACTGCTGGGCCGTTCACTCGCCGCGCTCGGACAGGCAGACCGGGCGCAGGCGTGCTGGCAGGAGGCCGTCCTCCTCTACGAGGCGAACGGATCTCCGGAGGCGGACGCCGTACGAGCACTGCTGAAGCCCGCGACGGCGGCGTGAACCGGGTGACAGGGCCGTTCAGCATTCGTTTATCGCCCTCAGTCACGCTCGTTCCTGTCACGCCGTCGCGTCGGGGGGCAGACGGGTGACCAGCGAGCCGACGGGTTAGTGTGCGGCTCCGAACGCCCGTCCGGCGGCCCTCGGGGGAGCTTCCGGGCGGGCGTTGCTCTCTTCCGACTTCGCAGCAAAGGAATGAAGACATGAGCGACGACAAGCAGGACGCGAAGGTCACGACGCAGGACAACGCGATGCCCACGCCGCCGGCGAACGACGAGACCGTCACCACGCAGGACAACGCCATGCCCAGCGAGCCCGCCAAGGACACCGTCAAGACGATGGACAACGCCATGCCCACCCCGCCCGCGCTGAAGCGGGACGGCAAGTAGGACCTTCTTCCCGCACGGGGGAATCGGCCGCGGCGGCGCGGAGGGGAGCCGCCGCGGCCGTGGGCGTTCAAATGCGTCGACAGCGCGCGCCGCGGCCCGGCAGAGTGGTCGCCCGTGACGAGCAGTGAGCTGTGGAGCCGCGCGACCGCCGACCGCTACGACGCCGAGGAGGCCGAGAACTCCTCGGCCGCCGCCCTCGCACCGACTCTCGACTTCCTCGCCGGGCTCGCCGGAGACGGCCGCGCCCTCGAATTCGCCATCGGAACCGGCCGCGTGGGCGTCCCGCTCAGGGAACGCGGCGTACCGGTGGCGGGCATCGAACTCTCCGAGCACATGGCCGCCGTGCTGCGGCGCAAGGCCGACGAGGACACCCTCCCGGTGACCATCGGGGACATGGCGAAGACCGTCGTCCCCGGCGAATTCGCCCTGGTCTACCTCGTCTACAACACGATCTCGAACCTGCTCACCCAGGACGAGCAGGTCGAGTGCTTCCGCAACGCCGCACGCCATCTGCGCCCCGGCGGCCGGTTCGTCATCGAGCTGGGGGTGCCGCCGCTGCGGCGCCTGCCGCCCGGTCAGGTCGCGGTGCCGTTCGACGTGTCCGACCGGCACCTCGGTTTCGACACCTTCGACCTGGTCGAGCAGATGCTCGTCTCGAACCACTTCACCCGCGACGAGAACACCGGCCAGTACCGCCGCGACAACTCCCGGCACCGGTACGCCTGGCCGGCCGAGCTGGACCTGATGGCCCGGATCGCGGGGCTCGAACTGGAGCGCCGGGTCGCGGACTGGGACGGCTCGCCGTTCGTCCAGGACTCCGAGAAGCACGTCTCCGTCTGGCGCAAGCCGGCCTGAGCGCGCCCCGGATCAGGTGGTCCGGGCCGTCCCCGTCCCCTTCTCCGCGTCGAGGGCGTACACGCAGCGGTCCTTGCTGCACGCGTAGACGATGCCGTCGCGGACGACCGGGGAGCCGGTGATCTCGCCGCCGGTCGCCAGCTTCCAGCGCAGGCGCCCGTCGTCGGCCTTCAGGGTGTAGAGCAGGTGGTCCGTGGAGCCGAAGTGGATGCGGCCCTCGGCGACCGCGGGGGCGCCCACGATCTCGCCGCCCGCCTGGAAGCGCCACTTGGGGGTGCCGGTGACCGCGTCCAGGGTGTAGAGGCCCTTGCCGCTGCCCACGTGGACGTGGCCCGCGGCGACCAGGACCGGGTCGGTGGAGGAGCGGGCCTCCGTCGCGATGCGCCAGCGGTCGCGGCCGTCGGTGGCGTCGAGGGCGTACACCGTGCCGAGGTAGTCGGCGAGGTAGACACCGCCGCCGGTCACCGCGGGACCGGGGACGAAGGCGGGCGGGGCGAGGAAGACCGCGGGGGCCTCGAAGTGCCAGCGGACGTGGCCGGAGGCGACCTCCAGGGCGAGGACCCGGGTGCCGGCCGCGACGTAGACGTAGCCGTCGGGTGCCTGGGTGACACGGACGGGGACGCCGCCGCAGGAGGCCGCGTCGCCGATCGGGTACGACCATCTCTCGTCGCCGGTGCGCGCGTCCAGGGCGCGCAGCCGGGCGTCCTGCCAGACGTACACCGTGCCGTCGTGGAGGGCGGGGCCGGCCTCCGGGGACTCGAAGTCGGTCTGGGCGCCGGTGATCTCCCACAGCTTCTGGCCGCCGGAGGTCTCCCACGCCTGGACGCCGCCCCCGCGGGTGGCGGTGAGGACGGTGCCGCGGTCGGCCTGGAGGGAGTACACCCAGGCGTCGTTCTGGACGCGCCAGAGGTCGCCGCCCTCGCGGGCGTCGAGGGCGAACAGGGTCGGGCCGTCGGAGGCGTGGATACGGCCGTCCGCGACCGCCATCGACCAGGCGACGTCCCGGGTCTTGAAGCGGCGGCGTCCGGTGGCCACGTCCAGGGCGTGCACCTCGAAGGAGGTGACGTAGACGAGGTCCTCGGCGACGCGGGGGGTGCCCCAGACGTCGTTGGACATGCGGAAGCGCCAGGGGCGCCAGCCGGCCGGTGACGCCTCGGGCGGCGCGGTGGGCACGGGCGGGGCGGCCGGCAGCGCCGGGTCGGCGCCGTTGACGCCGGGGCGCACCCGGGACCAGGAGGCGGTGAGGGCGGACTCCGGCGGGGGTGCCGCGACGGCGGCGGCGCGCATGTCGGCGACGCGCGGGCCGGGGAGCGGGCCGTGCGGTTCGCGCTGGCAAGGTCGGCGGAGGCCCTGGAGGACGTGCTGCGGATCGCGGTCGCCCGGGGCGGATGAGGCCCGGCCCGCACACCAGGTGGGCGCGGACCGGGCCTCGGAGGGAACCTCGGGCTGCCGGCTACCGCACGACCGTGATCCGGTCCGCCGCCGGCGGTTCGATCGGGTCGGTCGCCGACGAGTTGGCCGTCAGGTACTGCTCGAGGGCGGCCAGGTCGTCCGCGCCCACCAGTTCGTTCGCGCCCTCGTTCAGGGTGGGGAAGCCGTCACCGCCGCCCGCGAGGAAGCTGTTGGAGGCGACGCGGTAGGTGGCCGCCGGGTCGACGGGGGCGCCGTCGAGGCGGATCGAGTCCGTCACCACGCGGTCCGCGCCGGACTTCGTCAGGTCCAGGGTGTAGGTGAGGCCGGACGAGACCTGGAGGATCTTCGGGGCGGCCTCGTTCGGGCCGCTGACCTGCTCCTTGAGGACCTGGACCAGCTGGGCGCCCGTGTAGTCCTTGAGGTTCACCGTGTTGGCGAAGGGCTGGACGGTGAAGCCCTCGGCGTAGGTGACCACGCCGTCGCCCTCGGCGCCCGAGGACGCGTAGGTCAGCGGGGCCCGGATGCCGCCCGGGTTCATCAGGGCCAGGTCGGTCTCCGGGTCCTGGGTCCTCCCGTACGCGAGCTGCGCGTCGGCGATCAGGTCGCCCAGCGGGGACTCGGTGCCGTCGCGGGAGATGTCGGCGGAGACGTGGCCGACGGGGCGGTTGCCGATCGGGGCGGCCAGCGTGCCCCACTTGTCGATCAGCCGGGTCATGTCGGGCGCCTTCGGGACGTCCCGCGTCACCACGTGGTTCGCCGACTTCACCGACGTACGCGCGATGTCGCCCGTGCGCCGGTCGTAGGTCAGCGTGGTGTCCGTGTAGAGGCGGCCGAAGGACGCGGCCGAGGTGACCATACGGGGGTTGCCCGCCGGGTCCGGGATCGTGCAGACGTACGCGCTGTGCGTGTGCCCGGTGACCAGCGCGTCGACCTGCGGCGTGACGGTCTTCGCGATGTCGACGATCGGGCCGGAGACGCCGTCGCCGGCGCCCGGGGCGTCGCAGTCGTAGTTGTAGGAGGCCGACGCCGGGAAGCCGCCCTCGTGGATGAGGGCGACGATCGACTTCACGCCCTGGCGCTGGAGCACCTCGGCGTACTTGTTGATCGTCTCGGCCTCGTCCTTGAAGGAGAGGCCCTTCACGCCCTCGGCCGTGACGATGTCCGGGGTGCCCTCCAGGGTCACGCCGATGAAGCCGACCTTGACACCGTTCTTCTTCCACACCCAGTACGGCTCGAGGATCGGCTTCCGCGTCTTCTCGTCCAGGACGTTCGCGGCCAGGTACGGGAAGTCGGCGCCCTTGAACCTCTTGTCCGTGTAGCAGCCCTCGGTGGGGTGGCAGCCGCCCTTCTGGAGGCGGGCCAGCTCCTTCGCGCCCTCGTCGAACTCGTGG
Source organism: Streptomyces sp. WAC 04229 (assembly GCF_003947455.1). GTDB lineage: Bacteria > Actinomycetota > Actinomycetes > Streptomycetales > Streptomycetaceae > Streptomyces. The sequence continues at coordinate 2,436 of NZ_QHJH01000243.1, read as the reverse complement.
TTGCCGACCGACGTGACGTCCAGGTCGAGCTTGTTCAGCGCCTCGATGGTCGGCTCGTCGTGGAAGAGACCGGACAGCAGCGGGGACGCGCCGACCATGTCGCCGCCGGCCGCGGTGACGGAGTAGCGGTTGCCCTTGCGGGCCTCGCGCAGATGGGTGGCGAGGTACTCCACACCGCCCGCGTCGACCGTCTTCGTCGTGCCGTCCGGCTGGACCTCGGTGACCCGGCCGGAGGAACCGGCGGGCGGCTCCAGGTTGCCGTGCAGGTCGTTGAAGGAGAGCAACTGGACGTCCTGGTAGCGGCCGTGCCCGTGCCCGTGCCGGCTCGCGTCCGCGTCCGCGTTCGCCGACCCCGGCAGGGCCGCGGCGGCGAGCGCCCCGGCGGTGACGACGGTGGCGGCGGCGAGAAGAACACTCCTGCGGCGTCTGCGGCGCGACTCGTGCGGCTGTGCTGTGGCTGGCATGCGCCCCCCTGTGGGTGTGCGTGGCGCGAGCCGCTGAGGGACGGCCCGTCGGAGCGGCAGCCTAGAGTCAACGCGCGTAGCGCGACAGGGGTTTCCGGGTTACATCCTGGTTTACCTTCCGGCCCGCCCACCCGCTCCCGCGGCTGCCGCCGCTTTGCCCCGCCCGCCCCTTACCCTCGTACGCATGACCAGCGACGACACCGTGCGGCCCGGCCGCCCCCGCTCGATCGAGACCCTCGCCGAACTGACCCCGGAGCAGACCGGCGCGGTCCTCGCCCTGCTCGGCGAGGCGGCCCGGAACGACGGGCAGCACGCCGTGTCCGAGCAGGGCCGGCTGCACCTGCGCGGCCCCGCGCGGGAGGGCATCGCGCACCTGCTGCTCACCGTCGACGGCGAACTCGTCGGCTACGCCCAACTGGAGGGCACCGACCCGATCGAGCCGCCGGCCGCCGAACTGGTCGTCCATCCCTCGCACCGGGGCCAGGGACACGGACGCGCCCTGGGCTCCGCGCTGCTCGCCGCCTCCGGCAAGCGGCTGCGGATCTGGGCGCACGGCGGCCACTCCGCCGCCCGGCACCTCGCGCAGGTGCTCGGCCTGACGTTGTTCCGCGAACTGCGGCAGCTGCGACGGCCCTTGGCAGACCTCGACCTGCCGGACCCGCGGCTGCCCGAGGGGGTCACCGTCCGCGCCTTCGTACCCGGGCAGGACGACGCGGCCTGGCTCGCGGTGAACGCCGCCGCCTTCGCCCACCACCCCGAGCAGGGCTCCCTCACCCAGCGGGACCTCGACGACCGCGAGGCCGAGGAGTGGTTCGACCCGGCCGGTTTCTTCCTGGCCGAGCGGGCGGGCGAGCTGATCGGCTTCCACTGGACCAAGGTGCACGCGCAGGAGCGCCTGGGCGAGGTGTACGTCCTCGGCATCCGCCCCGACGTCCAGGGCGGCGGCCTGGGCAAGGCCCTGACCACCATCGGCCTGCGGCACCTGGCCGGACAGGGGCTCCCCACGGCGATGCTGTACGTGGACGCGGACAACAAGGCCGCCGTGTCCGTCTACGAGCGCCTGGGTTTCGTCACCCACGAGACGGACCTGATGTACCGCACGGAGTCCTGAACCCCCCTCACACGGCCCGGGAGGCGAGGTCCTACCGGAGCGGCCACGGGCCGCCCTCATGCCTCCCGCCGGAGGCCCCCCGCTATCCCACACGTCATGTCCCCGTAACCATCGATTCAGACAGCCTTGCGACCCTCACCGAATGAAGCCCACCGAGCCAGAGCCTTCCGTGCCCTCCGACGCGCCTGTCCGGCGCGTGGCGCGGAAGAATGGGTTCATGAGGCAGCCGAACACCCAGGCAGAGGTCCAGCACACGCAGCCCTCCGTGGGCTCCATCGCCGCGCACCGCTCGCACACCGTGGCCGCCACGGTCTCCGACCTGGAGCCGGACATCGACGCCGACCTCGACGCGTACGAGGAGTCGGAGGAGTCCCAGGCCGGCGGCGCCCAGCTCCCGCAGGGCCGCTTCCTGGACCGCGAACGCAGCTGGCTCGCGTTCAACGAACGCGTCCTCGAACTCGCCGAGGACCCCGCCACCCCCCTCCTCGAGCGTGCCAACTTCCTCGCGATCTTCGCCAGCAACCTGGACGAGTTCTTCATGGTCCGCGTCGCCGGCCTCAAGCGCCGCATCGCGACCGGCGTGGCCACCCGCTCCGCCTCCGGCCTCCAGCCCCGCGAGGTCCTGGACATGATCTGGGCCCGCTCACGCGAGCTCATGGCCCGCCACGCCGCCTGCTTCCACGAGGACGTCGCCCCGTGAGGGCCGGGACAGAATCGGGCCCCGCCCCCGGAAGCTGAGGCCCCGCCCGCCCCCCTGCTCCCACGAGGACGCCGCCCGGGCCCCCGCGGAGGGGGCAACCCACCGGGCCCGCTGGACCGAAGGGGCCAAAAGGGAGCGGCCCCGCCTGTTCACCCTCTTCC
>NZ_QHJH01000242.1 GCF_003947455.1 Streptomyces sp. WAC 04229 | reverse complement strand
GGCCGGGGACCGTGCGGGGAACGGGGCGGCGGCGGACGCGCGGGCCGCCCCTGCCCCCGCCCCCGGCGTGCCGGGTGGCCGCTCAGCCCGCGGCCCGGAAGGACCGCAGGCGCAGCGAGTTGGCGACGACGAAGACCGAGGAGAAGGCCATGGCCGCACCGGCGATCATCGGGTTGAGGAGTCCGGCCGCGGCGAGCGGCAGCGCGGCGATGTTGTAGGCGAAGGCCCAGAACAGGTTGGACTTGATCGTGCCCAGCGTCCTGCGGGCCAGCCGGATCGCGTCGGCGGCGGCGCGCAGGTCGCCGCGGACCAGGGTGAGGTCGCCGGCCTCGATGGCCGCGTCGGTGCCGGTGCCCATGGCGAGCCCCAGGTCGGCCCGGGCGAGCGCGGCGGCGTCGTTGACGCCGTCGCCGACCATCGCGACCGAACGCCCCTCGCCCTGAAGGCGCTTGACCACGTCGACCTTGTCCTGCGGCAGCACCTCGGCGAAGACGGACCCGCGGTCGATGCCGACCTCGCGGGCGACCGAGGCGGCCACGGCACGGTTGTCCCCGGTCAGCAGGACCGGCGTCAGCCCCAGGGCGCGCAGCCGGCCGATCGCCTCGGCGCTGGTCTCCTTCACCGCGTCCGCGACCTCCAGGACCGCCCGCGCCTCCCCGTCCCAGGCGACGACGACCGCGGTGCGCCCGGACGACTCCGCCTCGCCCTTGGCGCGGGCCAGGTCCGCCGGAAGGGTCGTCGCCCACTCGGCGAGCAGCCGCTCCCGGCCGACGAGGACCACGTGGCCGTCGACGACGCCTTGCACGCCGAGGCCCGGGACGTTGGCGAAGTCCTCGGGGGTGGGCAGGGCGCCGCCCAGCCGCTCCAGCGCCCCGTCGGCGATCGCGCGGGCGACCGGGTGCTCCGAGGCGTGCTCCAGTGCACCGGCCAGGTGCAGTACGTCGTCCTCCTCGGTGGCTGCGGCGGTGTGCACGGCGAGCAGGGTCATCCGGCCGGTGGTGACGGTGCCGGTCTTGTCGAGGACGACGGTGTCGACCCTGCGGGTGGACTCCAGCACCTCGGGTCCCTTGATGAGGATGCCGAGCTGGGCGCCCCGGCCGGTGCCGACCATGAGGGCGGTGGGAGTGGCCAGCCCCAGGGCGCAGGGGCACGCGATGATCAGTACGGCGACGGCGGCCGTGAACGCGGCGGTGGGTCCGGACCCGTTGCCGAGCCAGAAGCCCAGGGTGGCCAGCGCCAGGGCGATGACGACGGGGACGAAGACACCGGAGACGCGGTCGGCCAGGCGCTGGGCGGCGGCCTTGCCGTTCTGCGCGTCCTCGACCAGCCTCGCCATCCGGGCCAGCTGCGTGTCGGCGCCGACGCGGGTCGCCTCGACCACCAGCCGGCCGCCCGCGTTCAGGGTCGCGCCCGTGACGCCGTCGCCCACGCCGACCTCGACGGGGAGCGACTCGCCGGTGAGCATCGAGGCGTCCACCGCGGAGGAGCCCTCCACGACCGTGCCGTCGGTGGCGATCTTCTCGCCGGGGCGGACCAGGAAGCGGTCGCCCACCCCCAACTCGGCCGTCGGAACCGTCCGTTCCCGGCCGTCGGGGCCCAGGACAGTGACCTCCCTCGCGCCCAGTTCCAGCAGGGCTCTCAGCGCGGCGCCGGCCTTGCGCTTGGCGCGTGCCTCGAAGTAGCGCCCGGCGAGGAGGAAGGCGGTCACCCCGGCGGCCGCCTCCAGGTAGATGTTCCCGGAGCCGTCACCGCGGGCGATGGTCAGCTCGAAGGGGTGGGTCATGCCGGGCGTGCCCGCGGTGCCGAGGAACAGGGCCCACAGCGACCACAGGAACGCCGCCGAGGTGCCCACCGAGATCAGCGTGTCCATGGTGGCCGCGCCGTGCCGGGCGTTGGTGAGGGCCGCCCGGTGGAAGGGCCACGCGGCGTACGTCACCACGGGCGCCGCGAGGGTCAGCGACAGCCACTGCCAGTACTCGAACTGCAGCGCCGGCACCATCGCCATCGCGATGACGGGGACGGCGAGCAGTACGGCGGTGACCAGCCGCTGCCGCAGGGGCCGCAGCGCGTCGCCGTCCCCGGGGGGCGCATCCGGCTCGGTGCCGGGGGCGGGCTCGGCGCGTACCGGCTCGGGCTCGTGGGCCGTGTATCCCGTCGCCTCGACCGTGGCGATCAGGTCCGGTACGGACACCTCGCCCCCGTAACCGACCTTGGCCTTCTCCGTCGCGTAGTTGACGGTGGCGCTGACCCCGTCCATCCGGTTGAGCTTCTTCTCGATCCGGGCGGCACATGAGGCGCAGGTCATGCCGCCGATGGTGAGTTCCACCTCGGCCGGTGCCCTGGTCGTGCTGGTGGTCATGGCTGCTCCTGACGCGTGCGCGGCGGCTGCTGGATGGCATATACGGGGAGGGGGTATGTCGACTCCGGATTCATGTATACCCGTAGGGGGTATCGAACGCAAGCGTTCGCTCTGCTTGACCAGGTACCCCCTAGGGGTATTGTGGGATGCAGGAAGAGCCTCACTCGCCGTCGAGCCGGAGGCCCGGAACCCGAGGAGACGACCGTCATGCGCACCGGACTGAGGATCACCACCTTCGCCGCCGCACTAGCCGCGACCTTCGGCACCGCGTACGGCGTCGGCACGGGAGTGGACCCCGTCGTGGAGGAGAGCGCGCCGCCCGCGCCCCACGACGAGCACGGCGGGCCGGCACCCCGGGAGCCGGAGGGCGACGGCCACGAGGGGCATGAGAGCACCCCGCCGGGTGGGCTCCAGGTCTCCGAGAAGGGCTACACCCTCGACCTCGCCACCCCGCGCGTCAGCGCCGGTGAGCGTGAGGAGCTGCGCTTCACGGTGCGGGACGCGAGCGGCGGGGCCGTCACCGCGTACCAACGCGAGCACGACAAGGAACTCCACCTCATCGTCGCCTCACGCGACCTGGTCACCTACCGCCACCTGCACCCCACCCGCGCCGCCGACGGCACCTGGAGCACGCTCGTCGACCTGCCCCGCGCGGGCGACTACCGCGTCTTCGCCGACTTCACCCCGGCGCGGAAGGGCGCCGAGAACCTCACGCTCGGCGCCGACCTCGCCGCCTTTGGCCGCTACGAGCCCGCGCGCACGCCCGCCCTCAACGGCACCGCCAGGACCGACGGTTACCAGGTCGAGCTCGCCGGATCCCTGCGCCCCGGCAAGGCGAGCGAGCTGAAGTTCGAGGTGTCCCGCGACGGCGAACCCGTCAACGACCTCCAGCCCTACCTCGGCGCCTACGGCCACCTCGTCGCCCTGCGCTCCGGTGACCTCGCCTACCTGCACGTCCATCCGGGCGGCGAGCCCGGCGACGGGACCACCAGGCCCGGCCCGGGCATCTCCTTCACGGCCACCGCGCCCAGCGACGGCACGTACCGCCTCTTCCTGGATTTCCGGCACCGGGGCGAGGTCCACACCGCCGCCTTCACCGTGCGGGCCGGTGCGGCGCCGGACGCGTCGGAGCCGGCGCTCTCCTCGCCGACGGAGCACGGCGACGAGCACGGCGACGGGCACGGGCACTGAGGCTCCGGCGAACCGCTCCTACGCGCCGGCCGTGACGACCCGGACCCCCGCCTCCTCGAACCGGCGCACCAGCTCAGGGTCGGCCGAGGCGTCCGTGACCAGCGTGTCCACCGACTCGGTCGCGCAGATCCGGGCGAACGCCCGCCGGCCCAGCTTGCTGGAGTCGGCGGCCACCACCACACGCTCGGCGCGCTCGCACAGCACCCGGTTGATCGCCGCCTCCGCCTCGTCGTGCGCCGCCGCACCGTGCTCGGCGTCGAAGGCGACGACACCCAGCACCGCGACGTCGAGCGTCACCTGGCCCAGCACGCCGTCCGCGAGCGGCCCGATCAACTCGTACGACTGCGCCCGGGCCACCCCGCCGGTCACCACGATCTTGAACTGCGGCCGGACCGCCAGCTCGTTGGCGATGTTGAGCGCGTTGGTGACCACCGTCAGCGCGGGCGTCCCGGCGGCCAGGTCGGCGCGCACGGCCAGGGCGCGCGCCACCTCCGTGGTGGTCGTCCCCCCGGTCAGCCCCACCGCCTCCCCGGGCGCCACCAGGGCCGCGACCGCCTGGGCGACGTGCTGCTTCTCCGAGGCGCGACGGGCGGTCTTGTAGCGCAGCGGCAGCTCGTACGACACCCCGTGCACGACCGCGCCACCGCGCGTACGCACGAGCATCTGCTGCTCGGCGAGCCGGTCGAAGTCACGGCGGATCGTCGCGGCCGAGACCTCCAGCTCGGTCGCCGCCTCCTCGACGTCCAGCCGGCCCCGCTCCACGAGCAGTTCCAGCAGCGCCTTCCAGCGGGCGTCGCGCGACATCCGCGCCTCCGTTCCTCGATCTCCCGCCGACCCTAGCGCACGGTCCACTTCCCCGGATTGCTTGATTGTGCTCGAAAGCTCGCTATATCTTGCAGGAACAATCAGATCGGTCGATCGGGGAGTGTGCGGCATGACGTATGTCGAGGACGAACTCAACAGCCAGCCCGAGTGCTGGGCGCGCGCCGCCGCGGAGGCGGCGGGGCACACGGCGGCGCTGCCCGCGGCGGGCGAGCGGGTGGCCGTCGTCGGCTGCGGCACCTCGTACTTCATGGCGCAGTCGGTGGCGGCGCTGCGCGAGGGCGCGGGCCACGGCGAGACGGACGCGTTCGCCGCCTCGGAGTTCCCGCGGGGTCGCGCGTACGACCGGGTCGTCGCCCTCACCCGCTCCGGCACCACCACCGAAGTGCTCGAGCTGCTCGCGGAGTTGAAGGGCGGCGCCCGAACCGTCGCGATCACCGCGGACCCCGGGACGCCGGTCATGGCCGCCGCCGACGACGTGGTCGTCCTCGACTTCGCCGACGAACGGTCGGTCGTCCAGACCCGGTTCGCGACCACCGCCCTCACCCTGCTCCGCGCCCACCTGGGCCTGCACAGCGACGCGGTCGTCGCCGACGCCCGCACGGCGCTCGCCGCCGCGCTGCCCGAAGGGCTGGTCGAGCGCACCCAGTTCACCTTCCTCGGCCGGGACTGGACCGTCGGACTGGCCAACGAGGCCGGACTCAAGATGCGCGAGGCGTCCCTCTCCTGGACCGAGGCATACCCGGCCATGGAGTACCGACACGGGCCCATCAGCATCAGCACCGCCGGTACGGCCACCTGGATGTTCGGCGAGGCCCCCGAGGGGCTGGCCGACCAGGTCCGCGACACCGGCGCGATGTGGGTGCCGGGGGAGCTGGACCCGCTCGCCGAACTGGTCCGGGCCCAGCGGCTCGCGGTCGCCGTCGCCGCCGCCCGCGGCCTCGACCCGGACCGCCCGCGCCACCTCACCCGCTCGGTGATCCTCGCTCCCTGACGCCGCCGCGCGCACCCGCCGCGCGCACCCGCCGCGCGCACCCGACACCCGTCCCGAGCCCGCCCCCGAGACCCGTGCCCCGACGCCCGGGAAGGGAGAGACCGTGCCCCTCGCCAGCACCGGTGACCTGGTCGGCCGCGCCGCGGCCGCACGCTCCGCCGTAGCCGCCTTCAACGTCATCACCCTGGAACACATTGAGGCCGTCGTCGCCGGCGCCGAGTCCGTGCGCATGCCCGTCGTGCTCCAGGTCAGCGAGAACGCCGTGAAGTACCGCTACGGCCGCCTGCTGCCCCTGGCCGCCGCGGCCGTCGCCGCCGCCGAGGGCGCGGCCGTGCCCGTCGCCCTGCACCTCGACCACGTCCAGAGCGACGGCCTGCTGCGCCAGGCACGGGACGCCGGGTTCAGCTCCGTGATGTACGACGCCTCCCGGCTGACGTACGCGGAGAACCTCGCGGCCACCCGCGCCGCCGTCGGCTGGGCGCACGCCCAGGGGCTCTGGATCGAGGCCGAACTGGGGGAAGTCGGCGGCAAGAACGGCGCGGCGCCCCTCGACGCCCACGCCCCGGGCGCCCGCACGAACCCCGCCGAGGCCCGCGCCTTCGTCGCCGAGTCCGGCGTGGACGCGCTGGCCGTCGCCGTCGGCAGCTCGCACGCCATGACCAGCCGCACCGCGGCCCTCGACCACGACCTGCTGAAGGCACTGTCGAGCACGCTGGACGTCCCGCTCGTCCTGCACGGCTCCTCCGGCGTCCCGGACGCCGAACTCGCCGCGGCCGTCACGGGCGGCATCGCCAAGGTCAACGTCGGCACCGCCCTCAACATCGCCATGACCGGCGCGATCCGGGAGCACCTCGCCGCCCGCCCCGACGCGGTCGACTCGCGCGGCTACCTCACCGCCGGAAGGGAGGCCATGGCACGGACGGTGGCGACGATCATCCAGGTGGTCGGCGCTACGTCCTGACGGCCCTCAGCACCACGAACCGGCTGTCGCTCGCCACCAGCTCACTGTTGCCGAACAGGCGCTTCAGCTTGACGTGGTAGCCCAGGTGCCGGTTGCCGACCACCCACAGCTCGCCGCCGGGGCGCAGCACGCGCCGTGCCCCGGTGAACATCCGCCACGCGGTGGCGTCGGTGGTCGCCTGGTGGGAGTGGAAGGGCGGGTTGTTGAGCACCAGGTCGACACTGCCGTCGGGCACCCCGGCCAGCCCGTCGCCCACCCGGAACTCCGCCTGCCCGGTCGCCCCATTCGCCCTGTACGTCGCCTCCGCGGAGGCCGCGGCCTGGAACGACTCGTCGGTGAACAGCACCTCCGCCCCGGGGTCGGCCAGCGCCATCGCCGTACCGACCACACCGTTGCCGCAGCCCAGGTCCACCACCCGGCGGGCACCACCGGCCGTCGGCAGGTGCTGGAGGAAGAACCGGGTGCCGACGTCCAGCCGGTCGGCGCAGAACACGCCGGCGTGGTTGACGACGGCCCGGCCGGAGAGCAGCGGTCCCACGTCGTCGGGGAGCCGGTAGGTGAGCGGCCACGGGTTGGCCGGCCGCCGCAGGGCGAGGTCGGGCGTGGCGAAGATCAGCCGGGCCTTCCTCACGGCCAGCGAGGTCCTGGTCGGGCCCACGATCCGCTCGAACAGCCGGAGCGTCGAGGTGTGGATCTCCTTGACCATCCCGGCGCCGACGACGACCGTGCCCTCGTGCAGCGCGGGCGCCAGCCGCAGCAACTGGTCCTCCAGCAGTGCCAGGCTCTTGGGCACCCGCACCAGCAGCACGTCGACGCGGTCCGGCGGAGGGTCCTGCGTGGTCAGCAGGCGCACGGCGCCGGGCTCCGCGCCGGCCCGCTCCAGGTTGACGCGAGCCGCCTCCCGGCCGAGGTGGGAGTCGGTGATCTGCACCGGCCGGTGCCCCGCCAGCGCCGTCACCAGCGCCCCCCAGCGGTCCCCGAGCACCACCACCGTGCCGGTCAGCGGCACCTCCCGCTCCGCGAGGTGCCCGAGCAGATACTCGTCGGAGGCGTCCCAGGCCCGGAGCCGGTCGCGCGGGTCCTCGGGGAAGCGGGTTAGCACCTGCTCGCCCCATGGCGTCGTCATACGGTCACTGCGGTCGTTCATCGTGCGCCCAGGCTAACCGAGCCGCAGCTCAGGCCCCCTCGCGCAGACCGGGCGGCGGCGCGGGCAGGATGGGGACATGGACTCCGAGCTGTTCCCCAGGAGCCGTACCGAGACCGCGCCCGGTGCCGTCCACGTGCCGGACTGGCTGACGCCCGGACGGCAGCGCGAGCTGCTGCGCGCCTGCCGCGAGTGGGCCCGCCCCCCGGCCGGACTGCGCACGGTCCACACTCCCGGCGGCGGCACCATGACCGCCCGGCAGGTCTGCCTCGGCTGGCACTGGCACCCGTACGCCTACGCCCGCACCGTCGTCGACGGCGACGGTGCGCCGGTGAAGCCCTTCCCGGCCTGGCTCGGCGAGCTGGGCCGCGGCGCGGTGACCGACGCGCTGGGCGCCGGCGCCGCGGCGGACGCGCCGTACGACATCGCCCTGGTCAACTTCTACGACGCCGACGCCCGCATGGGCATGCACCGCGACGCCGACGAGCGCTCCGACGCACCCGTGGTCTCCCTGAGCCTCGGCGACACCTGCGTCTTCCGCTTCGGCAACCCGGAGACCCGGGCCCGCCCCTACACCGACGTCGAACTGCGCAGCGGCGACCTGTTCGTCTTCGGCGGGCCCTCCCGGCTCGCGTACCACGGCGTGCCGAGGGTGCACCCGGGCACGGCACCGCCCGAGTTGGGGCTCACCGGACGCCTCAACATCACGCTCCGGGTCAGTGGCCTCCAGGCGCCCCAGACCTGAGGATCATGGGAGACTCCCCTCCATGAGCGGCAAGGCTGACCCCCGGGCGGCGGGGGAAGGGACCACCTCGAGGACGCGGCTGGAACGGGGGCGCGGTGCGCTCGGACCCGCGTTGGAGCTCGTGCACACCGGACGTGCCCCCACCAGGGCCGTCCTCACCGCGGAACTCGGCGTGACCCGGGCCACGGCCGGAGCCGTCGCGGCCGAACTGGAGGCGCTCGGCCTGATCCGGGTCGATGCCAGGCCCGGCGCGGCGGCCGGTTCGCAGGGCCGCCCCTCGCACCGCCTCTCGGTCGCCGAGGACGGCCCCGTCGCGCTCGCCGCGCAGGTCCACGCCGACGGCTTCCGCGCGGCCCTGGTCGGTCTCGGCGGCCGGATCGTCGCCACCGCGCCCGGCTGCGAGGTCGTCGACGCCGACCCGGCGAAGGTGCTCGGCTCCGTCGTCGAGACGGGCGCGGAGCTGCTGCGGGAGACCGGGCGGCGCTGCGTCGGCGCGGGGCTCGCCGTGCCGTCCGCCGTCGCGGAACCGGAGGGCCTGGCCCTGAACCCGCTGCACCTGGCCTGGCCGGCGGGCGCTCCCGTGCGGCGGATCTTCGCCGAGCAGGTGCGCGCCGCCGGTATCGACGGGCCCGCGTTCGCCGCGAACGACGTCAACCTCGCGGCCCTCGCCGAACACCGGCACGGTGCCGGGCGCGGAGCGCGCGACCTGCTGTGCGTGGCCACCGGCCACCGGGGCGTCGGCGGTGCCCTGGTCCTCGACGGCCGCCTGCACATGGGCAGTTCGGGTCTCGCCCTGGAGGTCGGCCACCTCGCCGTCAACCCCGAGGGCCGCCCCTGCCACTGCGGCAGCCGCGGCTGCCTCGACGTGGAGGCCGACCCGCTGGCCTTCCTCACGGCGGCCGGCCGGGAGCCGGGGCCGGAGGTCTCCCTGCTCCAGCAGTCCTACGACCTGATCCGCGACCACTACGCCGACCCGGCCGTCCGGACCGCCACCGAGGCCCTCATCGACCGCCTCGGCCTGGGTCTCGCGGGCCTGGTGAACATCCTCAACCCGGACCGCATCATCCTCGGCGGCCTCCACCGCGCCCTCCTCGACGCCGACCCCGAGCGGCTGCGCGCGGTCGTCGCCGACCGCAGCCTGTGGGGCCAGAGCGGCGGCGTACCCATCCTGCCGTGCGGCCTGGACCACAACAGCCTGGTCGGCGCGGCCGAGTTGGCCTGGCAACCGGTCCTGGACGACCCGCTGGACGCGCTGGCCTAGTGTCCCGGTCCGGAGATCCTGTCGCAGTAGCGGCAGATGCGGTCGATGATCTGGTCTGCGGTCTTGGTCCACTTGAAGGGCCGGGCTTGCTCGTTCCAGTTCTTGATCCAGTCCTCGAGCG
>NZ_QHJH01000241.1 GCF_003947455.1 Streptomyces sp. WAC 04229 | reverse complement strand
TGGCGCGGGGGAGCGGGGCGGGGGGACACCGGCTGGGCCGCCGGACTGCCCGGCGCGTGCGCGTCCTGCAAGGAGGCGTCCGCTTCCTGCCGGGCGCAGCCGGTCCCCAGCACGCCGGTGCACACGGCAGCGCCGATCACCAGGGCCAGCGCTTTCCTGACGGTCATATCGATCTCCGACTCCGTGGGTGGACTACTCATAGCTAGACCACTTGCGGAACCGGGGTGTCCGCTCGCCCCGACGTCTCCCCCGGATGGCGCAGAGGGGACCCGCGTGGCGGCCGTTCAGGGCCCCCGTACGCAACATCGTTGCCGCTCACACCCCTTACTCACTGGTGGGGCTCGGACATGCCGTGTAGCGTCAGCAGCAGATGTCGTGGTTCGCCCAGACCGCCCGCCCCGGAGTGCGGGCGGTTTGCTGTGCAATGCCGGAGGACCAGGACGACCACCTCCGGGTTCGCGCGGTGCGGATCCGATAACGGCTGAAAGGCAAAAGGCATGGCCAGCGGAACTGTCAAGTGGTTCAACTCTGAAAAGGGCTTCGGCTTCATCGCGCAGGACGGCGGCGGTCCCGACGTCTTCGCGCACTACTCCAACATCAACGCCCAGGGCTACCGCGAGCTCCAGGAAGGCCAGGCCGTCACCTTCGACATCACCCAGGGCCAGAAGGGCCCGCAGGCGGAGAACATCACCCCCGCCTGACCGGCAGACTGCCGAACGGGGCAGGGTGCCCGGAGACCGCGCGTCTCCGGGCACCCTGCCCCGTGGCATGCCGTCAGGGAACGTCGCGCAGGAAGCCGAGCAGTGCGGCGGTCAGCTCGGCGGGCGCGTCCTCCTGGACCAGATGACCCGCTTGGGCGATCGGCTCCCACCGCGCGCCGGGCACGGCGGCGGCGAGTTCGCGCCCCTTCGCCACCGGAATCCAGGCATCGTCCTCACCCCAGCAGATCAGCGTCGGTACGCCGATCCGGGGATACCGGTCCTGGATCTCGTCGGTGTACCGCTGCTCCGCCTGGGCGATCTGCCGGTAGAAGGCCGGCTGCCCCGACTTGCCGAGCCAGGGCCGGACGAGCTGGTCCAGCACCGCCGGGTGCAGTCCGGGACCGCCCGTGGAAGCCACGTACTCGCGCACCAGCGCCCCGTGGAGCGCCGGGGGCAGCTGCCGAAGACCTCGGCGTGCTCGCGGACCAGCCGGAAGAACGGCGACCCCCAGGGCGCCAGCGCGACCGGATCGACCAGGGCCAGTGCCCGGTAGCGGGCGTCGTGCAGCAGGTGGGCCCGCAGCGCGACGGCGCCCCCGAAGTCGTGGGCGACGACCAGGGGCTCCGCCAGGCCCCAGTGGTCCAGCAGCTCGGTGAAGACCCTGCCCTGCGCCGCCAGTGACACGTCCTGGCCCGGGAACTTCTCGGACAGCCCGTAACCGGGCATGTCCCACACGAACACCTGGTGGTCACGCGCCAGCGAACGGGCCACCGCACGCCAGACGTACGAGGAGAACGGCGTCCCGTGCAGCAGGACCAGCGGGCGCCCGTCCGGGACGCCCAGCCGGTTCCAGCGGACGGTGCCCGAGCCGCTGCGGTACGACTCGGGCAGCTGCCATGCGGACATCAGGGAGTGCTCCTCCCGATCGGGTGCCCGGTGCCGGGCGCCGCGCGCGGCGTCACGGCTTGCGCGCGAGACCGCCGTGTTCGCCGATGGGCTCCGGAGCGGGACCGCCGGCCTCGGGACGCCAGAGGGTCACCGGGACCACGCCCGGCTCCACGAGCTCCAGGCCGTCGAAGTATGCCGTGATCTGGTCGACGGTGCGCAGGACGTACGGCGCGGCGCCGCTCTCGTTGTAGGCGTCCTGCGCCCGCTCGAACTCCGGGTCAGTCCCCCGTGAGCCGTCGTTGACGGAGAGGTAGCTGCCGGACGGCAGGGCGTCCATCAGCCCGGTGGCGATGGAACGCGCCCGGTCGTAGTCGGCGACGTGGCCCAGGATGTTGCTGAGGATGAGGGCCACCGGCCGGTCGAGGTCCAGTGTCTTGGCGGCGGCCGCCAGGACCGTGTCCGGGTCGAGCACGTCGGCGTCGATGTAGGCGGTCGCGCCCTCCGGGGTGGAGTACAGCAGCGCGCGGGCGTGGGCGAGGACCATCGGGTCGTTGTCCACGTAGACGACGCGCGCCTCGGGCGCGAGGCGCTGGGCGACCTCGTGGGTGTTGTCGGCGGTCGGCAGACCGGTGCCGATGTCGAGGAACTGCCGGATGCCCGCCTCGGCGACCAGATGGGTGATGTTGCGGCGCAGGAAGGCCCGGCTGCTGCGGGCGATGGTGACGATGCCGGGGAAGACGGCGGTGTAAGCGTCGCCTGCCTCCTCGTCCACCGGGTAGTTGTCCTTCCCGCCCAGCCAGTAGTTCCAGATCCGGGCCGAGTGCGGTACCGAGGTGTCGATCTTCTGGTGTGCCGAGTGACCGGGCGTCGTCGCGGGGTCGTTCATGGTGGCGGTCCGTCTTTCAGCCGAGGCGTGAATGCTTTCCCACAACCTACGCGGCAACGGCCCTTCCCTGTACAGCGGTTCACCCACGGCCCGGGCGGAACCGAGGGCTCCGCGGAAAGCCGGGCGCGCGATGCGGGGCGGTCGAGCCAGGATGCAGGGCCGGCTCACGGCCCCACGGCCTCACGAACGGTCGCCGCCCGCCCGCTCCACGAGGTCGCGGAGCTGCGAGCGGGCCGTGATGCCCAGCTTGGGGAAGCTGCGGTACAGGTGGGAGCCGACCGTGCGCGGGGAGAGGAAGAGCCGCTCGCCGATCTCGCGGTTGGTCAGGCCACGGGCGGCGAGCCCGATGATCTGCCGCTGTTGCGGAGAGAGCCCGGCCAGCGAGCCGGGGTCCGCGTCGGCGACGTCGAGTCCGGCGGCCCGCGACTCGGCCAGGGCCCGTTCGGCCCAGGGGCGGGCGCCCAGCCGCCGGAAGGTCTCCAGGGCCTCGGCGAGCGGCGCACGCGCCTCGGTGATCCTGCGCCGGCGGCGCAGCCACTCGGCGAGGTCCAGCAGGGCCTGCGCGCGCTCGAAGGGCCGGTGCGCCGAGTCCGGGCCGGCGAGGGCCGCCCGGAAGCGGGGTTCGGCGTCCTCCGGGTCCGCGAGGAGACCGCGGGCCCGCTCGGTCAGGGCGCGCAGACGGGGCGAGGCGTTCCCGGCCAGTGCGCGCGCGGCACGCTCGACGATCGCGGCGGCCTCCTCGCGCCGCCCCGCGCGTACGGCGGCCGCGGCCAGGTCCGCGAGCGCCGGGTAGGACGCGTGGTAGTGCACGGGGGAGCCGTCCGCCGTGAAGACCGCGCGCAGCTGGTCGTACGCCGTCTCGTGGGCGCCGTCCGCCGCCGCGGCGGCCGCGAGCGCGCGCCGGGCGTAGACCGCGACCGAGCGGCTCTCCAGCGGATCGACGAGCGCGAGCGCGTCCGCCGCCCGGGCGCGCGCCGCCTCACCGTCCCCCTGGAGGGCCAGCAGCATCGCGTCCACCGCTGCCGCGCACGCCACGGCGTGGTCCAGGCCCAGCGCCGAACCGACCGCGGTGACGCGGGCGCAGGCCTCGCGGGCCCGCTCCCAGCGCCCCTGTTCCAGGTAGGCCCAGGCCGCCGCGCCGCCCATGCCGTCGGGGAGCGCCCCGTGCGCCTCCCAGTGGTCGAAGGCCTCGTCGAAGGCGCGGACGGCGAGCGGTGTCTCGTCCATGAGCCACGCCATGACGCCCACCGCGGTGAGCCGTTCGGGCCGGCCCGCGGACTCGTCGGCCAGCCGGGGCAGTCGGGGGACGAGCCACGCCCGGCTCCCGAAGGGGTCGGACACGGCCCTGACCCAGACGCCCGGCCACGGATCCGGCACGTCCTCCGGCAGCCCCGCCAACACCTCTTCGAGCCGGTGCAG
The DNA here is from genome assembly GCF_003947455.1 of Streptomyces sp. WAC 04229. Taxonomy (GTDB): domain Bacteria; phylum Actinomycetota; class Actinomycetes; order Streptomycetales; family Streptomycetaceae; genus Streptomyces. The sequence continues at coordinate 5,892 of NZ_QHJH01000241.1, read as the reverse complement.
TTGGGCTGCGCGTCCGGCGTAGAAGCGGACCACCGCGGCGTCCGTCAGCAGATCCAGCGCGGTGGCGGGCCGGGAGCGGGCCAGCCCTTCGGCGGTGTCGGTCAGCCGGGCGAAGACCGCGGAGTGACGCGCGGTCAGCACGGCCAGCCGCCCGGCCTGCGCGGCCGCCTCGGCCCGCAGCCCCACGTCGTCCGTGCGCGCACGGACGGCCGCGACCAGTTCCTCGACCCAGGACAGGTCCCCGGTGAGCACCGCCGCCCGGGCGGCCGCCACCAGCAGCCGGGCGCCGTCCTCGGGGCGCGGGGCGAGTTCGGCGGCCCGTTGCAGCGCCTTCGCCGCCGCCGCGTGGCCGCCCCGGCGGCGGGCCCGCCCGGCGGTGCGCACCAGGTCCGCCGACACGTCCGCGTCCGCGTGCGGGGCGGCGGCGGCACGGTGCCAGGCACGCCGGTCCGGCTCGGCACGCAGCAGGTCGGCCAGCGCCAGGTGCGCCGCCCGGCGGGCCTCGGAGGACGCCGCGTGATACACCGCGGACCGCACCAGCGGGTGGCGGAACCGGACACCGGAGCCGGTCCGCCCGATCAGCCCGGCCGCCTCGGCGGGCCGCCACGCGTCGTCCCCGGCACCGGGCAGCCCGGCCGGCAGGGCGAGCGCGGCGTCGCCGGTGTCCATGGCGGCCAGGAGCAGCAGGGCCCGTGCGGTGGGGGAGGGGAGGCCGTCGAGACGGGCCGCGAAGACCCGCTCCAGGTGGTCGGTGAGCGGCAGCGGCCCGGCGGGCGGCGGTTCCCGGCCCGGGTCCCGGGCGGGCCTCGCCAGTTCCACCAGTGCCAGCGGGTTGCCGACGGCCTGGTCGAGGATCCGCGCCCGGGTCCGGCCGACGGGACTCCGCGGCTGGAGGTCCAGGAGACGGTGGGCCGAGGTGTCGTCCAGCGGTCCGAGGACGAGGGCCGGGGCGTGCCGGTCGAAGCCCGGGAGGCGCCCGCCCGTACGGGCACCGACCAGCATCGTCACCGGCTCGCCCGCCAGCCGCCGGGCGACGAAGGACAGCACGGTGAGGGAGGCGCCGTCGAACAGCGGCGCGTCGTCGAGGAGCACCAGCACGGGGGAGGGCCCGCCCAGCTCGGAGAGCAGGTTCAGGACGGCCACGCCGACGAGCATGAGGTCGGGCGGCGCCGCGTCCCGCCCCGCGCCGAGGGCGTCGTCCAGCGCCGCGCGCTGTCCGTCCGGCAGGCGCTCCGCCTCGGCGCGCACCGGCCGCAGCAGTTGGTGCAGTGCGGAGAAGGCGAGGTCCGACTCCGACTCGCTCCCGGTGGCCCGCAGCACGCGCGCACCGCCCGTCGCGGCCCGCCGCGCCACGGAGTCCAGCAGCGTGCTCTTGCCCGTGCCCGCCTCGCCCTGGAGCAGCAGCACCCGCTCGGGCGACGCCGGGTCCGCAGCGCGAAGGAGGCGTGCCCACTCCGCGTCCCGGCCCACGACCGGCTCGCCGGTGCCCGGCCCCGGGTCCGCGGCGGCGCCCGCCGTCCCTGTGCGCTCGTCCACGCCGCCAAGGCTACAAGCGGCGTCGGCTGCCCGGCGCGGGTGCAGTCAGGTGACGGATACCGCGCCCGTCGGAGCCTCCGTAGGTTTTCCGGCGGGCCCAGTAATGTCCTCGCCTCACCAAGGAGCGTCATGGAACGGATCGAACTCGGGAATGTCGGTGTCACCCGGGTGTGGGAATACTTCGGGCCTGTGGACATGACACCCGAGACGTTCTTCCCGGACGTCCCGGAAGACGTGTGGGACCGCGGCCGGGACTGGCTCGAACCGCATTTCCTGGATTCCCGGACCAACATCGTGAACTCGGCGATCCAGACCTGGCTGCTGCGCAGCGAAGGCAAGAACATCCTCGTCGACACCGGTGTGGGCAATCACAAGGAACGTCCCTACGCGCCGGTCTGGAGCCGGCTCGACACCGACTTCCTCGCCAACCTCGCACGGGCCGGCGTCGAACCGGAGGACGTGGACGTGGTGATCAACACGCATCTCCACATCGACCACGTCGGCTGGAACACGCGTCTGGACGGACGCGACTGGGTGCCCACTTTCCCCAACGCCACGTATCTGATGCCGCGCGACGACTTCGAATTCTGGAACCCCGAGAACGGTCACCGTCCGCTGCTCGGCCGCGGCAACCAGAACGTGTTCGAGGACAGCGTGGCCCCGGTGCACCGGGCCGGGCAGGCCGTGCTGTGGGAGGGCGGCCACCGGATCGACGGCAACCTGCGGCTGGACCCGGCACCCGGTCACACCCCGGGCTCCAGCGTGCTCACCCTCGACTCCGGGACGGACCGCGCGCTCTTCGTCGGGGACCTGCTGCACTCCCCGGTCCAGATCCTCGAACCGGACCACAACAGCTGCTTCTGCGAGGACCCCTCCGGCGCCCGCGCCACCCGGCGCAGGCTCCTGGGCTGGGCCGCCGACCACCACGCCCTCCTGTTCCCGGCACACCTGGCCGGCCACGGGGCCGCCGAAGTGGAGCGCGACGCGGACAAGTTCGCCATCAAGGGCTGGGCGCCCTTCGACCCGTACACCGAGCAGCGCCGCGACCACCTGAAGGGCATGAAGTGAACCACCACGACCCCGTCGTGACCACGGACCGGGGCGCCGTACGCGGAACCCTCCAGGACGGCACCGCCACCTTCCTGAACATCCCCTACGCCGCCCCGCCCCGGGGCGCCGGCCGCTTCGCACCACCCCGGAGGCACGAGGGCTGGGACGGCGTACGCGACGCGACCCGGCCGGGGCCCACCGCACCGCAGTCCGAGCGCAGGCTCGGCCGTGTCGACATGTCGGCCTACTTCGGCCCCGGCCGGATCCCCGGCGACGACTACCTGACCGTCAACGTGTGGACGCCGGAGATCACGAGCGGCGCCCTGCCCGTCATGGTGTTCGTCCACGGCGGGGGATTCGTCGCCGGATCGACCCGGTCCCCGATGTACGACGGGTCCGCGTTCGCCCGCGACGGCGTCGTCCTCGTCACCCTCAACTACCGGCTGGGCATCGCCGGATTCCTCGACCTCCCCGGAGCGCCCGCCAACCGCGGCCTGCTGGACGTCGTCGCCGCACTGCGGTGGGTGCACGAGAACATCGCCGCCTTCGGCGGGGATCCGCACCGCGTCACCCTCTTCGGCCAGTCGGCCGGGGCGACGATCGTGGGCGGCGTCCTCGCCGACCCCGGGGCCGCCGGGCTCCTGCGCCGGGCGATCGTCCAGAGCGGCAGCGGCCTGGGCGCGTTCACCACCGAGCAGGCCGCCCGCGTCAGCGCGGCGGCGGCCGACGCCCTCGGAGTGGCGCCCCGGGCCGACGCCTTCGCGGAGCTCCCCGACGACCGCCTGGTCGACGCCGCGGACGGTCTGGCCGGCCTCGATCTGCGGACCCCGGCCCACCGCGACCCGCTGCTCGGCCTCAGCCCCTTCAGCCTGGTCCTCGACACCCAGCCCGCGACGTCCGTCGCAGCGGGCGCCGGGGCGGGCACCGACCTGCTCATCGGAACCAACACCGAGGAGGGCAACCTCTACCTGGTCCCCGTCGACCGCTACACCACCTCCGACGACCACGACGTCGACGCCACGGCCGCGCGCTCGCACCCGGACCCGGCGCGGCTCGTCGGGACGTACCGCACGGCACGCCCCGGAGCGACGCCCGGCGAACTCCGGTCCGCCATCATGGGCGACGCCCTCTTCGGCGCCGGCAGCCGCGCCCTGGCCGACGCGCACGCCGCCCATCCGGCCTCCTCCACCCACGCCTACGAGTTCGCCTGGCGCTCGCACGCCCTGGACGGACTGCTCGGCGCCACCCACACCATGGAGCTGCCCTTCGTCTTCGACCGCACCGGCCTGCCGGAGCTGCGCGGACCCGGCGGCCTGCTCGGCCCCGACGAACCACCGGCGGACCTCGCCGCCCGCACGCACGCGGCCTGGATCAGGTTCGCGAGCACCGGGGACCCGGGCTGGGCCGCCTACGGCACCCGGCGCCGGACGACCATGCGCATCGACGCGGAGTGGACGCCGGTCGACGACCCCCGCGGCGAGGAGCGGCGGGCCTGGACCTGACCCGCAGGGCCCGGACCCGCCCGGCTACTGGGCGCTGCCCGCCGGGCGTACGACGATCTCGTTGACGTCGACCCCGGCGGGCCGGGACACGGCGAACGCGATGGCGTCCGCGATGGCGGAGGCGGGGACGGCCACCGAACGGTAGGTCTTCATGTCCTCCCGCGCACGCGGGTCGGAGATGGAGTCGGCCAGTTCCGACTCGGTGACGCCGGGGGAGACGACGCTCACCCGGATGCTTCCGTCCGACTCCTGGCGCAGCCCCTCGGACAGGGCCCGCACCGCGAACTTGGTCGCGCAGTACACGGCGGCGGTGGGCACCACCTCGTACGCGCCGACCGACGCGATGTTCACGACGTGTCCGCCGCCCTGCCGCCGCATGACCGGCAGCGCGGCCGCGACGCCGTGCAGCACGCCGCGCACGTTCACGTCGATCATCCGGTCCCACTCGTCGACCTTCAGGGCCGCGAGCGGCGACAGCGGCATCACCCCGGCGTTGTTGACCAGCACGTCCACCCGGCCCCAGCGTTCGGCGGCGGCCGACACGAACGCCCGCACGTCGGCGGCGTCGGTGACGTCCAGCCGTCGGAAGGCGGCCGTGCCGCCCTCGGCCGTGATCCGCCCGGCCAGCTTCTCCAGCCGGTCGGTGCGGCGGGCGCCCAGGAACACCCGGTGGCCGTCGGCGGCCAGGCGGTGGGCCGTGGCCTCACCGATCCCGCTGCTCGCCCCGGTGACCAGTACGACCTTCGCGATGTGTGTCATGACAGTGCGTCCTCTCGGTCTCAGCCTTGCTCCACCGAGTCTGTGCAGGTCGGCGGCCAGGTACCAGGACGGTCCCTGCCTGGGTGCGACACACCCGGGCAGGGACCGGGGACGCCGCCTAGCCTGGACGCCATGGACGAGAACCACCTGGGCGAGTTCCTGCGCGCACGCCGGGCCGGACTGCGGCCGCGGGACGTCGGCATGGTCAGCCACGGCACCCGCAGGGTCGCCGGACTGCGCCGCGAGGAGGTCGCGGTCCTCGCCGGAGTCAACGGCGACTACTACACCCGCCTGGAACAGGGCCGCGAACGCAACCCCTCCCCCCAGGTCCTCGACGCCCTCGCCCGCGCCCTGCGCCTGGACACCGACGCCCGGGCACACCTGTTCCGCCTCGCCGGCGGCGCACCGGGCGAGGCACCCTCCGCCCATGCCGCGCAGGAAGTCAGCCCCGCGCTGCGCCAGTTGATGGACGGCTACCCGCACACCCCGGCGTTCGTGCTGAGCCGCACCCTGGACCTGCTGGCAGCCAACGCCCTGGCCGAAGCCCTCTTCGAGCCGTTCGACCCGGCCGACAACCTGGCCCGCATGGTGTTCCTCGACCCCGCGGGCCGGGCCTTCTACGCGGACTGGGAGCGGGCGGCCCAGGCCACCGTCGCCAACCTGCGCCAGGCGGCCGGGTTCGACCCGGACAGCCCACGGCTGCGCCGCCTGGTCGCCACCCTCACCGAGCACAGCGCCGACTTCACCCGCCTGTGGAACGCCCACACCGTGCGCGGCAAGACCCAGGACGCCAAGAACCTCCGCCACCCCGAGGTCGGCGCCCTCGCCCTCACCTACCAGGCCTTCGACGTACGCGACGCGCCCGGCCAGCAGCTCGTCATCTACCACGCCGAGCCCGGCGGCCCGAGCGCCCGCGCACTAGGGGGTTTCGTTTGGATCAGCGGGCGGACCAGAGGAAGATGCCCGCGATGTGGAGTCCGGCGAGGTAGATGGTCGCGGTCTTCTCGTAGCGGGTGGCGATGCCGCGCCACTGCTTCAGGCGGTT
>NZ_QHJH01000240.1 GCF_003947455.1 Streptomyces sp. WAC 04229 | reverse complement strand
CTCCCACGCCCTGCCCCCCGGCGTCCCGCCCCGCGATAGTGGCCGTCCGTCCACGATCGGGGGAGGCCGACGGTGCGCAGGAAGGGCAGCACGGAACCTGCCGGGGTGTCGGAGTCGGAACGGCTGCTCTTCGGCGGCCCCCTGCGCTACGACATGGGCTGGAACCAGCACGCCGACGCGTTCCTCGAGCTGGGCTTCCGCGCGATGCTGACCCGGCTCCCGTCCCTGCTGGCGTCCAGCCTCCGGCTCGCCCGGCAGGCCGACCCGCGCGCGGCGCGGACGGTGCTCGCGGCCGAGGTGGGCCGGGGCCTGGCGCAGGCGGTCAGTCTCCTCGCCGTCAACAGCGCGCTGGCCGGGCTGATGGCCGCCGGTCCGATCGAGGAACGCCTGCGCGGGACCGTCCCCGCACTGGTCACGGTCGCCGGGGTGATGCTGGTCGCGGCGCTGCTGCGGGCGGCCTCGACGTACGCGACCGGGCGGCTGGAGCCGAAGGTCGAGCGGGTGGCCACCGAGCGGTATCTGGAGCGGGCGGCGGCCGTGGAGCTGTCCGCGATCGAGGACCACGCCTTCCACAAGCTCCTGGACACCGCCCAGTACGGCGCGGCCTCCGCGCGGCGGATGATCTCGTACGGCACCCGCGTGGTGAACGCGATGATCTCGCTGATCGCGGCGGCCGGCGTCCTGACCGTGCTGCACCCGGCGCTGCTGCCGCTGCTGGTGACAATGACGCTGCCGAGCGCCTGGAGCGCGCTGACCCTGGCCCGTCGCCGGTACGAGTCCTTCCACGCCTGGGTGCAGCACGAGCGGGCGGGGAGGCTGCTGGGCAGTCTGCTGATCGAACCGGCCGCGGCCCCCGAGATCCGGGTGCACTCGGTGGGCCCCTTCCTGCTGCGGCACTTCCGCGCGATGTCGGAGACCGCGGAGGCGGAGCAGGCCAGGCTGGCCCGGCTGGCGGCCCGTACGGGGCTGATCGCGTCGGCCTGGACGGGGGTGGCGACGGCTGCGACGTACGCGACCCTCGGCGGGCTGCTGCTGGGCGGCGCGATGGCCCTGTCCGTGGCGGGCACCGCGGTGATCGCCATCCGCACCGGCTCGCAGAGCCTCGGCACCCTGGTCGTCGAGGTCAACGCGCTCCACGAGGAGGCGCTCTTCGTCGGCGACCTGGACCGGCTGCACGTGGAGGCGGCCGGGCGGGCCATCCCGCTGGGCGGCACCGCGCTTCCCGAGGACCCCAAGGAGATCCGCTTCGAGGGAGTCACGTTCAGTTATCCGGGCGACGCGACCCGCCCGGCGCTCGACGACGTGACGCTCTCGCTGCCGCTGGGCCGGATCGTGGCCCTCGTCGGTGAGAACGGCTCGGGCAAGACCACGCTGGTCAAGCTGCTCGCGGGCCTCTACACACCAGACCGGGGGCGCGTCACCTGGGACGGTGTCGACGCGGCGACGGCGGACCGGCACGCGCTCGCCGAACGGGTGGCGATGGTGGCCCAGGACTTCAAGCGCTGGCCGTTCACCGCGCGGGTGAACGTCGCCGTGGGCCGCTCCTCGGTGCCGCTGGGCGACGAGCGGGTGGCCGACGCGGTCGCCGAAGCCGGCGCCGAGGACGTCGTCGCGGATCTGCCGCGCGGCCTGGACACCCTGCTGGCCCGCAATTTCAGCGGAGGGCACGAGCTGTCCGGCGGCCAGTGGCAGCGGGTGGGGATCGCGCGGGCGGCGTACCGGCAGGGCCGCATCCTCATCGTCGACGAACCGACGGCTGCCCTGGACGCCCGGGCCGAGCTGGAGGTCTTCGAGAAGATCCGCGCCCTGGCCGGCAGCGGACAGACCGTCGTCCTGATCACCCACCGGCTGGCCTCCGTGCGCCACGCGGACCTGGTGCACGTCCTCGACCAGGGCAGGCTGGTGGAGTCCGGGACCCCGGACGAGCTGCTGGCCACCGGCGGGGTCTACGCGGAGCTGTACTCGCTCCAGGCGGAACAGTTCACGAAGGCGCCGGTACCGGCGCCGGAGGCGGGCTGACCCCGGTCGTCAGGCCACCGCGTCACTCGCGGCGACGGCGCCGCGCACCACGACCAGGAACATGTCCGTGGCGAGGTCCATGACCACTTCGGCGGGCTGGCCCTCCAGCCGCCGTGCCTGTGCGAACTCCTCCGCCGGCCAGGATCCTCGCGGTCCACCTGCGGGAAAGCGTTCGAGCACTGTTCGCCCGTTCACTCCGCACCTCCATGTAGCGCCGTACTCGTAGAGAGTTAAACGCCAACCATGGAGCGAAAGCCTCGCGCGGTGATGGTACTGAGACATAGTTGACACTCGTTCACCGCAAAGTGTGAGCCGTGACGCGGCCGTTCGGCCGTTTCCGCTACGGAGGGACTACGGAGCGTCTCAGTCCTCGTACTCGTCGTGGTAGCGGACTCCCTCGCTGCCGGCGGGCGCTCCGAGAGCCGTCGCGCGCCCCTCCGGTTTCTCCCACGGCTCCTGCCGGCCGAGCGCGGTCAGGTCGAGCAGGCTGGTGGTGGAGCCGATCCCGTCGAGGCCGCGCTCGTACGTCGAGTAGGTGTGGAAGACGCGCTCGCGGTCGCGCAGGAAGCAGCTGAGACCCGGCCGCTCGACCGGCTCGCCCTCGTGTTCGAGGGTGACCTCGAAGTCGGCGTTGAAGTCGCTGACGTACGACGAGTACCAGGGCAGTGTCCAGCCCATCCGCGCCTTGAACGGCAGGATCTTCGGGTACGGCGCCCGGGAGACGGCGGCGAAGGCCGTACCGCGGGCCCTCAGGTGCGCGAGGTGGCCGATCTGGTCCAGGAACGCCGAGCAGCTGCGGCAGCCCGCCTCCCACTCGGGCGCGAACATGAAGTGGTAGACGACGAGCTGGTCGCAGCCCTCGAAGAGGTCGAGGAGGGTGGCCTTGCCGTCGCCGCCCTCGAACACGTACTCCTTGTCGACCTCCACCATGGGCAGCCCGCGCCGTTCGGCGTTGAGGGCGTCACGCGCGCGGGTGGCCGCCTTCTCCTTGGCCAGTAAGGCCGCGCGCGCCGAGCGCCAGTCCGCGCGGGTCACGATCTCGGGCAGCGACATGGCTCCAGCTCCTCCATTGCGACGGAAGGTCGAAGGGTGGTGACTGCCGGGAGGAGAAGAACTCATCGCGGCTCGGAGAACTTTCTTCTCCGGGCCGCCGCGCGGATGCGGTTCAGGTGTCGTACTCCTGGACACGCCGCCCGTGGCCTCGGTCGGTCAGGGCGGGCAGCCGCTCCTCCAACTCCCGCACCACGGCGGGCACGTCGAGGGTGAGCAGCACGCGGTCGCGCATGAGGACACGGCCGTCCACGATCGTCGTGCGCACGTCGGCGGAGCGGGCGCTGTGCACGAGGGTGGCGGCGAGGTCGTGCACGGGCTGCGTGTGCGGTCCCGTGAGGTCGACGAGGATCAGGTCGGCCCGCAGGCCCGGCGCGATGCGGCCGACGGTGCCGGCGAGGCCCACCGCGTCGGCGCTCTGCAGGGTGGCGTGGTGGAGGGCCTGACGGGAGGTCAGCCAGCGCGGATCGCCCTCGGTGGACTTCTGGATCAAGGAGGTGAGCGCCATCGACTCCCACACGTCGAGGGAGTTGTTGGAGGCGGCGCCGTCCGTGGCGAGGCCCACGGGGATCCCGATGTCGCGCAGGGCGCGCACCGGGGTGGTGTCGGGCCAGGCGAACTTGAGGTAGCCGCGGGGTGCGGTCGCCACGGCCGTACGGCCCTCCGCGCGGGCGAGGAGCGGCAGGTCGTCCCCGGTGATGCCGGTGCCGTGCGCGATGAGCACGTCGGTGCCGAGGATGCCGGTGCGCTCCAGGACCTGGATCGGGGTGACCCCGTGCCGGGCGAGGCTGGTGTCGGTCTGGTCCCGGTTCTCGGCGGCGTGGAGGTGCACGGGCAGTCCGTGGTCGCGGGCGAGCGCGGCGGTGGCGGCGAGGTCGGCGTCGGTCACCGTGTAGGGGGCGTGCGGGGCGAGGGCGGTGGTGATGCGGCCGCCGGCGGAGCCCCGGTGCCGCAACGCGAACTCCAGCGACGCTTCCCGCCCCTCGGGGCCCTGCGAGGAGAAGTACGCCTGGCCCAGCTGCGCCCGCATCCCGCACGCGGCGACGACGGCGGCCACGGCGTCCATGGCGAAGTAGCTGTCCGCGAAGGTCGTCACCCCCGCGCGGATCATCTCGGCGCAGGCCAGCCGGGCGCCCAGGGTCACGTCCCGTTCTGTGAGGTTGGACTCGACGGGCCAGACGACGTCGTTGAACCACTCGTCGGTGGGCAGGTCCTCGGCGAGGCCCCGCAGGGCGACCATCGGCGCGTGCGTGTGGCAGTTGACCAGCCCAGGGAGGGCGACCTGGCCACGGGCGTCGATGCGGTCGGCGGCGGCCAGGCCTGCGACGGCGGCGGCGGTCGTCACGGAGTCGACGGCTCCGTCCCGTACGACGATCGCGGCGTCCTCCTCGAAACCGATCCGCTCCCGGTCGTCGTGGACGAGGACGGTGCAGCCGGTGATGACGAGATCCGCGGGCTTCCCGTGCGAAGAAGGCGTCATCACGCCAACCTACGGGGGCGGGCGCCGGCACGGCACCGGTCCGCCGGGGCGCTCACCCCGCGAGCGGCAGTTCGGGGCGGTCGCCGCCCACGCGTCCGCGCCGCTGGGCGAGTTCGTCCCCCAGCTCGGCGAGCCGGGCGGTGTGGCGGGGCGTGAGCCGGCCGGTGTCGTCGAGGTGGACGGCGCAGGCGGTGGTGGTGTCGACGAGCCGTTCGAGGACCGCGGCGACCTTGTCCGTGCCCTCGGAGTGGCGGGCGAGGGCGGGCAGTTCGGCGGCGGCGCGGTCGATGGCGGCGCGTGCCTCGGCGAGCGTGCGGTAGGCCTCGCGGCGCAGCGTCCACCGGGTGGCGCGGTCGCCGGACCCGCTCAGTACGTGCGCGAGGTAGGCCTGCGCTGCGGCGTCGGCGGCCCCGATCCGGGCCAGTACGCCGCCGCCCCGCTGTCCCGGCATCGGCAGATGCCCGACAACCAGCACGATCGCGCAGGCCAGCAGCGTCTCCGCGATGCGGCCGGCGGATGCCTGGGGTTCGCCGCCCACCATGACCAGGGCGAGGACGAGGACGGTGACGACGGTGGTCTGGGCGGCGAAGTGCCGTGCGGCGACCGGCACCAGGGCACCGCACACGGCGACGAGCGCGACCAGCCCCTCGGGCCGGGGCAGTACGGCCGCGAACCCGGCGAACAGCAGGGCCCCGAGCACGGTCCCGGCCGCCCGGCACAGGACCCGCGACACGAGCGGACCGAGATCGGGCTTGACGAGGAAGACGGCGGTGGCGGGCAGCCAGTACCAGTGCTGGTGGGCGCCGTACCAGTGGCCGTGGTGCAGCGCCTGGGCGACGGCGGCGGCGGCTCCGAAGCACAGCCCGGCCCGCAGCCCGTACTCACGCCCTCCCGCCCCGAAAACGTCGCGGGCGAGGGCGGCGGCCGACCGCCTGCGGGTGTGCAGGTCCTGGCCCCTGCCCAGGTCGAAGGCGACCGCGGCGTGCAGGAGGGCGTCGTCCAGGGCGCGCAGCGCGGGGTCGGTGCGCCGGGGCGCGGGCAGCGGTCCCGCGTGGGCGTTGCCGCGTACGGCGGCCGCGAGCCGGCGGGGCCCTTCCGAGGCACGGGCGGGCACCGGCCGCCCGGCCCACGCGAGCGCGGTCGCGGCTTCGCCGAGGGGCAGCGCGGCCGCGTACTGGGCGTGCAGTCGGCGTTCGGCCGCGGTGGAGGCACGGCGCCGCAGCCGGGGTCCGGCGAGCGCGTCCTGGGCGTGGTCGAGGGCGGCGGTGAGCGCGGCCCGGCGGGCCACGGCGTGCTCGGTGCCCACGGCGTCCAGCAGCGCGGCGACGGCGTCGTACACGTCGGCGATGGCCGCGCGCTCCCCGTCGAAGCGGAAGCCGCCGGTCAGCGAGCCGGGCGTGGGCAGCACCAGCCGCAGCAGGAGCAGCCATCCGGCGCCGGCGAGGAAGGCCAGCACGCTCTGCCACCCGGGGTCGGGCAACAGCATCCCGGCGCCCACCGCGCTGCCGACCAGCAGCTGCGTCCCGGCCTGGGACGCCACGGGCCCGACCGCACTGACGCCGCCCGCGACCAGCCCCAGCACGGTCAGCACCAGGGTCAGCGGAACGGCGCCCAGCTGCTGTCCGGCGTACGTCCCGGCGAGCAGCCCGGCCGCGCCCGCGAGCGCGGGTACGCCGATCCGCCGCACGGACGTACGGCGACTGCCCGGACGGTCGTTGATGCCGGCCAGCATGGCGGCGATCGCGGCGACGACCCCGAGGGAGGCCCGCCCGGCGGCCAGCGCGGTGATCAGCAGCGGCCCGCCGGCCAGCGCACCGCGCGTGACCGCGTTCCAGGGCACGGGACCGCGTTGGGCGTTCAGAGCATGGGCGAGCCACGGCGGGAGCACTCGGGCGGCGGTGCGGAACAAGGGGCGCGGCCTCCTGTCGTCCGGTCGAGGGCGATGACGAGCCTTCGGGCGACGGTGGCCGGGCTGGGTGGTGCGCTGTCAAGCGTACGACGGAACGGCGCGGGGGCGGAAACGGCCGTGTTTCCGGAGGATGACGGCTGCCTCGGCGCCTACGCCGGGCCCTCCGGGGCGACGCGCAGGAACGTCTCGGTGTGCTCCACCGAGCGGGTCAGGGAGCCCGGCTCCGGGGTCAGTCCGGCGACCAGCTCGTCGATCCCGCCCAGGCCGGCGCGCTCGACGATGCCCTTCTCGTTGGTGACCCACTCCCCCCGCGCCGCCAGGACCGCGTGTGCCGTCTGGGTGGCGGCGAGGGCGACGGCTCCGGCGACCTGGGTGAGGGCGCCCCTGGGGGCGTGGCCGGTTCTCGCGTAGGCGAGGGTGGCCGTGGCCGCGCCGTGCCAGTGGTCGGGGGCGGTGGCGCGCAGGGCGTCGGGGTAGCCGGGGCGGGGCAGTTCGCCGCGCAGCGTCCGGTTGATCGCCAGTTCGGCGACCACCAGGTACGTCGGGATGCCCGCCAGGTGGAACATCAGCGGCTCGACGCCGAAGCGGCCCGCCTCCGCCTCCGTCACCTGGTGCTCGACCGCGTCGAGGTCGCGGTAGTGCACGTCGACGCGGCGGCCGTCGATCGTCAGCCAGGCGCCGCCGTTGAAGACGCCGCCGCCCCAGGCGCCGATCTCCGAGACCTCACCGGCCCAGCCGAGGGCGCGGAGGTCGTCGGGGTCGAAGTCGCCCCGGTAGTAGACCGCCATGTCCCAGTCGCTGTCGGGTGTGTGCGTGCCCCGCGCCCGGGAGCCGCCGAGGGTGACGGCCCGCACGGCGGGCAGGGCGGCGAGCCGGTCGGCGGTGGTGTCGAGGAAGGCCTCGTCCGTGGGATCCGTGAGGGAGGGCACTGCGGTGGGCTCCTGGCGGTGACGGGGCGACGGAACGGACACCGGGAGCCTAGGCGGGCCCGGGGGCGGGCCGCGAGGGAAAATCGGGTGCGCGGCGGGGGCCGGGAGGCGCACGATCGGGAGGTTGTCCGTCCAGCTTCCAGGAGCCCGCGTGATTCAGCGCGTCACCGTGTCCGGTCTCTTCCCGCCGCCCACCTACTCCCACGCCTCCGTCGTCGAGGCCGGTACCCGGCTCGCCTTTCTCGCCGGGGCCGTTCCGCTCGACGCGGCCGGGAAGCTGGTCGGCGAGGGCGACGCGGTCCGTCAGGCCGAGCAGGTCGTCGCGAACCTCACCGAGCAGTTGCGTGCCGTCGGCAGCGACCTGCGGTACGTGGTGTCGACCGACGTGTACGTCGTGGGGACCGAGCCCGCAGAGCTGTCCGCCGTCTGGGACGTCGTCGAGGCGTCCGGGCTCAGCACCGGCCCGCATTCCTCGACGCTTCTCGGGGTGAGCTGCCTCGGATACACGGGACAGCTGGTGGAGATCACGGCAACGGCGGTCGTGCCCGAGGAGGCCCGTCCGTGAGCCCGGACACGGGGGCCGGGGCGGTCGTCCTGCGGCGCGCGTCGGCCGCCGACGCGCGTGCCGCCGCCGACGTGTGGCTGCGCTCCTTCGCCGCGGCGCTGCCGACCGTGGTCCGGCCTCGGACCGACGACGAGGTCCGGGCGTACTTCCGGCACGTGGTGGTGGAGCAGCACGAGGCGTGGGTGGCCGAGGAGGCCGGTGGTGCGGTGGCGGGGGTGATGGTGCTGGAGGGCGAGGAGCTGTCGCAGCTGTACCTCGCCCCCGAACGCCGCGGTCGCGGGCTCGGCGACCGGTTCGTCGCCCTGGCCAAGGAGCGCAGGCCGGCCGGGCTCGAGCTGTGGACGTTCCAGGTCAACGCGCCCGCGCACCGCTTCTACGAGCGGCACGGGTTCACCGCGGTGGAGCGGACGGACGGCGCCCGGAACGAGGAGCGGGAGCCGGACGTGCGGTACGTGTGGCGCCCGTAGGCGACGTCCGCAGGCAGGGCTCCCGGCCGCCGCGCCTTCGCCCGGCCGCCGCTCAGGCTTCGCGCCGGGCGTAGTCGTCCGTCGCCGCCACGAGTGCCTCGTCCCCGACGGCTCCGGCGTCGTGTCCGGCCTCGTCCACGATCACCAGCTCGCTGTCCGGCCACGCGTGGTGGAGCCGCCATACGACACCCAGCAGGTTGCCGAAGTCGAGGCTGCCCTGCACCAGGGTGCCGGGGATGCCCTTCAGCAGGTACGCGTCCCTGAGGACCACGCCCTCGTCGTTGCCCTCGCCGAGGAAGTGGTCGTTGCTCCAGTAGTGCGTGACGGTGCGGGCGAAGCCCTGGCGGAACTCCGGGTCCTCGAACCGGGCGACCGAGCGCGGCGGCGCCGGGACGGTCGCCGTCTCCCAGTCGGTCCAGGCGCGGGCGGCCCGCTCCCGGACCGCCGCGTCCGGCGACTCCAGCAGCCGGTTGTAGGCGGCGGCCGGATCGCCGTCGCGCTGGTCCCCGGGCAGCGCGGCGAGGAACCGTTCGAAGGCCTCGGGGAAGACTTTGCCCAGCCCTCGGGTGAGGAGGGCCACTTCGGCGTTGGAGCCGGTCGCGACGCCGGTCAGCACCAGCTCGGACACCACACCGGGGTGCGTCTGCGCGTACCGCAGGGCCAGGGCCGACCCCCACGACACCCCCCACACCAGCCAGCGCTCGATGCCCAGGTGGGCGCGGAGCCGCTCCAGGTCCGCCATGACGTGTGCGGTGGTGTTGACGCTCATGTCGGTGTCGTGTGCGCTCGCGCGGGGCAGCGACCGTCCGGCGCCGCGCTGGTCGAGGAGGACGATCCGGTAGGCGGCGGGGTCGAAGTACCGCCGGTGCCCCGCGCGCGCGCCGCTGCCCGGCCCGCCGTGCAGCACCAGCGCGGGCTTGCCGTCCGGGTTGCCGCAGGTCTCCCAGTGGACGGTGTTGCCGTCGCCGACGTCGAGCATGCCGTGGTCGTACGGTTCGATCTCCGGATACAGGCCCATCGGAGCACCGTAGCGCCGCCGGACCGGGGCGCTCATCCGCTTTACCGGGTGGGCAGGCCCGCCGCGTCCGCCGCCGCGCGCAGCACGTCGCGGAGCATCTCGGGAGTGAGTCGGCCGGTGAAGGTGTTGCGCTGACTGACGTGGAAGCAGCCGAAGAGGCGCAGGCCGGGCCCGTCGGGCGCGTCCAGCGTGACCTGCCCGCCGTGTGCGAAGGGCGGACGGGGGCGGGGCACGGTCCAGCCCCCGGCGGCGAACGCGGGCAGTGCCGCCTGCCATCCGAAGGCGCCGAGCACGACCACCGCACGCAGCGTCGGCCGCAGCAGGTCCAGCTCCTGGACGAGCCAGGGACGGCAGGTGTCGCGTTCGGCGGGGGTGGGCT
>NZ_QHJH01000023.1 GCF_003947455.1 Streptomyces sp. WAC 04229 | reverse complement strand
CGTGGAACCGCCGCCCCTGTTCGACAACCCGCCGCACCCCGGCCTGACCGTGGAACGCCACGGCGAGTGGGAGCGGGTCGACGGCGCCACGGACGACGCGTCCGGCGCCGACGCCGTCCGGGGCGGCCTGCTGCTGGACGACCGGGCACGCGGCCTCGCCGACGCGATCCGGGCGTTCGACACGGCGAGCCGGCCGTCCTGATGAAGCGATGCGACAAGGAGAAGCAATGAAGATCACTGACGTGGACGTGTGGGTCGTCAACCTCCCGCTGGTCAACCCCTTCACGAGTTCGTTCGAGACCAAGACCGGTGAGACCCGCACCGTCGTCCGCATCCGCACCGACGACGGCGTCGAGGGCTGGGGCGAGACGATGTGGGGCGCCCCGGTCGCCGCGATCGTCCGGCAACTGGCCCCCGGCCTGATCGGGACCAGCCCCTTCGCCCTGGAGAGCTTCCACCGCAAGCAGCACATGGTGCCGTTCTTCCACGGCTACCTCGGCTACGCGGCGATCGCCGCCGTCGACGTCGCCTGCTGGGACGCCATGGGCAAGGCGACCGGCCAGTCCCTCACCGACCTGCTGGGCGGCCCCGTGCGGGACGAGGTCCCGATCACCGCGCTCATCACCCGCGCCGACGCGCCGGGCGCCACGCCGGCCGACCTGCCCAAGGCCCTGGCGGAGCACACCGTGCGCGTCGTCGCCGAGGGAGGCTTCGACGCGGTCAAGCTCAAGGGCACCAAGGACTGCGCGGGCGACGTCGCCATCCTGCGCGCGATCCGCGAGGCGCTGCCCGCGGTGAACCTGCGCGTCGACCCGAACGCCGCCTGGTCCGTCCCCGACTCGGTGCGTGCCGGGATCGCGCTGGAGGAACTCGACCTGGAGTACCTGGAGGACCCGTGCGTCGGCATCGAGGGCATGAGCCAGGTGAAGGCGAAGGTCCGCATCCCGCTGTGCACCAACATGTGCGTCGTCCGCTTCGAGGACTTCGCGCCCGCCATGCGGCTGAACGCCGTGGACGTCATCCATGGTGACGTCTACAAGTGGGGCGGCATCGCCGCGACCAAGGCGCTCGCCGCGCACTGCGAGACCTTCGGCCTCGGCATGAACCTGCACAGCGGCGGGGAACTCGGCATCGCCACGGCCGCGCACCTGGCCGTCGTGTCGAGCACACCCGTCCTCTCGCGCGCGATCGACAGCATGTACTACCTGCACGCGGACGACATCATCGAGCCGCTGCACCTGGAGAACGGCAGGCTGCGGGTGCCGTCCGGCCCGGGCCTGGGCGTACGGGTGGACGAGGACAAGCTCCGCCACTACGCCGGGGTCAACGAGCGGGACGGAGACCTCACCGGATGAGCGGCGGGACCGGAAAGCGAGCCGTGCGCACGGCCGGGGCTCCCCGGCCGGCGGGCGCGTACGCGCAGGGCGTGGTGGCCGGCGGACTGCTGTTCACGGCCGGGTTCGGCCCGCAGGACCCGGTCACCGGCGAGGTGCCCGCAGGCGTCGGCGCGCAGACCGCACAGGTGCTGCGCAACGTCGGCGCGGTCCTCGCCGAGGAAGGGCTCTCCCTGCGGGACGTCGTGAAGGTGACCACGCACCTGCAACACCTGAAGCGGGACTTCGCCGCGTACGACGCCGCCTACCGCGAGTTCTTCGACGAGCCCTGCCCGGTGCGCACCACCGTCGGGTCGGACCTCATGGGCATCCTCGTGGAGATCGACGTGGTGGCCGTCCGGCCCGGCCCGCCCACGCCCGGGTGACCACCCTTCCGCGCTCGCGTGCCCCGGTGCACCCCGGGGCACGCGGGCCCTTCGCAGCCGTACGCTGATCAGCACCGACCGAGACCGTGTGGGAGACGAACGTCATGCCCCTGCTGGAGCCCAAGCCGGACAGCCTCCGCCCCGGATCGGCCCGCGCCGCCGCGGCGGACCGGGTCCCCGACCGGCGTGCCTCGGGCACACCCGAGCGGCTCCGCGCGGAGCTGACCGCACTGCTCGGTCCGGAGAAGGTCCGCTGGAAGGTCTCCGACCTGGTCAAGTACGCCTCCGACGCCAGCCCGTACCGGTTCGTCCCGCAGGTCGTCGTCCTGCCCGAGACCACCGAGGACATCTCCGCGGTCATGGGGTACGCGCGCACCCACGGCCGCGACCTCGTCTTCCGCGCCGCCGGCACCAGCCTGAACGGCCAGGCCCAGGGCGAGGACATCCTCGTCGACGTCCGCCGCCACTTCACCGGCGTGCAGGTCCTGGACGACGGCGCGCGGGCCCGCATCCGGCCCGGCACCACCGTCATGCGGGCCAACGCGACCCTCGCCCGGTACGGCAGGGTCCTCGGCCCCGACCCGGCCAGCGCCATCGCCTGCACCGTCGGCGGGGTCGTCGCCAACAACGCCTCCGGCATGACCGCGGGCACCACCCGCAACTCGTACCGCACCCTCGCCTCGCTGACCTTCGTGCTGCCGAGCGGCACCGTCGTCGACACGGCCGCCCCGGACGCGGACGAGAAGCTGGCCCGCGCCGAGCCCGACCTGTGCGCGGGTCTGCTGGCCCTCAAGGCGGAGATCGAGGCGGACGCGGCACTCACCGACCGCATCCGGGCCAAGTACGAGATCAAGAACACCAACGGCTACCGGCTCGACGCCTTCCTGGACGGCACCACGCCCGTGGAGATCCTGCGCGGCCTGATGGTCGGCTCCCAGGGCACCTTCGGGTTCATCTCCGACGTCGTCTTCGACACCCTGCCGCTGGACCGCCGGGTCACCAGCGGCCTGCTCTTCTTCCCCTCGCTGACCGCCGCGGCGGCGGCCGTGCCCCTCTTCAACGAGGCCGGGGCCCTGGCCGTCGAGCTGATGGACGGCAACACCCTGCGCGCCTCGGTCAGCGTGCGGGGCGTGCCGGCGGACTGGGCGGGACTGCCGCGTGAGACCGCCGCGCTGCTGGTGGAGTTCCGGGCACCGGACGACGCGGGTCAGGAGGCGTACGAACGGGCGGCGGCCGACGTCCTGGAGCGGCTGAGCCTGGTCGCGCCCGTCCCCTCCGTGACCAACGGGTTCACCCGCGACGCCAAGGTCATCTCGGGGTACTGGAAGGCCCGCAAGGCGTTCGTCACCGCGGTCGGCGGCTCCCGGCCGGCGGGCACCACGCTGATCACGGAGGACTTCGCGGTCCCGCCGTCCCGGCTGGCCGACGCCTGCGAGGCCCTGCTCCGGCTCCAGGCCGGCCACGGTTTCGACGCGGCCGTCGCCGGTCACGCCGCCCACGGCAACCTGCACTTCCTGCTCGCCTTCGACGCGTCGAAGGCGTCCGACGTCGACCGGTACGCCGCCTTCATGGACGACTTCTGCCGGATGACCGTGGAGCGCTTCGACGGGTCGCTGAAGGCCGAGCACGCCACCGGACGCAACATAGCCCCGTTCCTGGAGCTGGAGTGGGGTCCGAGGGCGACCGGGCTGATGTGGCGCACGAAGCAACTCGTCGACCCGGACGGCGTCCTGGCGCCCCGGATCGTCCTGGACCGGGACCCCAGGGCCCACCTGCGCGGCCTCAAGACGATCCCCGGCATCGAAGCCGTCGCCGACCCCTGCATCGAGTGCGGCTTCTGCGAACCCACCTGCCCCAGCCACGACCTGACGACCACGCCACGCCAGCGGATCGTGCTGCGCCGGGAGATGATGCGCCAGCCGGACGGCTCACCGGTGGAGGAACAGCTCCTCGCCTCCTACGGCTACGACGCCGTCGACACCTGCGCGGGCGATTCCACCTGCCGGATCGCCTGCCCCGTCGGCATCGACACCGGCGCCATGATGAAGGACTTCCGGCACCAGCGGCACTCCCCGCGCGAGGAGCGGATCGCCGCGCTCACCGCCAGGCGGTTCAAGGCCGTCGAGGCGTCGGCGCGCCTGGCGGTGGGCGCGGCCGACCGCATCTCCGACCGGCTGCTGACGGCCACCACCGGCCTCGCCCGCAAGGCCGTACGCCCCGACCTGGTGCCCGAATGGCTGCCGGAGATCCCCGGCGCCGCCACCCGCGCCGTGCCCCCCACCGTGAAGACGGACGCGCGGGCCGTCTACTACCCCGCGTGCGTCAACCGCATCTTCGGCGGCGCCGGGAGCGACGGCACCCCCTCGCTCCAGCAGGCCGTGGTCGACGTCTCGGCCCGGGCCGGCAAACCGGTCTGGATCCCGGACGACGTCGCCGGCACCTGCTGCTCGACGATCTGGCACTCCAAGGGCTACGAGGACGCCAACACCGTGATGGCCAACCGCGTCGTCGAGGCCGCCTGGGCCTGGACCGACGGCGGAAGGCTTCCGCTGGTCGTCGACGCCTCCTCCTGCACCCTGGGCATCGCCGACGAGGTCGTCCCCTACCTCACCGAGGCCAACCGCGAACTGCACCGGCACCTCACGGTGGTCGACTCCGTCGTCTGGGCCGCCGAGGAACTCCTGCCCGGGCTCACGATCCGGCGCACCGCCCGCTCGGCGGTGCTGCACCCCACCTGCTCGATGCGGCACCTCGGCGACGTCGGTCAACTGCGCGAGGTCGCCGAGGCGGTCGCCGACGAGGTCGTCGTCCCGGACGACGCCGGATGCTGCGCCTTCGCCGGTGACCGGGGCATGCTGCACAAGGAGCTGACGGCGTCCGCGACGCAGAAGGAGGCCGCCGAGGTCACCTCGCGCGCCTACGACGCCCACCTGTCCGCCAACCGGATGTGCGAGATCGGCATGGACCGGGCGACGGGACGCGCGTACCACTCCGTCCTGATCGAACTGGACCGGGCGACCCGGCCCTGACTCGGCGCTGGGTGAGGGTCTGAGGGAGAAGACATCCGGTCATGACGTACGTCTCGCCTGGTACACCGAGTCGTAGATGGGGAAGACGTGGCGCAGCCCGGTCAGCGCGAAGAGCTGTTTGGTGTGGGCGTCGGTGATGACCAGTTTCAGCTCGCCGCGGACGGCCTGGACCCGTTTGAGGGCGCCGACCAGGACGCCCAGGCCCATGGAGTCGATGAACGTCACTCCGCGCAGGTCGATGACGAACCGGCGGAGTCCGTCCGCGAGCCGCTCGATCATGTGCTGCTTGATCGTGGGCACGGTGTACACGTCGACCTCACCGCGGATCTCCACGACGGCCCAGCCGCCGACATCGCTGTAGTTGATCTCGATCGGAGGTTCCATACGCACCCAACGGCGACGCCATGGGCAGAGGTTGCGTCGCACATTCGTTCTGCATATGCATGAACGGTTGGCCAAAGGATCACCTGAGGTGCAGGTGAGGGCCGCAGTGCGGTGCGCGGGAAGGGGCTCCGGCCACCCTCGGAACGCCTGTTCGACATAGAAGCCGGTCGCCGTGGCCCCGGCCCCGCCGTGCGCGTTCCGCCATTCGGGGTCATCCTGAAAGCCGGGCCACGAAGCCCACAGACCGACCTACCGGGAGGTCCTGTGATTCTGCTCGCGCTTCTCCTACCGGTCGTGATGATGGCCTTCCTCTTCGCCGCCGACGCGCTCGAGGACCTGATCTTCCCGCCCCCGGCGGCTCCGGAGGACGACGCCTCAGGCGCCGCCGGGGCGACGACCACCTCGCCCTGACAGGGACAGGGCGCCCGGCCCGAAGAAGACCAGCAGCAGGAAGCCCCAGCAGAACAGCGCCGGGGACAGCCCGCCGTTCTGGAGCGGGAACAGCCCGTCCGGCTGGTGCTCGGTGAAGTAGGCGAAGGCCATGATCCCCGAGCCGACGAACGCCGCGCCGCGCGTGGCCGCGCCGACGAGGACGAGGGCGCCGGTGACCAGCTCGATCACCCCGGCGTACCAGAACGGCCAGTCGCCCACGGGACTGGCCGGCCGGTCCAGCAGCCCGAAGACCGTCGCGGCGCCCTCGCTGGTGAACAGCAGGCCCAGGACGATGCGGAACAGGCCGAGCACCAGGGGCTGCTGCCTGGTCAGCCGGTCGTTCAGGCGTGCGGTGCTCATCGGTGGGCGCTCCCTCGGGTCGTGCGGCGTGCGGCCGCGCACGACGCGGCCGTGGGGAGTACGGGACTCCACCCGTACTCCCTACGTGCGCGCGCGGCGCTCGACTCAACGCCGGCCCCGAAAGAAGGGAACCGTCAGCCGTCGCTCGTGGTCACCTTCACCTCGTCGACGACCAGCTGCTGCGGGAAGGTGGTCGAGCCGTCGGGGTCGCCCGGCCAGTAGCCGCCGACCGCGAGGTTCAGGATGAGGAAGAACGGCTTGTCGAAGACCCACCGGTTGCCGTTCAGATCGGCCGGCGTGCGCGTCTGGTACACGTTGCCGTCGACCGACCAGGTGATCTTCTCCGGGGCCCAGTCCACCGCGAAGGTGTGGAAGGCGTCCGCGAAGGCCTCGCCGTTCGGCAGGGTGTAGCCCGCGCCGATGCCGCCCGAGCCGGAGTAGCCGGGGCCGTGGATGGTGCCGTGGACGGTCGAGGGCTCGAAGCCGACGTTCTCCATGATGTCGATCTCGCCCGAGTTCGGCCAGCCGACCTCGCCGATGTCCTGGCCCAGCATCCAGAACGCGGGCCAGATGCCCTGCCCGCGCGGGATCTTCATCCGGGCTTCGACATGCCCGTAGGTGGCGGTGAACTTGCCCGAGGTGTTGAGACGCGCGGAGGTGTACTCGCACGCCCCGTACCAGCACTGGTAGTTGCCCGGGTTCTCGCGGCGGGCCTCGATCACCAGGTTCCCCTGGCCGTCGAGTTTCGCGTTGTCGGTGCCGGGCGTGTAGTACTGCCGCTCGTGGTTGTTGACGTTGTCGCCGGTCTCCAGCTGCCACTTGGCGGAGTCGACGCCGGACCCGGCGGGCCCGTCGAAGGTGTCGGAGAACGTCACGGCCGCGGCGGCCGTCTCCGCCGGGCGGTCCGCGTGCGCGGGCGCGACCGCGGCGGCGGCCACCAGACCGACCGACAGGGTGGTGAGCAGGCAACTGCGGATCAAACGTGGGGAGTTCATGTCTCTCCCTTTCGTGGGCCCGCTCCCACGGCGCGGGAGCGGGCACTCGGGTGGGGGGAAGGTGGTGCGGTGCGGACTGTCCGGGCGCGGGTGGGGCCGGCCGGTCAGCCGAAGGACTCCAGGGTGATCGCCGCGTCCTTGGGATCGCCGTCGTGCACCAGCGACTCGTGGGCCCCGACGTCGTCGAACGCGAAGGCGTACGCCTTCCCGTCCTCCATCTGCGCGTGGACCAGGCGGGCGTAGTGGTTGGTGACGCCGTCCTGGTAGAAGCCGGAGGCGTCGGCGTCCGGCTGCTCGGAGTTGGTGAGCAGCGTCGACCGGTTGTACGCGGCGCACAGGGTCCGCGAGATGGGCCCGCGGACCTGGTCGTTGGGCGCGTCGAGCTTGTTGTAGCAGCCGAAGACGGAGTCGGAGTCCGGCTTCTCGAAGGAGGTCACCATGGCCCCGGAGCCGTCGGTGAAGTCCATCCGGTCCCCGTTGACCTTGCCGAAGAACTTCGTGTCCGGCTGGTCCTTGAACGGCGTGACCGTCAGCGTGTCGGTGGCGTACTTGCTCCAGACGCGGTCGATGTAGCCGTCCAGCACTCCGGCGGGCAGGTCGCCGGAGCCGATGCCGTGCCCGGGGGCCAGCACGCGCAGCGGCGTTCCGTCGGCGCGGCTCTGGACCAGGCCCTCCCAGCCGCCGCCCTGCCGGGCGAGTCCGTCGGCCACGGCCTTGTAGCCGCCGGGCTTCAGCGAACCGGTGTGCTTCGTGGAGCCGTCGCCCGCGGTGAGGCCCACGGAGTAGGGGGCCGAGAACATGTCCACCTGGGTGGAGTTGATCCACAGGCCGGAGTCGTTGAGCGTGTACTCCGTCCAGTTGAACAGGATGTCGTGGTTGGGATCGTCGGCGTTCTGCACGGCGGGCTGGACGAGCCCGCCGTCGGCGAGCCGGAAGTCCAGCTTCTGGCCGTAGGAGAAGTAGACGCGGCCCGAGAACTTCGGAAGCCGAACGGTCTTTGACCCGCCGTTTGCCGGGCCGGTGAAGGAGGCGTCGGGGGCCGGGACCGGCGGGGCGCCACCGGCCGGCCAGGCGTGGAAGGTTCCGTTCTCGTCGGCGTAGCCCTGCTTGCCGGAGGCCAGTTCGGTGCCGATCACGTACACGTAGACCTGTTCGCCGCTGCCCGAGTCGTTCTTCAGGGTGAGCGGGATCGTGTCCGGCACGGCCGAGGCCGGTTCGGCCGGTCCTGTGACGACGGCGACGGCGCCGAGGGACGCCGCGACGGCCAGGGATGCCGTCAGCTTGCGTGGGGAAAGCACACGGTCCTCCTTGGTGTGGGGGACTTGCAACGTTGTAGCGCTTCCCTGTACATGTCAATAAGATGAACGAAATCAATCGGAAGAAGGCGCTCCAGCTTCGGAAGATGAACCGGAACCCGGCCCGGCGGTCCGCACTCCCTCAGGGGGTCGGGGACCACCGCGGCGTCGCCCCGGTGAGCCGGCAGACGAGGAAGTACAGCGGTATGGGCGCGGTGTACGGCGAGTCGCCGTCGGGTCCGTGGACCATGCGCGGACCCGACGGCGGGGTCTCCGTCCGCGCGCGGGTCCAGGAAGGGTCACCGCTCACGTAGAGGGCGCCGGGCGGCCACGCGACCCCGATGTCGGAGCCCGACGGGACGATCCACCACCAGCGCTCCTGGTCGGCGAAGACGCAGCCCGCGCGGGGCAGACGGGCCAGGATGCGCTCGCCGTGGTCCGGCGAGGTGCCCACCGCGTCGTGCCCGAGGCCGGTGCGCAGTCCGGCGGGCAGGGACAGCGGGGCGGGGGCCGTGGACGGACGTGGATCACGGGTGTGCTGCAGGTCCATGGGGGTGTCCTTTGGCCGGGCGGGGGGAGCGCGGTCTGCCGACGCGCACAACCGGCGGAGCACCAGGAGAACGTTGTCATGCGAGACCGACCCGGACGGGAAGAAAAGGGGCGGCGGAACCACTGTGTCATCCGCCGACAACCGTACGCAACCGGCAAGTTGAAATTTGCAGTTGAGTGGATGCATGCTCCTCGGACGGGGACGCCCGCCGTGGCAGACTGCGCACCCGAGGCTTGGCGCGCAGCCGCGAAGAAGGAGATGGTGTGACCTCGGAGACCGATTGGGGCGGTGCCCCCTCCGTGCTGCGCATGATCCTCGGCAGACAGCTGGAGGAGTTGCGCACCCGGGCCGGTCTGTCCTTCGAACAGGCCGCCGAGTCGATCGGGGTGAGCCACTCCACGATCCGGCGCATGGAGGCGGCGAAGGTGGCCCGCCTGCGGCTGCCGGACGTGGAGAAGCTGCTCCAGTACTACGGCGTCCGCGACCAGCAGGAGATCGACACCTTCCTGAAGTCGGCCCGCGAGGCGAACAAGCGGGGCTGGTGGCACACTTACCGCGACGTCATGCCGGACTGGTTCGCCGCCTACCTCAGCCTGGAGCAGGCGGCCCTGCACATCCGCGCCTACGAGCCCGAGTTCGTGCACGGACTGCTCCAGACCCCGGCCTACGCGCGGGCCCTGCTGAGCGCCGGCAATCCGCACGCCTCCTCCGTCGCCACCGAGCGGCGGGTCGCCCTGCGCATGCGGCGCCAGGAGATCCTCACCCGCCCCGAGCCGCCCCGGCTGTGGGTCGTCATGGACGAAACGGTCCTGCGCTGGCCCGTCGGTGGCGCCGAGGTGATGCGGGAGCAGGTGGACCACCTGATCGAGGTGGGCCGGCTGCCCAACGTCACGCTCCAGATCATGCCGTTCGCCCAGGGCCCGCACCCCGCGATGCGGGCCGGCGCGTTCCACGTCTTCCGCTTCCGGGCTCCCGAACTCCCCGACATCGTCTACCTCAGCGGCCTGGTGGGCGCTGTCTACCTGGACAAGGGCGACGACGTGGTGGTCTACCGCGAGGCGCTGGACCGCCTGGGCGCCCAGGCCGTACCGGCCCGAAGCACCGAGGAACTCCTCGGCGCGCTACGCAAGGAGCTCTGAATGGACCAGCACCCACAGCACTCCGCCGGCTCCGGGACACCGTCCCCGGAACCTGGCCCCCACGAGTGGGTCAAGCCGTGGAGCGACGACGCGGGCGGCGCCTGCGTAGAGGTGCGCAGGCTGGGCGACGGACGGATCGCGTTGCGCCAGTCCTCGGACCCGGACGGCCCCGCGCTCGTCTTCACCCCCCACGAGATGACGTGTTTCCTCGACGGTGTGAAGGCGGGACAGGCCGACTTCCTCTACTGAACGCGCCGGTTGCCGTAGGTTCCACCGAGAGACCACTGGTACCGCACGACTTGACGGAGAGGGGCGGACGTTGTCCGACAGCGGATGGCCGGCCGACCGGATCGACACCGAGCACGCGCACTCGGCCCGGATCTACGACTACATCCTGGGAGGCAAGGACTACTACCCGGCCGACCGGGAGGCGGGCGACGCGATGGCCGCGGAGTGGCCCGCGCTGCCCGTGCACATGCGCGCCAACCGGGACTGGATGAACCGCGCGGTGCGCTGGCTGGCGGAGGAGGCGGGCATACGCCAGTTCCTCGACATCGGCACCGGCATCCCGACCTCACCCAACCTGCACGAGATCGCGCAGTCGGTGGCGCCCGAGTCGCGCGTGGTCTACGTGGACAACGACCCGATCGTCCTCACCCTGTCCCAGGGGCTGCTGTCCAGCACGCCGGAGGGCCGGACGACGTACATCGAGGCGGACTTCCAGCATCCCGAGGACGTCCTCGAATCCGCCGAGTTCCGCAAGACGCTGGACCTGGGCAGGCCGGTCGCGCTGACCGTGATCGCGATCGTCCACTTCGTCCTCGACGAGGACGACGCGGTCGGTATCGTCCGCCGCCTCCTGGAGCCCCTGCCGTCGGGCAGCTACCTGGCGATGACCATCGGCACCGCCGAGTTCGCACCGGACGAGGTCGGCCGGGTCGCACGCGAGTACGCGGCCCGCGACATGCCGATGCGGCTGCGCACACTCGACGAGGCGCACGAGTTCTTCGACGGCCTGGACCTGGTCGAACCCGGCATCGTCCAGGTGCACAAGTGGCACCCGGACGGCGCGGGGGAGCAGGGCATCCGCGACGAGGACATCGCGATGTACGGCGCGGTGGCCCGCAAGCCGTAACGGCGCCCGGGAGCGGGCGGGACCGGAGGCCCTGGGGCGTCAGATCACGCGGAAGAGGTCGGCGGCGGCGTGCACGTCGGTGAAGTCCTCGACCGAGCGGAGGTTGTCGCACAGGGCCTCCAGGACCGACCCGGCCTCGGCGGCCCGCGGGGTGCCGACGGCGACACCGAAGACCCGGAAGCCCAGCAGGCGCTTGGCTTCGTTCCAGTCGCGCATCCACTCCTCGGTGACGCCGCAGTCGTCGTCGGTGAGCAGCACGATGTCCCCGCGCCTGCGGGCGGCGTCGTCGAACTCCTCCCGCAGCAGCTCCGCCGCCGCCGACAGGGGCCGCTGGTAGCTGGTGCCGCCGCCGAGGAAGGTCTCCGCGAAGTCGAGGGTCCGCCCGAGGTCGGCGGGCTCGTCGGCGGGGAAGTGGAAGACCTGGAGCTTGTCGGCGGCGGAGAAGAGGATGCCGACGAAGTCGCGCCCCGCCCGGCGGGCCTGGTCCAGCAGCGCCAGGGCGCACGCCTTCGCCCACGCCTCCCGGGTGATGCCGCCGGGCCCGGCCTCGTACATGGAGTGCGAGGTGTCCACGCACGCGATGACCGCGCCCCGGCCGGTGGCCTGTTCGCCCTGGCTGTCGTAGAGCATCAGCTCCCCGGCGGCGTAGCGTGCGGCGAACACCGCACGCAGTTCCGCGAGTCCGAGGTGAGCCAGTTCGGAGGGGATGACACGGGAGAGGTCGTCGCCGAGCGTGACCCCGATCAGCTCGCCGGTCGCGTTCTCCACCTTGCGGGCGCGCTCGCCTTCGGCCATCTGCCGGAAACGGCCGATCAGCTCGGCCCACCGCGCGAGCCGACCGGTGCGCAGCCGCTCGGCGAGCCGGGCGCGCCGCTCGAAGGGCATCCGCTCCAGCTCGCCGGAACCGACGCCCCAGGCCCGCATCAGTGCCGCCTCCTCCCGGGCGGCCGCCACGGCCGTCGCCACCCCGCCGCGCGCGGCGGCGGGCATCCCGGGCAGCGGCGCCGCGAGCGCCTCACCGGCCGTGTGGGCGGACTGCCGGGCGTGGGCCCGAGCGTTCTCCATCGCTCGTTCCACGGCGTCGGCGGCCGGACCGGGCACGGTGCCGTCCTCGTCGGCCTCGTCGGCGGCCTGCCGGAGCGCCTCGGCGACGGCGGTGGCCGAGTCCTCGGCGTCCCCGCGGGCCCGACCCGCCCGCTCCGCGAGGTCCTGGGCGTCCCCGGAGCCGTCCAGCATCCGGCGCAGCGCACCGGCTTGGGCGAGTACGGCCATGGCGGCGGCGTACGGGTCGCCGGCCGTCTCGCGGTGCAGTTCGGCGAAGTGCGGCGACTCCAGCATGGCCCCTACGACACGGTGGTTGACCAACCGGGTGGGGTCCATCTCGCCGGGCTCGCGCAGCCGGGGGCCGACTCGGTAGGCGGCCAGGAACGCGTCGGTCAGCAGGTCGGTGGCGTGCGCGTGGCGCTCGCCCAGTTCCGCGGCCAGGTCGCGCAGAGCGGGCGACTGGTCGTAGGTGTCGCGCCAGGCGATCCGGTCGAAACGGTCGGCGACCACGGCCGTGGTGTGGCGTGCGGGAGCGGTGGCCGACCCGGCCAGCCATGGCGCGGCCCGGGCCGCCAGACCCTCCAGCAGGGCCGGGATCTCGTCCATGTCGCTGATCACCCCTCGTGCTCAGAGCCGGGACTGCACCGTGCTCGCGTCCACGCCGAGGGCCTCGGTGAGTACCCGGGCGCGGACGGCGCGCTGGCGGCCGGTGACCCGGTCGATGGCGGCGGTGGAGCGGCCGGCCACCACCGCTTCCTCCCGCAGCTTCTCCAGTCGGGTCCCGGCGGTGGCGAGCTGGTTGTGGGCCTTCTTGATGACCCACTCGCTCAGCGCCTCGCGGGACTGCCCGGCCATGGCGTCGAGCTGGGTCTCCAGTTCGTCGATGGTGTCGGCGAGGTCCAGGGCCTCGCGGGCGTCGGGGTTCACCAGGTGCAGCACCTCGCGTTCGACCGTGGGGCGTTGGGCGGGGGAGTGCCACAGCACGTGGGTCAGCACCGACAGGTCGCTCTCGCCGACCGCGCTGCGGCCGTCGAGGTAGGCGGAGGCCTGGAGCAGGCCCACCGCCTGCCGCCAGCGCCGGTCGGAGGCGACCAGTTCCTTGCGGCGCAGGGCCGCGCGCAGCGTGCACACCGCGTCCACTATCGCGTCGGGGACGTCGACGGCCGGGACGGCCCCGGTCACGGCGTGCTGCAGCGCGGCCAGTTCCACCGTGGTCCGCGGCGGCGGGGCCGGGCGGCCGACGGCGGAGCGGACCAGCGCGGCGAAGTTCGACGGGTCCTCGAGGTACGACACTTCGACCCGCACCAGAAGCCGGTCGTAGATGGCGGCCGAGTCCTCTCCGGTGGGCAGTTCGTTGCTCGCCGTGATGGCCCCGATGAGCGGGCAGTGGACGGGCTCGCCGCCGCTCTCGGGATGGTAGATCCGTTCGTTGAGGTAGCCCAGCGTCTCGTTCAGCGCCGCCGTGGAGCACTTGAAGATCTCGTCGATGAACGCGACGTGTGCGGTCGTGGCGCGCCCCTCGTAGACCTGGCGGTACTCGCCCCGGGACAGCGCGGCGACGTCGATCGGGCCGAACATCCGCGTCGGCGCAGTGAACTTCGACAGCAGGATCTCCCAGTACGACGCCCCCTCGATCCGGCCCGTCAGTTCCCGGGCCAGCTCGGACTTCGCCGTCCCGGGCGGACCCAGTACCAGGGAGTGCCGGCCTGCCAGCAGCGTCACCAGCAGCGTCCGCACCACGTCGGCCCGTTCGTAGAAGCGGTCCGACAACTCCTCGCCGATCGCGCGCAGTCGCCGGGCCGTGTCCAGGGCGGTGCCCTGCGCGCCGGGCGCGGCCGGATGGTCCCGCGCGTCCTGTGGGCCCATCGCCGACTCCTTGCCTGTCACGTCCGGGGGCTGGCAGGTCGGAGCCTATCCCGCGCCCGCGCCGAGTGATCAGGACGCCTGCGACGCGGAGGGTTCAGGTCAACGGACGCTGCGGGCGCCCTCTTCACCACCGGTCGGCCACGTGCGGAGCAGGGAGTCCAGCGCGTTGAGGATCTCCGTCCAGCTCTCCTGCGAGTCGGGTGCGCTGTGGCTGAAACCCCCGGCGGTCTCCAGGCCGACGTATCCGCTGAAGACGCTGCCCAGCAGACGTACGGCGTGCGTCTGCTGGGGTTCGGCCAGGTCGTACCCGCGCAGGATGGCCCGCGACATCTGGGCGTGCCGCGCGCCGGCGCCGACCGCCGCCGCCTCGGGGTCGAGGCGGAACTGCGCGGCGGCGAAGCGGCCCGGGTGCCGGCGCGCGTAGTCGCGGTAGGCGTCGGCGAAGGCGGTCAGCGCGTCCTTGCCCGCCCGGCCGGCCACCGCCTCGGAGACCAGGTCGGCCAGCTCTTCGAGAGCGAACAGCGCGATGCCGGTCCTGAGTTCGTGCGCGTTCTTCACGTGTGAGTAGAGGCTCGCCGTGCGTACGCCGAACCGCCGCGCCAGCTCCGTGGGCGTGGTGTGCTCGAAGCCGATCTCGTCGGCCAGCTCGGCCCCCGCTTTGAACAGGGTCTCCGTCGTCAGTCCTGCCCGCGCCACACTCGTCCTCCACGTCACCCGCCGAGCAACCGTAGAAGATTATGTGTGTGCCTAACGTGATTAGGCAACCTGAGGAGTCAGTGGTGCGTCGCGGTCGTCCAGCGGGTCTCCCGGTACTCTCGCGCCGCGGCCATCAGTGCGTTGAGCGCGTCCCGGGTGCTCATGAGATCCGCGATGTGCTCGGACAGCCGGTCGCGCTCCTGCGCCATGCGCTCCAGGGCGGCGTCGGAGTTCTCCTCGCTGGGCGAGTCGACGCACGGGAGCAGTTCGGCGATGGTGCGGCTGGACAGCCCCGCCGCGTAGAGCCGCTGGAGGAACCTGACCCGCTCGACCTCGTGGTCCGTGTAGTGGCGCTGGCCGCTCGGGCTGCGAGTGCTGGCCAGCAGCCCCTGGTCCTCGTAGTAGCGGACGGACCGCACGCTGACCCCGGCCCGTGACGCCAGCTCCCCGATGCGCATGCCGTACTCCCCACTGCTCGCTGTGATCCGCGACACAGAACCTTGCCTCTGACGTCAGTGTCAGGTTTTAGCGTAGCCGCCGAGCCCGACATCCGGGCCCCGCGCGACCAAGGAGTTCCGACGTGACGTCCCTCTTCGACAGCTACCCGCTCGGTGAACTGACCCTGCCGAACCGGATGGTGATGGCCCCGATGACCCGGGTCCGTGCCGCGGCGGGCGGGCTGGCCACGCCTTCGATGGCGACGTACTACGCCCAGCGCGCCTCGGCCGGACTGATCGTCTCCGAAGGCGTGCAGCCGAGTCTCGTCGGGCAGTCCAACCCCGGTACGCCCGGGCTGTATTCCGATGAACAGGTGGCCGCCTGGCGCCCGGTGACCGGCGCCCTGCACGCCAACGGCGGACGGATCTTCGCCCAGATCATGCACGGGGGGCGCGTCTCGCACCCGGACACCACGGGCATGCGGCCCGTCGGCCCCTCGGCCGTCCCCGCCGTCGGGCAGGTGTTCACCCCGACCGGCCCCCAGCCGGCGCCGACTCCGCGCGCCCTGGAGACCGCCGAGGTGCCCGAACACGCCCTCTCCTACGCCCATGCCGCCCGCCGTGCGATCGACGCCGGCTTCGACGGGGTCGAACTGCACGGCGCCAACGGCTACCTCATCTCGCAGTTCCTCTCCTCCAACGCGAACCTCCGCACCGACCGCTACGGAGGCTCGGTGGCCAACCGGATCCGCTTCGCCGTCGAGGCGGTGTCCGCGACCGCCGAGGCCGTGGGCGCCCACCGGACCGGCATCCGCCTCTCCCCGGCCGGGACCTTCTGGGGCGTCGAGGAGACGGACGTCCCCGAGCTGTACGCCGAGCTGCTGGCCGAACTGGCGCGCCTCGATCTCGCCTACGTCCACGTCGAGGCCACCGCCGAGGAGGAGGTGCTCGTCGGTCTGCGCCGAGCCTGGCCGGGCACGCTCATCATGAACCCCGTGCTGCCGATGGGGCCGAAGCAGGCCGGTCGGGACGAGGCCGACCACTGGCTCGGGCTCGGCGCGGACCTCATCAGCTTCGGCCGCGG
This sequence comes from Streptomyces sp. WAC 04229, assembly GCF_003947455.1. GTDB lineage: Bacteria > Actinomycetota > Actinomycetes > Streptomycetales > Streptomycetaceae > Streptomyces. Next base: position 49,365 of record NZ_QHJH01000023.1, on the reverse strand, counting down.
GTTCATCGCCAACCCCGACCTGGTCGAGCGGCTGCGCACCGGGCTCCCGGTCGCCCCGGTGGACGAGGGCACCTACTACCAGGGCGGCGACGCCGGCTACCTGACCTACTCGGCCTACCAGCACACCGCCTGACGACCACTCGTACGCCGGTGTGTGACGTGAATCACGCACCGGCGCGCGGTTGCCGGGCGGGGAAGTTTCGTATCCCTCTCATGACAGCGGGGCTGTGAATGCGAGGATGAGCCGCCATGACTGCTGGGTGGTGCTGCCGCACAACGCGGGCCGCGGTGTTCGCGGCCGTCTGCGTGCTGCTCGCCACTCTCGGGCACGTCCTGATGTCGGACACGGCCGTGCCCTGGTGGGCACTGGTCACCGCGGTCACCGTGACCGGCGGCGCGGGATGGTGCCTGGCCGGCCGGGAGCGAGGGGTCGTCCTCGTCTCGTCCGTCGTGGTGGTCGCCCAGACGGCACTGCACGAGTGGTTCTCCTGCGCCCAGCGGCTCACGGCGCCGCCCGCGTCCCCGGTGCCCGTGGGCGCCGGCGCGTCCGCCCCCGATCACACGGCCGGCATGGCCCACCTGGGCCACGCCGTGCATCCCGCCGCGCACGGCGGCTCCGCCGCGGGACCGGCGGGCGCCATGGACTCGATGACCGGCCTCGGCCCGGTCATGGAGGCGATGTCCTCGTCGGGCATGCTCGCCGCCCACCTGCTGGCCGCGCTGCTGAGCGGCCTGTGGCTGGCGTACGGCGAGCGCGCGGTCTTCCGCATCCTGCGGGCCGTCGCCGGCTGGCTGGCCGCCCCGCTGCGCATGGTCCTCACGCGCCCGGTGCCACCGCACCGGCCGCGTCTCGCCCCCCGCCGCGGCCACGCGGCCCACCGGCCGCCGCGGCTGCTCCTCGTCCACGCGATCACTTCTCGGGGTCCGCCCGCGGGAACCGCTGTCGTCTGAGACAGCCGGTCCCCCGACCGCGCCGGGCGTTCCACGCCGGGCCGGGCCGGGCGCCGGACGTACACCGCTGCGCGGGTGCGTCCGCCACTCCCACCCCGTCACCGGGCCCGCCGCGCACTCCGCGCCGCCGGGTCCGGAACCCGGACGACCGCGCACGCGGTGCCCGCACGCCGCGCGTCGTGTGCCCGAGATCCGGACTCACGAGAAGGACAGCACGTGATCAGTCCTGCCCCCTCCGCCGTCCACGACCGGACGGCACCCGCCGCGAGAGCACGCCAGGAGCGGACGTCCGCCGACGAGTCGGCGACGTTCTGGGCGCTGGCCGCCCGAGGCGGCGATCCGCGGGCCGTGGAGAACCTCGTCCGCGCCCTCCAGCGGGACGTCCGCCGCTTCGTCACCCATCTCGGCGCCGACCCCCAGTCCGCCGACGACCTCGCCCAGGACACCTTCCTGCGGGCGCTCGGCAGCCTGCACCGCTTCGAGGGCCGTTCCTCCGCCCGCACCTGGCTGCTGGCCATCGCCCGTCGCGCGGTGATCGACAGCCACCGGTACGCGTCCGCCCGGCCCCGGCTGCTGGCCACGGAGGACTGGGAGACCGCCGCCGAGTGTGCCCAGGAACACGGTCTGCCGGGATTCGACGACGGCATCGCCCTGGCCGGGCTGCTGGACGCGCTGCCGCACGACCGGCGTGAGGCCTTCGTGATCACCCAACTCGTCGGTGTCTCCTACGCGGAGGCCGCCGAACTCATCGGCTGTCCGGTCGGCACGGTCCGCTCCCGCGTGGCCCGCGCCCGCGAGGCGCTGATCCGGGCCCTCGGCGAGGCCGAACGCAGCGGGCCGCCGGACGCACAACGGGCGATCAGGGCCCGCACAGCCTGCCGTTAGCATGTTCGAACTCGTGACGATCGCCATGAGTGACCCGTTTGTCCGATCACTAGCAATCAGGCCAAATAATTGAAAACCATACCGACACGAATATCCGCGCGAACGACGCTCTGGGCCGCGGCGGGTGTGGCGACCCTCGGGTTCCTCATCGCGCTGGAGTTCGCCGCGCGCCACTACGGCGAGCCGGGACCGATCACCCAGCAGGCCCGCGAGGTGGTCTTCGCCCCGGATTCCGGGCCGCTGCTCTACGCGGGGCTCGCGCTGACGATGGTGGTGCTCACCTGGCGGCAGCGGTTCGTCGCGGCCGGTGTGGCGATCGGCGTCGACCTCGTGCTCTGGCCCGTGCGCTGGGCGGTCGGCGCGGACATGAACTTCGGCAACGGCGCCCTGTGGGTGGTCCTGGGCTGCGCGGTCGTCGCCGTCACGCGTCGTACCGGCCGGGAACGGGCGCTGCTGCTGAAGGGTGTCGGGCTGGGGCTGTTGCTGGTGGCCGGGCACAAGACGGGTGACACCTGGCTGCTCATCACGTCGGAGACTCGCCCAGCAGTACTCGACCCCTATCTGGCGATCGCCGACCACGCGCTGGGCGACCCCTCCTGGCTGGTCGGCCGGCTGGTGGAAGCCACCTCGCCGGTGGGCGGCGGCATCCTGCACGTCGTCTACGGCCAGCTCCCGCTGGCGGCGGCCCTGGTCGGCCTGTACCAACTGCGCCACGTGGCGGTCGAGCGCCGCTTCCCGAGCCACCATCTCGTCCGCACCTTCCTCGTCATCGGCCTGCTCGGGCCCGCCGTCTACATGATCTTCCCGGTCGTCGGGCCCGTGTACGCCTACGGAGCCGAGGGCGGACAGTGGGCGGTGGCCAACCTGTGGCCGGACACCCTGCCATCGATCGGTGCCCCGCACGCGGTGCCGTTCGACGAGATCACCCCGCGCAACTGCATGCCCAGTCTGCACACGGCCTGGGCGACGACGCTCTTCGTCCACTCGCGCAAGGGATCGCGCCCGATGCGGTACGCCGGGGCCTTCTGGCTGGTCGCCACCCTGACCGCCACGCTGGGCTTCGGCTACCACTACGGGGTGGACCTCGTCGCCGGCGTGGTCTTCGCGCTCACGGTCGAGGCGGCGATGCGCGCGTTCGCCCGCGGCTGGGACGGGTCGGCCGTCCGGCTGGTCGCCCACGGAGCGACGGTGTTCGCGGCGCTGCTGGTCTCGTACCGCCTCCTCCCGGAGGACATGGCCGCGTACCCGTGGGTGGCCGGACCGCTGCTCCTGCTCGCGATGGCCTCGGTGGTGTTCGGGTACCTGCGGACCACCAGGGCGTGGGAACCGAAGTCCGTGCCGGCGCGGCAGCCGGAGCCGCCGAGGCCTGCGGAGCCGCAGCCCGAACTCGTCTGAATCCCTGGGCGCCCTTGCGGGCCAACCAGCCTGCGGGGTCGGGCGGTTCACGAAAACGACGCAGCGCTCTGGTCGTCGGACACCCGCTGGGCTACCGTCGGTAACACCCTGTCGGCGCAGGAGTGACTCCCGTGTCCCTCCGCCCCTCCGCACACCGTCGGAAGGCAGTCCATGCAGAACACGCCACCTGCCGGGATCACTCGCCGCAACGCCCTGACCGTGACCGGGGGAGTGCTCGCGGCGGCGACACTGGCCCAGGTGGCGCCCGCCTTCGCGGCCGGGGAGCAGGCCGCGGACGCGATCGTGGTCGGACACGGTCTCGCGGGGCTGGTGGCCACGGCCGAACTCGCCGCGGCGGGCCGCAAGGTGCTGCTCCTCGACCAGGAACCCGAGGCGAGCCTGGGCGGCCAGGCGTTCTGGTCCTTCGGCGGCCTCTTCTTCGTGGACTCCGCCGAACAGCGCCTGATGGGCGTCAAGGACTCGCGCGAACTGGCCTGGCAGGACTGGCTCGGCACGGCCGGCTTCGACCGGGGCGTCGCCGACCCCGCCGGCCAGGACCACTGGGCGTACAAGTGGGCCGAGGCGTACGTGGACTTCGCCTCCGGCGAGAAGCGGTCCTGGCTGGCCGGGCTGGGCGTGCAGTGGTTCCCGATCGTCGGCTGGGCCGAGCGCGGAGGCGGCCTCGCGGACGGCCACGGCAACTCGGTGCCGCGCTTCCACGTCACCTGGGGGACCGGCCCGGCGGTCGTCGAGCCGTTCGAGAAGAAGGTGCGGGCGGCGCGCGCCGAGGGCAGGGTCACCTTCAAGTTCCGGCACCGGGTCGACGGCCTCGTGACGACGGGCGGCGCCGTCACCGGCGTACGCGGCGCCGTCCTCGAACCGAGCACGGCGCAGCGCGGCAAACCCAGCTCCCGCACCGTGGTCGGCGAGTTCGAACTGCGCGCCCCGGTCGTCGTGGTGACCTCCGGCGGCATCGGCGCGAACCACGATCTCGTCCGGCGGAACTGGCCGGCCCGACTCGGTACCCCGCCCAAGTCCATGATCACCGGTGTGCCCGCGCACGTGGACGGCCGCATGCTGGCGATCACCGAGGAGGCGGGCGGCCGGATCGTGAACCCGGACCGCATGTGGCACTACACCGAGGGCCTCAGAAACTACGACCCGATCTGGCCCGGCCACGGCATCCGCATCCTGCCCGGACCGTCGTCCATGTGGTTCGACGCCACCGGCAAGCGCTTCGGCACGCCCGACATCCCCGGCTACGACACCCTGCACACCCTGAAGTCCATCACCGACACCGGCTACGACTACTCCTGGTTCGTCACCACACAGAAGATCATCGCCAAGGAGTTCGCGCTCTCCGGCTCCGAGCAGAACCCGGACCTCACGGAGAAGAACGTCTGGAAGCTCCTCTCCCGCATCTGGCAGACGCCGGAGCCGATCGAGAAGTTCAAGAAGAACGGCGTGGACTTCGTCGTCGCGGCGACCCTGCCCGAACTGGTCCGCGGCATGAACAAGCTGACCGGCGACCACCTGATCGCGCTGGACGGCCTCCAGCGCCAGATCGAGGCCCGCGACCGCGAGATCGACAACCCGTACACCAAGGACGTCCAGGTCATGGGCATCCGCAACGCGCTGGCCTACCCCGGGGACACGCTGAGCCGGACCGCCCCGGTCCACCGGATCCTGGACTCCGGCGCGGGCCCGCTGATCGCGGTCCGGCTCAACATCCTCACCCGCAAGACCCTCGGCGGCCTCCAGACCGACCTCTCCGGCCGGGTCCTGAACGCCTCGGGCGCCCCGGTGCCGGGTCTGTACGCGGCCGGAGAGGTGGCGGGCTTCGGGGGTGGCGGCGTGCACGGCTACCGGTCGCTGGAGGGAACCTTCCTCGGCGGCTGCCTGTTCTCCGGCCGCGAGGCCGGACGCGCCGCGGCCGCCGCGACGGGGACCTGAGGGACGGCCGTCCCTCACTACGGGAGGCGCATCAGCCCGAGGTCCTCGCCCCACGCGTCCAGCACCGCCGCGTGGCCGGCCGCGCGCACCGCGGGCTCCACCCGGCCGAACAGTTCCCGCTGCACGTCCGCGTCACCGGTCTCCGCGACGCGCGTGAGCGCGGACAGCAGCGCTCGTGTGTCCCATCCCGGGAGGGGGAAGCGTTCCAGTTCCCACGCCAGGTACTTGTTGTAGGGACGCGGACGACGGTCGAGGGCGAACAGCAGCTCCAGCAGGAAGCCGACGCTGTCCCCCGCGTCGAGGCGCGCCGCGAGCGGGAGTCCGTCCCGGGCGTTCTTGACCGACCGGTAGAGGGAGTTCGCGTAGGCGTCCAGCCACTCGGCAGCCACCCGCGACGCCTCCCCGGCGTCGAGCCGCCCCTTCGCGGCCACCATCTCGGCGATACCCCCGTCGAGCCGGTCGAGCACGACCCGGGCCCGTGCGAGCGCGTACCGCTCGAAGCCGCCGAGCCGGCGGAACTCCGCGACCGTCACCACGACCAGATCCAGCCCGGCCGAGCGGAATCCGTCGAGACCGGCGAGCCCGGTGCCGGCCGAGTCGGCCAGCACGACGTACAGGTCGTGGTCGGAGTGGCGGGTGGCCATGCCGTCGTGGGCGTGGGAACCCTTGAGGACGAGTCCGGCCACATCGGGGTCGGCGGTGGCACGGGCGACGAACGCCTCGTAGGTCATGGGGTGTTGTGCGGACATGGTCCGATCGTCTCCAGACTGCTCTACGGGGGGCATACCGAGCCGCCCTCGGAGTCCTGCCGACTCGAGGGCGGTGAATCCGTTCGCGACGGCCGTGACCGTCGCCCCGCAGATCAACGCACGTCCGGCACGCTAGCGGCGATCACCGCGTGCGGCAACGCATGTGGCCGCCGCCCAAGGCGCATCGACCGAGCGCCGTCGCAACAGACCGGAGGAGGCGCCCCGTGGTGTCACGGGGCGCCTCCTCCGGATCGGGTCGTGCCCTGCTGTCAGGCCTTCTCCTGCATGGTCCGTCGGGCAGGGTTGCCCTGCTCGGCGGCCTTCGGGTCCTTCTCGTCCGCCTTGGCCCGGACACCCTTGGCGATGCGGTCGCCGATGGTCTTGTCGATGTTCGACCAGTACTCGAAGGCCCGCTGGAGGACGGGTTCGCTCACCCCGTTGAGGAGGTGACCGACCACGTTGTCGACCAGCCGGTCGCGGGCCGCGTCGTCCATGACCTCGCGGACCAGAGTGCCCGGCTGACCCCAGTCGTCGTCCTCGGCGTGGTCGACGTAGGCGGCGCGGGTGATGGCCCCGTCCGCCTCCCAGCTGGGCGGGGTGCCGAACCGCTCGGTGTCGGCGGCGGGACCGCCCTTGGAGTTCGGCGCGTAGACCGGGTCACTCGTCTTCCGATAGGCCATCGCCCCGTCCTTGGAATACGTGTGGACGTCGACGACCGGGGCGTTCACGGGGAGCTGCTGGTAGTTCGCGCCGATCCGGTACCGGTGGGCGTCGGCGTAGGAGAAGAGCCGGGCCAGCAGCATGCGGTCCGGGCTCGGGCCGATGCCGGGGACCAGGTTGTTGGGCTGGAAGGCGGCCTGCTCGATCTCGGCGTGGTTGTCGGTCGGGTTGCGGTCCAGCGTCATGCGGCCGACCGGGATGAGGGGATAGTCGCCGTGCGGCCACACCTTCGTCAGGTCGAACGGGTTGAACCGGTAGCCCGCGGCGTCCTCGTACGGCATGACCTGCACGTACAGGGTCCAGCTCGGGAACTCGCCGTCGCGGATGTGCTCGAACAGGTCCCGCATGTGGTAATCCGTGTCGGCCGCCGCCATCTGGTCGGCCTCGTGCTGCGTGAAGAACTCGATGCCCTGGTCCGTCTTGAAGGTGTACTTCACCCAGAACCGCTCGCCGGCCGCGTTGATCCACATGTAGGTGTGGGAGGTGTAGCCGTTCATGTGGCGCCAGGTCCGGGGGATGCCGCGGTCCCCCATGAGCCAGGTGACCTGGTGGGCGGACTCCGGTGACAGGGTCCAGAAGTCCCACTGCATGTCGTGGTCGCGCAGGTTGTTGTCCGCCCGGCGCTTCTGCGACCGGATGAAGTGCTGGAACTTCATCGGGTCCTTGACGAAGAACACCGGCGTGTTGTTGCCGACCATGTCGTAGTTGCCCTGGCTGGTGTAGAACTTCACCGCGAAGCCGCGCGGGTCGCGCCAGGTGTCGGGGCTGCCGCGCTCACCCGCCACCGTGGAGAAGCGGATGACCAGGTCGGTCGTCGTCCCCGGCTGGAAGACGGCCGCCTTGGTGTAGGCGCTCACGTCGTGCGTCACCTCGAAGTGGCCGAAGGCGCCGCTGCCCTTGGCGTGCGGCTGGCGTTCGGGGATCCGCTCCCGGTTGAACTGCGCCATCTGCTCGATGAGGTAGGCGTCCTGGAGGAGGACCGGGCCTCCCGGGCCGACGGTGAGCGAGTGTTCGTCGCTTTCCACCGGCGCGCCGGAGTCCGTGGTGGTGGCAGGCGTGATGTCCGTCATGAGACTGCCTTTCGTCGTGGAGTGGGTGACGCCCAGGCGCCGCGCGACACGATCGCGGGGGAGGGGTGCCCTGGAGCGGCCACGCCAATCCGGTCCGGGTACGTCCGGACGGGGGCCTCGCGCGTCTCGCGGCGCCTCTCGCGGAACGGCTCCGGACCTGGGCCGGGGCAGGGGGCACCGCCGCTCCCGCTCCCGTGCCGTGTCCCGGCGCCGGGACGCGCCGCGTGCTCACCCATCCGTCCAGGCCTTCCGGAGTGCCGTCGTCCGTATCAGTCTCCGCCGCCGCCGAGGGCACGCAAGCGGAGACGACAGGGCGAACGCGTGCCCACGTACGGCGTCCTCAATCACGCGTTTGCGTCCTTTTCGCCGGGGGTGGGCCCGTCGCGGCGCGACCAGGACACCCGGAGGACCCTGCGGACGGCCCCGCGCAGCCAGTGGTGGGCCCCGTCGGAGGTGTGCCGGGGGTGCCAGGCCATGCCGATGGTCACGGGCGGCAGGGGGAGCGGGATGTCGAGGAGCCGCAGGCCCAGGACCGCGGCCTGCTCGGTGAGGGGCGAGGGCGCGGCGCCCGGCGCTGCGGCGGGGACCAGGGCCACGGCGTCACTGCGGGCGGCCAGGGTCATCGCGGCCAGATGGCCGGGCAGGACGACGGCGACCCGGCGGCTCAGTCCGTGCTCGGCGAGGGCGGTGTCGACGGGGCCGGTGAAGCGTCCGCGGCGGCTGGCCACGACATGCTCGGCCGCCGCGAACCGCTGCGGCGTCAGAGGACCGTCGGTGAGCGGGTGGCCGGGCCGGACGGCCGCCGTCATCCGGAGGGTGACCAGCTCCTCGACGTGGGTCTCCGGGTCCACGTGGTCGATGGCCCCGACCTCCAGGTCGATCCGGCCGTCGCGGAGGGCCGGCCCGGCCTCCAGATCCTCGGCCCGGAACCGCATCGAGACCCCCGGCGCCTCCCGGCCGGCCACTTCCAGCAGCCCGGCGGCGAGCGCCGCACCGATCAGGTCGGCGGCCTGAAGCGTGAAGGTGCCGCGCAGGGCGGCCGGGTCCACACCGGTGGCCGGAGTCAGGAGCGCGCCCACCCGGCGCACCACCGCGGCGGCCTCGTCCCGCAGGGCCAGCGCCCTGGGCGTGGGCACCATGGCCTGGCCGGCCCGGACCAGGAGGGGGTCCTGGACCACGCGGCGCAGCCGGGCGAGGGTGCGGCTCATGGCGGCGGGGGAGGTGTGCATGCGGGCGGCGGCGCGGGTGACGCTCTGCTCGGCCAGCAGGGCGTCGAGGGCGACGACGAGGTTGGCGTCGATGACCTGCGCCACCGGGTCTGTGCTGTTCACCAGGGTTATTCCGTTCCGGGCAATGATCCCTTGCTGAAGTTCCCATTGTGGCAACACCCGACGGCTTCGCAGGATGGGGGCGTACCGAACCGGCACGACCCACGAGGTATTCATGATCGTCATCACTGCCCCCACCGGGAACATCGGCCGCCACCTGGTCTCCCTGCTCCTGGACTCGGCCCCCGCCCGCGGCGAGGAACTGCGCCTGATCGTGCGCGACCCCGCGCGGCTGCCCGAGGCCGTGCGCGAGCGGGTCGAGGTGGTCACCGGCTCGCACGGCGACCCCGCGGTCGTCGACCGGGCCTTCGCGGGCGCCGACGCCGTCTTCTGGCTCGTCCCGCCCAACGCCTCCCGCACCCCCGAGGACGCCTACCGCGGCTTCACCCGCCCCGCCGCGAACGCGCTCGCCGTGCACGGCGTCGGGCATGTCGTCGGCGTCTCCGCCCTCGGCCGGGGCACCCCGGTCGCCGGCCGCGCCGGACTCGTCACCGCGTCCCTCGCCATGGACGACCTCATCGCCGGGACCGGAGTGGCCTACCGGGCGCTGGCCAATCCCTCCTTCTTCGAGAACGTCCTGGAGGAGGCCGAACCGATCCGGGAGAAGGGCGTTTTCAGCGACCTCGTCGACGCCGACCGCAAGGCACCGATGGTGGCCGTCGCCGACATCGCCGCCGCGGCCGCCGGCCTGCTCCTCGACCGCTGCTGGACCGGCACCGGCAGCGTCCCGGTCCTCGGTCCGCAGGACCTGTCGCCCAACGACCTCGCCCGCATCATGACCGAGCGGCTGGGCCTGACCGTCCGCTACGAACGCCAGGCCCTCGACGAGGTGCGCGCCACCCTCGTCGGCCACGGCCTCGACCCGGCCTTCGTCGAGGGCATCGTCGACATGAAGCGCGCCAAGGACGACGGCCTCGACGCCGGCGTGGCCCGGGCCCCGGACACCGCCTCCCCGACCACCTTCGAACAGTGGTGCGCGCAGACCCTCGAACCCGCCGTCCTCTCCTGACACTCCCGCACACACCCCGAGCCCGGAGGCACCCATGACCACCACCGAGACGACCGAACCCCCGGTCACCGCGTTCATGCTCGTCAAGACCACACCCGAATGGCTCGCCATGACCGTCGAGGAACGGATCGACGCCTTCACCACCCGGGTCGTCCCCGCCGTCAGGGCGAGGACCACCGGCGTACGGTCACGCTTCTACGACACGGAGTTCTACTCCGCGCGCGTCACCGACGTCTGGGTCTGGGAGGCGGACGACCACCACGCCTACCAGCTGCTCGTCGACGCCCTGAGGGAAACACCCTTCTGGGACCGGTACTTCGAGGTCGTCGACCTCCTCGTCGGCACCGAGAACGGCTACGCCCGCACGTACGGCGTCGACGCGGTCACCAGCATCAGCACCTGACACGCACCCAGGGCCGACACGGCTCTGACGAGAGGCAACGGAAAAGGCAGGAGGACCACTCGCCTCCTGCCTGCCACTATCAAGCTATAGCTCATGGGGGGCCTTGCGGCAAGGGCCCCTCCGTGGCGCAGAATCGGCGCCCTCGGCCGCTGCCCACGTGAGGCAGCCGGGCCGATCGGACGCCTTCTCACCATGGGAGACTCATGATCGACGTGCTCGTCGTCGGCGCCGGACCGACCGGCATGATGCTGGCCGGCGAACTGCGCCTGCACGGTGTACGGGTACGGGTGCTGGACAAGGAGACGCAGCCGACCCAGGTGGTGCGCTCGCTCGGGCTGCACGTGCGCAGCATCGAGGTGATGGACCAGCGCGGCCTGCTGGAGCGGTTCCTCGAGCACGGTAAGCGGTATCCGGCCGGCGGCTTCTTCGCCGGCATCGGCAAGGCCGCGCCCGTCGATCTGGACACCACGCACCCCTACGTCCTCGGCATCCCGCAGCCCGTGACCGACCGCCTGCTGACGGAGCGCGCCGTCGAACTCGGCGCCGAAGTCGAGCGTGGCCGCGAACTGGCCGTACTGAGCCAGGACGACCAGGGCGTGACCGCTGAGCTGGCCGACGGCGCCCGGCTGCGCGCCCGCTACCTCGTGGGCTGCGACGGCGGCCGCAGCACCGTCCGGAAACTGCTCGGCGTCGGCTTCCCCGGAGAACCCTCCCGCACCGACACGCTGATCGGCGAGATGCGCGTCGATGCGGCGCCCGAGGAGGTGGCGGCCGTCGTGGCCGAGGTCCGGGAGACCCAGAAGCGGTTCGGCGCCGGACCGCTGGGGGACGGCTTCCACCGCCTCGTCGTGCCCGCCGCGGACGTGGCCGAGGACCGCTCGGTCCCGCCGACCCTGGACGAGTTCAGACGGCAGCTCACGGCGTGCGCGGGCACCGACTTCGGCGTGCACTCGCCCCGCTGGCTGTCCCGATTCGGCGACGCCACCCGGCTGGCCGAGCGCTACCGCACCGGACGGGTACTGCTCGCCGGCGACGCCGCGCACGTCCACCCGCCCGTCGGCGGACAGGGCCTCAACCTCGGCATCCAGGAAGCCTTCAACCTCGGCTGGAAACTCGCCGCCGAGGTGAACGGCTGGGCCCCCGACGGACTGCTGGACAGCTACCACACGGAACGGCACCCGGTCGCCGCCGACGTGCTGGACAACACCCGCGCCCAGATGGAACTGCTCTCCACCGAACCCGGCCCCCGGGCGGTGCGCCGCCTGCTGGCGGAACTGACGCGGTTCGAGGACGTCAGCCGCCACCTGACCGAGAAGGTCACCGCGCTGAACGTCCGCTACGACCTCGGCGCCGGACACGAACTCGTCGGCCGGAGGATGCGGGACGTCGAACTGCGGCAGGGGCGCCTGTACGAGCTGACGCACACCGGCCGCGGGCTGCTCCTCGACCGGACGGGCCGGCTTTCGGTGACGGGCTGGTCGGACCGGATCGATCACGTCGTGGACGCCGGTGCGAAACTGGACGTGCCCGCGCTGCTGCTGCGGCCGGACGGCCATGTGGCATGGGTCGGTGACGACCAGCAGGACCTGTTCGACCGGTTGCCCCGGTGGTTCGGGGCCGCCACCGGCTGACCCGACCGTCACGCGCCGCCCGTCCCCGCTTCCCCACTGGAGAGCCACCATGAACCACGTCGCCGACCCCCACCGCTACGACGGCACCATGCGGTACCGCCGCACCGGCCGCTCCGGTCTCGACCTGCCCGTCCTGTCGCTGGGCTACTGGCACAACTTCGGCGACGACAAGCCGTTCGAGTCGCAGCGGGAGATCGCCCTGCGCGCCTTCGACCTCGGCATCACCCATCACGACCTGGCCAACAACTACGGCCCGCCCTACGGATCCGCGGAGATCAACTTCGGCCGGATCATGCGCCAGGACCTGGCACCGTACCGGGACGAGATGGTGATCTCCACCAAGGCCGGATACGACATGTGGCCCGGCCCGTACGGCCAGGGCGGAGGCTCCCGCAAGTACGTGCTCGCCTCCCTCGACCAGTCCCTGAAGCGCATGGGCCTGGAGTACGTCGACATCTTCTACTCCCACCGCCTGGACGCCTCCACACCGCTGGAGGAGACCATGACGGCGCTGGACACCGCGGTGCGGCAGGGCAAGGCCCTCTACGTCGGGATCTCCTCCTACGACGCCGAACGCTCCCGTGAGGCCGCGGCGATCCTCCGCGACCTCGGCACGCCGCTGCTGATCCACCAGCCCTCGTACAACATGCTCAACCGGTGGATCGAGACCGAGGGCCTGCTCGACGCCGCGGGCGACGAGGGCTTCGGCGTCATCGGGTTCACCGCGCTGGCCCAGGGCCTGCTCACCGGCCGCTACCTCGACGGCGTCCCGGAGGGCTCCCGCGCCACCCAGGGCAAGTCCTTCGCGACCGACTGGCTGAACGAGGACACCCTCCAGCGGCTGCGCGCGCTGAACGACATCGCCGCCCGCCGGGACCAGACCCTGGCCCAGATGGCGCTCGCCTGGGCGCTGCGCGACCCGCGCGTCACCTCGCTGGTGATCGGCGCCTCGCGCACCGGTCAGCTGGAGCAGAACGTGGCCGCGCTGGACAACCTCGCCTTCACCGCCGACGAACTCGCCGAGATCGACAAGTACGCGGTCGCCGACGGCAGCGTCGACCTGTGGCGGCGGGCCCGCACCGGCGAGATGGGCTGAGGCCGGCCCCGGCCGCACGGGCGGTGGACGGCGGTCACGACACCGGTTCGTCCGTGACGCGGAGCAGCCGGGGCGGCACGGTGGCGGGCTCGGGCAGGCGCAGGGGCTCCCGGCCCGGGGTGATGCTGCCGAGGAGCGTCGCCCGGCGCGCACCGGTTCCCGACGGGATCGCGCCGGGCAGGCCGTGCACCGTGAGGAAGCCCAGGAGCGCGAAGGCGAGGGCCTCCTTCGCGTCGGACGGCAGCCCGAGCGCGTCGCTGGGCCCGAGCGGCACGCCGGGCAGTTCCTCGGCGAGCATGCCCATCAGCACCGGATTGTGCGCCCCGCCGCCGGAGACGACGAGCCGGGTGACCCCGTGCGCCCGGCAGGCGTCGGCCACGGTGACCGCGGTGAGCCGGGCCAGGGTCGCCAGCACGTCGTCCGGCTCCGGCACCGGCGCCGAGGCCAGCGCCTCCAGCAGGTGGGGCAGGTGGAAACGCTCCTTGCCGGTGCTCTTCGGGGCCGGCCTGGCGTAGTACGGGTCGTCCAGCAGCACCCGCAGCAGCGCCGCGTCGACCCGTCCCGCGGCGGCCCGCCGCCCGTCCTCGTCGTACCCGCGGGCGCCCCCGGTGAAGTGCCGTACGGCGGCGTCCATCAGCGCGTTGGCGGGCCCGGTGTCGAAGGCCAGCGGGTCGGCGCCGGGGGCGACGACGGTGAGGTTGGCGATGCCGCCCAGGTTGAGCGCGGCCGGGGTGCCGGGCAGCGCGGCCAGGGCGAGGGCGTCGGTCATGGCCACCAACGGGGCGCCCTGACCGCCGGCCGCGACGTCCCTGCCGCGCAGGTCGGAGACGACGGGCAGACCGGTGGCCTCGGCGATCCAGGCGGGCTGGCCCAGTTGCAGGGTGCCGCGCACGGCGCCGTCCTCGACCCAGTGGTAGACGGTCTGCCCGTGCGAGACCACCAGGTCCGCGGTCCCGTCGCACAGCTCGCGCAGGGCGCGGACGGCCACGTCGGCGAAGGCACGGCCGATGCCGGTGTCGAGCACGGCGGCGGTGCGGGCGGTCGTGGCCGACGGCGGCAGGAACCCCTCGATCAGCTCGCGCAGTTCGTCGGGGTAGGGGGCCGAGAGATGCCCGAGGGGCCGCATCACCAAGGCGTCGTCCTGGAGGACGAGATCCGCGGCGGCCGCCTCGACGGCGTCGTAGGAGGTGCCTGACATCAGGCCGATCACACGCAAGACGTCTCCTGTGCGAAGGGGTCCGGGCCGGAGGGGTCCGGGCCGGAGGGCGGCCCGCTCACTTCCGGCCGGCCGCGGTGAGCCGGTCGGGGCCGCTGCCCGGCTCGGCGTCCTTCAGGGCGCCCCCGCCGGCCGCCGGCGCCCGGTGGAACAGGCTCAGGACGCCGCCGACGACCAGGGTGATCACCACTCCGATGGGCACCAGCCACTGGGCCGCGATGGCCTGGGACACCGTCGTCCCGCCCGTCGTGACGTCGATCTTGACCACGCGCACGATGTACGTCATCACCCCGATGGTCACCAGGAAGGCCACGACGGAGTCCACCTCGTTGGCGCGGGTCACCAGCCGCCCGAGCAGGAACGCGCCGAGCAGCGCGCCGTAGGTGTAGCCGGCGATGGTCAGCCCGGTCAGGTAGACGTTGCCGGTGCTCGCGCTGAACGCGCACGCGAAGACGGCCATCAGGGTCGCCCACACCAGCGTCATCCAGCGGGCGAGCCGCAGCAGCGACTCCTCGGACGGGGTGCTGCGGAAGAAGCTGTGGATGATGTCGGCGACCGTCGAGTTCGACATGGAGTTGAGCGCCGAGGACAGCGAGCCCATCGCGGCGCCCAGGATGCCGGCCACCAGCAGCCCGGAGACGACGACGGGCAGCCCGTTCAGGATGAACTCGGGGTAGAGGTTGTCCGAGCTGGACAGCCCCAGCTCCGAGAACGACCTGCCCTGGTTGTACGACCACAGCAGCGCGCCGACGAGCGAGAACGCGGCGAACTGGATGACGACGAAGACACCCGAGGCGATCATGGCCTTCTGGCCCTCGCGCAGCGTCCGGGTGGCCAGCACCCGCTGCACGATGAGCTGGTCGGAGCCGTGGCTGGCCATGGCGAAGATGGCGCCGCCGATGATGGCGGTGGGCAGGGCGAACGGGCTGGTGAGGACGTGCGCCAGGGTGAAGTCGGTGTCGAAGAGCGTGAACCGCCCGGCGTCCCAGGCGCGGGCGTAACCGTCACCGCCGACGTGCGCGGACAGCACCGCGACGGCGAGGATCGCACCGCCGAGGTAGAGGCCCATCTGGATGGCGTCGGTCCAGATGACCGCCTTGATGCCGCCCAGGTAGGTGTACACCACGGTGATCAGCGTGAGCACGATGATGATCACGCGGTAGCTCGCGTGCACGCCGAACTCGTCGAGCAGCAGCTTGATGGGGATGGCGGAGGCGAACAGCCGGACGCCCTCGGCCAGCAGCCGGGTGAAGACGAACGTCACCGAGGCGAGCCCCTGCAGCTTCAGCCCGAACCGGTCGCCCAGGTACTGGTAGGCACTGACGAACCCGCCGCGCTTGTAGAGGGGGATGAGTACGGTGGCGACGACGACGCGTCCGATGACGTAGCCCAGGGCGAGTTCGACGTTGCCGAAGCCCTGGCCGCTGTAGGCGCCGCCGGGGACGCTGATCACGGTCAGGACGCTGGTCTCGGTGGCGACGACGGAGAAGGACACCGTCCACCACGGCATGTGGCCCTCACCGACGAAGTAGTCCTTCGCCGACTTCTGCTTGCCGGCCTTCCGCAGGCCGATCCAGGCGATCCCGATCAGATAGACCACGATCACGACGAGGTCGAGCTGGCGCACGCGTGCTCCTAGACACTGGCCGGTGGGGTCGCCGGCGTGGGGAGAGGGCCGTCCGAGTATGGGAATGCCGCACTCCGGATGTCAATAAGTAACGGCCTGTCGGACCGTACGTAAATTTTTGACCAACCCGGGTGGCCCCATTAACCTGTCTCCACCACACTCAGGAGGGGCCATGGTCCGCCAGTCCTCGTCCGGCGTGCCGGAGCAGTCCGCACAGGACGCCCCGCTCGCCGACATCCTCACGCGGGTCCGTGCCGCCCGGCCCTCCCTCGCCCCCTCCGAACGCCGGGTGGCCGACGCCGTCCTGGCCGCCCCGGGACAGGTCGCCGAACTGTCCATCAACGCGCTGGGGGAGCGCGCGGACACGTCGGCCGCCACCGTGATGAGGTTCTGCCGCACGATCGGCACCGGCAACTACCCTCAGCTGCGCCTCGCGCTGGCCGCCGCCGCCGCCCGCGAACACGCCCTGGGCGGTGAGCGCCCGGAGCGCGGCGGCACCGACATCAGCCCGACGGACACGCTGGACCGCATAGTCGGCAAGATCATCTACAACGAGGTCCGGGCCCTGGAGGACTCCGGCGCCGGACTCGACATCGAGGCGCTGGGCCGGGCGGTCGACGCGGTGGCGGGGGCCCGCAGGGTCGACATCTTCGGCGTCGGGGCCAGCGCGTTCGTCGGCCAGGACCTGCACCAGAAGCTGCACCGCATAGGCCGCATGGCCTTCATCTGGAGCGACCGGCACGCCGCACTCACCGCGGCGGCGCTCCTGGGGCCCGGCGACGTGGCGCTGGCCGTCTCCCACTCAGGCGAGACCGAGGACACCACCGAACCCCTCCAGGCCGCCGCCGAACGCGGAGCCACCACCATCGCCCTGACCAACGACCCCGGCTCCACGCTCGCCACCGGCGCCGACCTCGTACTGACCACCTGCGCCCGGGAGACCCCGTTCCGCTCCGGCGCGACCGTCAGCCGCATCGCCCAGCTCGCCGTCGTCGACTGCCTCTTCGTCGGCGTGGCCCAGCGCTCCTACGACGCGTCGACCGCCGCACTGGAGAAGACCTACGGCGCCGTCCAGCGCCGCCGCCGCCCGGCCCGCCGCAACACCTGACCGGACGTCACCTCATCCGCCGGCCAGGGCCCGCCGCCTGGCTTGCTCGACCGCCCGCTTCAGGGCGTCGATGTCGAAGGCACCCCGGTGGCGCCTGCCGTTGACGAAGAAGGTCGGCGTGCCCGACACGCCGCTCAGGTCCGCCGAGTCCACGTCCTCGGCGACCCGCCGGGCGCCCCGGCGCCGCGCCAGGTCCTCGCGGAACACCTCCATGTCCAGGCCCAGTTCGCGAGCGTGCCGCAGCAGATCCCGCTCGCCCAGCTCGTCCTGGCGGACCATCAGCCGGTCGTGCATGTCCCAGAACCTTCCCTGCCGCGCGGCCGCCTCCGACGCCTCGGCCGCCGACTGGGCGTTCGGATGCACGTCGGTAAGCGGCAGATGACGCCACACGTAGCGGACATCGGTCTCGCTGCCCAGCAGGTCGCGCACCACGCCCTCGGCCTGGCCGCAGTACGGGCACTCGAAGTCGCCGTACTCCACCAGGGTCACGGCGGCGTCAGCGGGACCGCGCACATGGTCGTGGCGCTCGTCGACCGCCACCCCGAGATCCGTCAGTGGTTCGGACGTGCCGAGCAGGGCCCTCGTCCGCCGCGCCGCGGGCAGCAGGCCGATCACCCCGGAGACCGCCCAGCTGACCGCGAACGAGCCGATCAGCGTGGCGATGATGCCGATGCGCGCCTGGTTCAGCTCCTCCCCCTCGAAGGCGATCGCGGCGATCAGCAGCGACACGGTGAAGGCCGACCCCGCGATCGATCCGGCGGCGGTGACCGAGCCCCAGCCCACGTTGGGCCGCAGCCGCCGCCCCGACAGCAGCTGCGCGCCCGCCATGGAACCCACCACACCGACGATCTTCCCCACCACGCAGCCGCACAGGATGCCCAGCGTGACGGGCGAGGTGAACGCGTCGGCCAGCCGCGCGGCGCTCAGTTCGATCCCCGCGTTGGCCAGGGCGAACAGCGGCACGATGCCGAAGCTCACCCAGGGCAGGAACCGCTGTTCCAGCCGCTCGTTCGGCGAGATCGCCGAGGCCAGGCCCCGCGCCGCCGAACGCTGCAGCTCGGGCGTCGGCTGCTCCCGGAACAGCCGGAAGAGGCGGCTCGCCCGCTCCAGATCCCCACGCGGCGCCGGGTAGGCGATGACCAGGGCCCCCACCGCCAGACCCGTCACGACCGGATCGACCCCGGCCTCGTGCAGCGCCACCCACACCACCACGGCCAAGAGGGCGCAGAACAGGCCGCGGCCGGCGTCCGCAAGCCGCAGCACGACGACGACGGCCAGCAGCGCGCCCAGGGCGACGAGGAGCGCCGGGAGGTGGATCTCGTCGCTGTAGAAGACGGCGATGACGAGCAGCGCCACCACGTCGTCGACGACCGAGATGGACAGCATGAGCGCCCGCAGCGAGGCCGGCAGCCGACGGCCCAGGACGGCCAGGATGCCCAGCGCGAACGCGGTGTCGGTCGACATGGCCGTGCCCCAGCCGTGCACCGAGTCGTGCCCGGCGTTGATCGCGACGTAGATCACGGCCGGAACCACCATGCTGCCGAGGCCGGCCACCGCGCTGAGCAGCACCCACCGCCGGTCCCGCAGTTCCCCCATGTCGAACTCGCGCCGCGCCTCCAGACCGACGACGAGGAAGAACAGGCTCATCAGCCCCGCGTTGATCCACTCGTGGACCGTCAGCGACAGGTGACGGGTGTCGAAGCCGACCGTGAAGTGGGCCTGCCACACGGCCTCGTAGGAGTGGAGGTCGATGTTGGCCCAGAGCAGCGCCGCGACGACGGCCACCAGGAGCAGGACCGCGCTGCCGGTCTCCGTCTGCACGAAGGTGCGCCAGCGGGTACCGCCCCTGGTGGACATCCCCTGCGCCGTCTTGTGGGACTCAGTCTCGCTCACGCGGGCGATTATGGCCGCCCGGGACCCGTTCCTCGCGCAGGCTCGTCACCAGGTCGCGCGGCAGGCCGTGGGTGTCGTGGAGGTAGTGGAAGTCGTCCTCTCCCAGCGGGCCGCGGAAACGGGGGCGGGAGAGCACCCTCCGGCCGCGCTCGAGGAGCCCGCGGAACCGGCGTTCCTCCTCCAGCAGCAGTCGCCGTACGGTCTCGGGGTCCCCCTCCTGCCGGAAGTGGTCCAATGTGTGGGAGAGCAGCTCCTCCGGAAGGTCGCCGAGACCGCGCGACGGGTCGTCCCGCCACAGCACGGTGAGGACGCGCCGCACGAGGCGGCGCAGCACGTACCCGCGGCCGGTGTTGGCCGGGCGGACCCCGTCACCGATGATGACGACGGCCGAGCGCAGGTGGTCGACGACCAGTCGCAGCGACGGTTCGTCCAGCGGCCACAGGGGCGGCACCAGTCGCCGCCACGGGTCGAAGACGTCGCACTCGAACACCGACGACCTGCCCTGGAGCAGCGAGGAGAGGCGCTCCAGGCCGAGGCCGGTGTCGATGTTGCGCTGCGGGAGCGGCACCAGGCTGCCGTCGTCCAGGCGGCGGTGACGCATCATCACGTGGTTCCACACCTCGACCCAGCGGTCGTCGCGGGTGGGTGTCGACCGGGGCGGGGTGTCACCGGTCCACAGGAAGATCTCCGAATCGGGTCCGCACGGGCCGACCGGACCGTTGGACCACCAGTTGTCCTCCACCGTCAGCTCCACCGGCACGCCCCGCTCCTGCCAGAGCCGGAGCGAGTCGGTGTCCGGTCCCACCTGGTCCCCGCCGCCGTACACCGTGGCGTGCAGCAGCTCCGGATCGATCCCCAGGCCCTCGGTGAGCAGCCGGTGGGCCCAGTCGAGGCTCTGCGAGCTCTCGTAGTCGCCCAGGGACCAGGTGCCGAGCATCTCGAAGACGGTGAGATGGGTGCTGTCGCCGACCTCATCGAGGTCCGTGGTGCGCAGACAGCGCTGGACGTTGACCAGCCGCCGGCCCAGCGGGTGCGGACGGCCCTCCAGGTACGGGGTGAGCGGATGCATCCCGGAGGTGGTGAACAGCACGGCGTCGCCGGACGGGGGCAGGAGGGTCGAGCCGATGATCCGGCGGTGACCGTGTTCCTCGTAGTACTCGGTGAAGGTGCGGACGATCTGCTCGGTGTCCATGGGGGTGACTCCTTCGCTGCGTGGCGGGAGGCACCGGAGAACGGGTCCGTGCGAGCGGGGCGGCGAGGCGAGGGGCCGGAACGCCACGAGACCACCGACGGGCCGTTTCCGGTCGCCGGTGGAAAGGGAGAAGGTCAGACGGCGGCGGCCGGCGAGCTGGTCGCTCGCGCGGTCGCGAAGGTGCTTCGGCCGATGACGTTCATGCGGACGACGGTAGCGCCCGCCGCCGCTCGGCGCACGCGAATATCCGCGGGCCGGACGAGATGCGCGGGCCGGCCGAGATGCCCGGGTCGGCCGAAGGCGGGGCCGGCCGGCGTCAGAGCACGTCGTAGGTCAGGTGGGTCGCGGTCGACGTCGGGGTCGCGCTCCGCTGTACCAGCGAGCGGGGAGCCCGGCCCGGGAACAGCGGCGTCCCGGTGCCGAGCACGACGGGTGCCAGGTGGAGCGTCAGCGAGTCGACCAGTCCCGCGTCGAGCGCCGAACCGATCAGGGCGCCGCCGCCCATGAGGACGACGTCGAGGTCCCGGCCGGCTGCCGCCGAGGCCGCCTCGGCACGCTCGCGCGCGGTGGCCACCGCGTCGGCCAGGCCGGTCGTGACGAAGGTCCAGTCGAGGCCGGTGAGGCGCACCGACTCCGGTCGTGAGCCGGTCAGGACGACGAACGCCGGTCTGCCGACCTCGCCCGCGCCGTAGCCGGTCGTGTCGTCCCAGCCGCCCGGTCCGTCGACCACGTCGAAGAGGTGGCGGCCGAGGACGACCGCACCGGACCGGGCGGTGGCCTCGCGCAGGATCCGGCGGTCGTCGGGGTCGTCGGAGAACGCCCAGGTGTGCAGGGCCTCGCCGCCCGTGCCCAGCCCGTTGTCCGGGCCCGGGTCGGGTCCGGTGACGAAGCCGTCGAGGGAGACCGAGATGTCCGCGATGATGTGCGTCATGTCAGGGTGGACCCGTGCCGCCGGCGGAACTCATCGGTCACCGTCGCCGGTCAGGGAGGCCAGGTCCTCGCCGGTCCGCAGCCGGCCCGTGACCTCGGCCTGGTCCTCCCGGGGCGCCCGGACCGCCAGGGTCCGGTCGTCGCTCTCGGCCGTGACCTCACCCGTCACGCGCAGGTCCGTCACGGCGCGGCTGCCGGCGGCGAGGACGTACCAGTCGCCGTCGGGGGAACGCCAGCGGGTGTCGGCCACCACGTGCTGGCCGAACCGGCTGCACGCCGCCGTTCCCCGGGCCCGTACCACCGGCTGGGCGGCCTCGCCGGTGCGCAGGTCCACGGAGACCTCGTCGGTGCCGCGCCAGGTGACGGCGCGGGCGCAGGACCACACGGCACGTCCGGCGTCCTGGGGGAGCCGCTGGTCGGCGAAGTCCGGGTCCGCAGGGGTGCCGGCCCGTCAACGCGCCCCGGGTGGCCGGTTCCGTGCCGGACAGCACCTGGCCCAGGGCCATGTCGACGGCGTTGCCCGACCGGGGGAACTGCCGCAGCCCCAGCACGATGGGCAGCCGGCGCGGCGGCCACACCGCGTTGCCCTGCCCGCCCAGCCGCCCCGTCCTCCTCAGTTCACGGAGAGCCGCACCAGCCCTTCGTGCGCGCGGGGCGTGCCGTCCACCGCCACCGCGACGTAGCGCGCCGAGCCCCGGTACGCGACCGCGCGCACCCGCCCGTGTCCGGTCAGTGTCCCCGCCCGCCGGTACCGCACGCCGTCGGTGCTGAACTCCACGCGGGCCGCCGGTGCCGAGCCGGTCGTCCACTCCGCCTCCACCCGGCGCACCTCGGTGCTCGCGCCGAGGTCGACCACCATGCGGCCGTCCCGGCCCGGCCGCCACGCCGTGTCGGGGGCACCGTCCACGGCGGCACCCGGGCTGGACATACCCGGCGGCAGCGGATTGGTCGGGAAGGTGTTCCGGCCCAGGGCGTGGTCGTCGTGCGGGAAGGGCCGCGCGCCGCGCAGCGTGACACGGACCTCGTGCCCGGTGCGCACGGTCGTGACGGTGCTGCGCCCCTGCGCCTCGATCCGCACCCGGCAGCGGGGGCCCGACAGGTGCAGGGTCGCCCCGTCCCCCACCCTGACCCGCAGCCCCGGCGGCAGGTTCCCGCCCGAGAGCGGGACGAGCGTGAACCGGGGCGGGAGCAGCAGCGCGGAGGCCGCGTCCAGGTGCGCCGTGTAGCCGATGCCCTGCCGGGTCACCGTCTGCTCGCCCTCGTACACGTGCCGGTGACGCCCCTCCTGCGGCACCTCGACCCCGGTGTCGACCGCGTCCGCCGAGAGGTTGAACAGGCTCAGGTGATCGTCCACGAGGGCCGCGCGGACCCGGGCGTCCTCGGCGACGGGGGCCGGCCGGCCCGCCAGCGCGCGCAACTCGGCGGGGGACGCACCGCAGTGCCCCTCGATCACGACGGCGTCCCGCGCCCCTTCGGCCGGCACGATCGTGTCGCCGTACACGGCCACCGTGTGCCCGCCGTCGCCGCCGCGGACGACCAGACCGGCGCGGCCGTCGATGTCGAGCCAGCCGCCCTCGCTGCGCAGCGCCGGGGCCGGTCCGGTGGCCAGGTCCGTCCACCGCTCACCGTCGGGCGAGCCCTGTATCAGGTAGGAGCGCCCGGCGGCCGCCTCCCAGCGCAGGGTCACCCGGTCGACCGCAAGGGCGGCGCCGAGGTCCACCGCCCACCAGCTGTCGGCGCGCTTCCTGTCCTCGCGGGAGACCGCCCAGCGGGTGCCCGCGTCGCCGTCCGCCGCCAGGTCGGCGGTCATGCCGGCCGACTGCGAGGAGGCCGTCGCGGCCCTGCCGCGCGCGAGGTCGTCGGTGCCCTCCCCGGCGCGGACCTCGACGGCGTACAGCGAGTACCCGTACGTCGGGTCGGGCCGCACACCCAGCATCCTGACGTGGCGCACCGTCGCGGCCGGGAAGGCCAGTTCGTCCACGCGTCCCTTCGCCGTGGGCGAGGCGTCCTGCGCGCGGACCGTGGCCGAACCCTCCGCGAACCGGTAGGTGCGGCTGCCGTCCAGGCCGGCCACACCGGGCATCGTGAGGTTGTGCACCTCCAGCCGCGAACCGCCCGCTCCCGCCCCGTCGGAGGCGTAGACGACAGCGCCCGAAGGGAGTGTCGTGTACCCCGCGAAGCCCTCTCCCAGCCGCAGCACCGTGGCGGTGCCGTCGAACCCGTCGCGCAGGGCGGTGTGCACCCGGACCTGCCTGCCGGTGACCTTCGCGGCCGTCGAGGGCAGGAACATCGGGGTGGCGCCGCTGAGCCGGAACAGCCAGTCGTCGTGCCCGGGCTGCCAGCCGAACTTGGCGAACCCGGGCTTCGTCACCACGCCCGCCCAGGCGGCGGGGGACTGGTGGGAGACCAGCCCCGGTCCGGTCCCGAAGTCGGTGACGCCCGCCGCGTGCGCGAACAGTTCCTCGCGCGACATCGGGCGCACCCCGCGGCCGGCGGTCGGCCACACGTGCAGCAGGTAGCTGATCGCGAGTTCCGCGCGTGCCTCCGGCTCGTACTTGGGCTCGCCCGAGAACTTCGCGAGCCGGTACTCCGGCGGATACTTCTGGTACGCCTCCAGCCGCTCGGCCAGGTCCGCCTCCGCGCGGGCCGCCGCCCGGTCCCCGGCCACCCGGGAGAGGAAGGCCAGCGGGATCACGTCCCTGCCGTACAGGTGCTCCCGGTCGTTCACCATGGGCATCAGCGGCTCGCCCGCGTCCGACATCACACCCAGCAGCGTGCGCCACAGCGGTTCCGCGTTGGGCTGCCTGGTCAGGACCTCGGGCAGCGGCTCGCCCGCCGCGAGGAAGTGCGCGGCGTTGCGGCCCGAGGTGCGCCACATCTCCGCCTGGTAGTGCGGCCCGAACGAGCCGTGGTTCTCCACGATGAAGGTGTCGTACGTGTTGTGCGCGGTGTTGCGCGAGACCGGGACGCCGTCCACGCGCGCCGGGTTGGCCAGGTCGGCGGCGGGCAGCCCGCCCTCGTTGCGCGACCAGGTTCCGTAGTCGGTGGCCCAGCCGGCCCGGCGCCGGTCGTCCGGTGCCCAGGCCAGTGCCGGGGCGAGGGTCTGCGCGTACAGGCCCATCTCCTCCAGCTTCGTGTCACCGACGTGGCCGCCCTGGAGGCCGTTGGGCGTCCAGTCCCCGGAGGCCGGGTCGTCGCCGGTGCCCAGGGAGTGGGTGTACGCCGCCTGTTCGCGGGTGATGGTGTCGACCGCGGCGCGGGTGCCCGCGTCCAGCTCGTCCCAGAGCAGGCGCGCGGCGAGGATGAAGTACGACTGGAACGTGGTGTCGAAGAACAGGGTGCGGCCCCACTCGGTGCCGCCGGTGAGCCGGTTGGAGGAGGCGAAGTGGCGCAGGGTCGCCAGGGTCCGGCGCCGGAGGGTCTCCCGGTCGACGCCGGCCTCGCGCTCGTCGAAGGCCCCGTGCGTGAGCAGCACGGCGTGTCCGAGGACGACGGCGAAGCCGAAGTACTCGTCCGTGTAGATCCCCTTGGCCTCGTCCCACTGCGTCTCGGACCAGCGGGTGTGCCTCAGCAGGACGCGGTGGTACGTGGCGGCGACGTCGTCGGGCGGATCGACGGACCGGGCCGCGGCCGAGCCGGAGGCGGCGGCCGAGGACGCGCTCAGCGCCGGCTGGAGCGCGACCGCGGCGCCGCTCGCGCCGAGCAGTTGGAGCAGGAGCCTGCGGCCGACAGGGAGGGAAACGGGGCCCATCATGGTCCTTCTTCACCAGGCGACAACGTTGTCAACGAAGGTCATCCTTGAACGGCCCGGGGAGGCGTGTCAATGGTCGTGCGTTCATCCGTTCCGGCGGAGGGCCCAGGAGCGTCCGGGTGGGAGTGTGCGGCATCCCGTGAGTTCCTCTGAGCCGTGCTGAACCCCCGCCCCGTGGCCACGGGGTTCTTCCACCTGGCAGCGAGCCGGCGCCGGGACCGGGCCGCCTACGCTGCAGAGGTCAGCCACCGATCTTCAGCACACAGCGCAGCCACGCCGCACCACGGTCGAACCCGCGGATGCTCCCAGCTGTCACGGTGCAGGACGTCGAGGCCGTGCCGCTCCCCGTTGTGATGGTCCATTCGGCCTGCGCTGTCGGCAAACCTGTCCTCAGCGGTCAGCGCCAACCGCCGTACCGAACTTCCCCGAGGTCGTAGCCCGTGAAGTCGGCGTACGGCAGGTATCCGATGAGCCGGTAGAGGGCGTTGCTGGTGAGGTTGGCGGGGTTGGTGAACAGGACGACGTCCGTCGCGCCCGCGGCCAGCGCGGCCCGGGTGACCTCGACGGTCACGGCGCCGGCGTAGCCGCGGCCCCGGAGCCGGGCCGGGGTGTAGACGGGGTCGATGCGGACCTGGCCGCCGACCAGCGGGTTGGCGCCCGCCATGGAGACGGGTGTGCCGTCCGGGGCCTCCCAGTAGGTGTACCGCTTCTCGGCGAAGCGGGTGCCGGCCCAGGAGGCGGTGTCTATGGCGACGGTTTCCCCGACGTCCGCGGCGAACTCGCGGCACCAGCCCATGAGGTGTTCGTGCTCTGCCTCGTCCACCGCCCGGCCCCGGCCCGCCGGCGGCGGCTCCGGTGGGGTGAGCGTGCCGAGGCGGTGGAGCCGGCCCCGCCAGCTGTGCGCGGACGCGGCGCCGGTCTGCCGCTGCCAGGCCTCGGCGAACGCGGTGGCGGTGTCGTGGTCCGCGGTGACACCGGTGACGGAGAGACCGAGGCCCGCCAGGTGGGTGGCGAGGACCTCGGCCTGTTCGGGGGAGAGGGCGGTGAGGGTGAGGCGCCGGGACGGGAGGCGGTAGAACGCCGCGTGGACCTCGCCCCCCGCCTCCAGCAGGCCGAACACGACGGGTTCGGTGCCGAACACCGTCGCGCCCCGGGTGCGCATCTTCTCCAGCGTGGTCAGCGGGGTGGTGTGCAGGGCGGGGCGTGAGCGCAGGAATTCTCCGGCGCGGGCGAGGAATTCGTCGAGGTCTTCGGTGACGTGCCAGTCGTCCGGTCGCATGCTTCATGATCTCCGACGCACCCCGGCCCGGGCGAGTACGTGCCCGGAGTACGTTCTCCGGACGCCCGGGAACCGCTCGCCCGGGGCCGGTTCACCGGCCCCGTCGGCCTGCCCTCGCGCAGGGTGAGGACGCGGAGGATGTCGATGACGTGCCGGTGGCCGGCAGGCGGTGGGCGCGTGCCCCCCGCCGTGAGCCGCGCTCACCGCCTCCGCCACCACCGAACGACCGCCGCCCCGGCGAGGAGCCCGAGTGCGGCTCCGGCCGTGCGGCGCCCGCGGGTGCGGGGCCGGATGCGGTGCGGCGCGGAAGATGCCGTGTGCGGGTGACGCCCCGCGTCCACGGGTGCCGGTGCGGCGGGTTCGTCCGGCTCGGACAGGGACTGGGTGATGCGCTGCCACACATGTGCCGGAGGGGCGCTCGGGAGGTCCGGCTCCTCGACTCCGCGGGCCGCCATGACGACGCGGGTCATGAGGTGCAATTCCTCCCGGCAGCGCCCGCACGCGGCGAGGTGCCGGAGGGCGCCGGCGTCGTCGCGCGAGACGTCGTTTCCGAGTGCCAGTTCCACCAGATGCGCAGGGTCGACATGTGGCACCGCTGCCCTCCTGCCGGTGTGCCGGGGCCGGTTCACCCACGGTGCCCCGCGGCCCGGCGGATCACCAGGACGCCGGTCAGGGTGACCACGCCCGTGACGGCCGCCCAGGCCAGCCACTGCTCCGAGGAGTTCGGGGCGAGGCCGGCGGCGTTGGCGCCCGAGGAGCCGGCGCTCGGTGATGCCTCCGTGGTGTCGAGCGTCTGGGTCGCCAGTGCCAGGTTCTTGTCGGCCGCGCTGCCCCAGGCGTAGGCGACGTTGCTCGTGCCGTTCCGGAGGTTCAGGTCGGCCGGGCCGATCGCCACGGTGTCGGTGCCGGCGAGCACCACATCGGCGGAGACCGTGCCGGAGTCGACCACCGCGGTGTCCTGCTTCGGGTTTTCCAGCCCCTTGAACACGGGCTGACCGCCCGCGCGGACGTCCACGGCGGGTGCGGCGGCGACGTGGCGTACCGTCAGCCGCGACTGGCCGTCGTCGACCGCGGAGACGTCGTTGGTGAAGGCCGTCAGCTGGGGTGTGCCGTCGGCGGACAGGTGTGCGGCGATGGTGGCGTTCGCCCCGGCGGGTACCTCGACCTCCTTCTCGATCGCCGGGGTGCCGTCGGGGCCCTGGCCGGCTTCGAAGACCTGGATGTCGTAGGTGCCCGACTTCAAGGACTGCGGGTCGGTCACCGTGCCGGGCTTGAAGTCGCTGAGCAGCTTGTCACCGTTGGCGTAGACGTCGACGTCGAGTCCGGGGACGCCGTGGAAGACGGACACCATGGCCGAGTCGTCACCGCCGCCCGCGGGTGCGGACACGGCGGGTGCGGCGGCGGTGAGGGCCAGGGCGCAGGCTCCGGCCGACGCGCCGAGGATGAGCGGGATTCGGGAAGCCATGAGGATCATCCCTTCTTCGAGTGGCGCCCGTCTGGGCGGTCTCGTCGATGGCTCGTATCTGGTTCGGGCACGGGCGTCACGACGGATGCGCCGTGGGGTGCGGTTTCTCTTCGCCGGCCGCCGCCCGCTCGTCGGCGCGGCCCTGCTCGATCCCCTCGCGCAGCCGGTGCAGACCGCGGCGGGTGTGGCTCTTGACCGTGCCCAGCGGTGTACCGGTGCGCTCGGCGATCTGTGCCTGGGTGAGGTCCTCGTAGAAGGCCATGCACAGGACCTCGCGCTGGCCGCGGGGCAGCCGCGACAACGCGTCGACCAGCAGCACCCGGTCCAGGACCTCGTCCACGCCCGCGTCGTGGCGGTGCCCCTCGGCCTCGTACGCCACCGATTCGACCAGGGCGAGGCGGCGCGTCCTGGCCGCCAGGGCGTCGACGATCTTGCGGCGCGTGATGCCGACCAGCCAGCCGCCGAGCGGCCCCCGCTCCGGGCGGTAACCCGCCCGTCCGCGCCAGGCGCCGATGAAGACCTGCTGCGTCACGTCCTCGGCCTCGTGGGGGTCACCGAGCGAGCGGCTGGCCAGGGTGTGGACGAGTGAGCCCCAGCGCCGGTAGACGGCCGCGAAGGCGACCTCGTCGGACGCGCACAGACCACGGGCCAGCTCCTCCTCGTCCGGCGGGCTCGCCGGCGGACCGGCGGGGGCGTCGGAGTGTCGCGCTTTCGTGCTCATGATCTGTTCCTCCTGCCGTCTGCGCTGTCCGAGGCGGAGAGCCACCCGCGCGGCGGGTTCCGGACGGTGTGGGATTCGTTGGCAGCAGCCCTTGGAAAGCAGTCTTGTGAGAGCGAACGACGCAACACAACATGCGTCGTTTGTGCGTCGTAAGGTGGAGAGATGGGTTTGGACGGGGACGATGAGACGGATGCCGAGGCGGATGCCCGGCGCGGTGGCGGGCTGACCACCGGCGAGGTGGCACGGCGCCTCGGGGTGGCCCCGACCACCGTCCGGTCGTGGGACCGCCGCTACGGGCTCGGTCCCGCCGCCCACACCGGCGGCCGGCACCGTCGCTGGACCGCCGGCGACCTCGCCCGGCTGGAGCGGATGTGCGCGCTGACGGCGACCGGGCTGCCGCCCGCCGAGGCCGCCCGCCTGGCCCTCGGCGAAGCCGGCCCCGACACGCCCCCGCGCCGGACCGCTCCCCGGCCGCCGCCCCCGGAACGCAGCCGCGCCGGCACCGGCATGCGGCTCGGCGACGTACGCCAGGAGTGCAAGGGCATCGCCCGCTCGGCGCTGCGACTCGACGCCGCCGCCCTCGACACACTGCTGGAGGACGCGATCGAGGACCACGGCCTGGTCGCCGCCTGGACGGAGGTGATCATGCCGACCCTCCAGGCCGTCGGACGCAAGTGGGAGACCGCGGGCGAGCGGTACGTCGAGGTCGAGCACTTCCTGTCCTGGCACGTCTCCGGCGCCCTGCGCCGCCACGCGCCGCCCGTGGTCGCCGACCGGCCCGGCGCCACCACGGTCCTCGCCTGCGTGCCCGCGGAGAACCACACGCTGCCCCTGGAGGTCCTGGCCGCCGCGCTGGCCGAACGGGGCCTGCCGGTCCGCATGTTCGGCGGTGCCCTGCCCGTCGAGTCGCTCGTGACCGCCGTCCGCAGGACCGGCCCGGCCGCGGTGGGGCTGTGGGCGCAGTCCCGGACCACGGCCAGCCGACCGCTCGCCCAGCACGTCTCGGCGATCGAGTGGGGCGTGCGCGGCGCCCGCAGGAAGCCCGTGGTGCTGACGCTCGGCCCCGGCTGGGCCGGGCAGACCTCACCGGGGCTGCCGCACCCGCCGGGCCTGTCGGAGGCCGTCGCGGTGGTGGAGTCGGTCGTACACAGGTGACGTCGCTCGTCCTCTCGGGTACCCGACGGCGGTGCCGCCTGGCCTCACCGGGCGGAACGTGCTCGGGTGGATCCGGTCTCCCGGCCGGCGGAGGCCGCTGTCGAAGGAGGGGCGCGCATGACGACTCACCACCACGGGACCCCGGACACGGTCGTCGTCGGAGCGGGGCTCGCCGGTCTGGCCTGCGCCCTCGACCTGTGCCGGGCCGGACTGCGGGTGGCGCTGCTGGAGGCGTCCGACGGGGTCGGCGGACGGATGCGCACGGACCGGCGGGACGGGTTCCTGCTGGACCGCGGGTTCCAGGTGTTCAACACCTCCTACCCCCAGGTCAAAAGACGCCTCGATCTGCGCGCCCTGCGCCTGAGGCCGTTCACCCCGGGCATCCTCGCGCACACCCCGGCGGGTGCAGTCCGCCTCGCCGATCCGACCCGGCGTCCCCGGGCCGCGGGAACGCTGCTGCCCGGGAGGGTGCTGGACGCCCGTGACCTGGCCGCCCTCGCCGCGCTCACCGCCCGCGACACCCTGCTCCCCGCCGGTCTGCTCAAACGGGGCCCCGACCGGTCCACCGCCGACGCCCTGTCCCGCGCCGGAGTCTCCGACGCGGTGGTCACCGACATCCTGCGGCCCTTCCTGTCCGGGGTCTTCCTGGAGGACCGGCTGGAGACCTCCGCACGCTTCTTCCACCTGGTCTGGCGCAGCATGGTCAGGGGGACCCTCTGTCTGCCCACCGGTGGAATCGGCGCCGTCCCCGCACAGTTGGCCGACGGCCTGCCCGAAGGAGTCCTCCGGCTGGAGATGCCCGTCGAGGCGGTCACCGCGTCCGGAGTGCTCCTGACGGACGGCCGGGAACTACGGGCCCCCTCCGTGGTGGTGGCGACCGACGCGGCCGCGGCGGCACGTCTGCTGCCGGGCCCTCGGATCCCGGAGACCCGTACCGTCACCACCTACTACCACGCCGCGCCCCGCACCCCGCTGGCCGAACCCACACTGGTGGTGGACGGCACCGGCGCGGTACTGAACACCTGCGTCCTGACCGAGGTCGCGCCCTCCTGCGCACCCCCGGGCACCTCGCTGGTCTCCACCTCCGTGCTCGGCCCCGACCGCCCCGGAGCGGACGGGACCGTGCTGCGCCGCCTGGCCGAGCTGTACGGCACCGACACCGGCGACTGGACACCGGTCGCCACGTACACCGTCCGGGGAGCACTGCCCGCGATGACGCCGCCGTGGCCGACGAGCCGCACGACGCGTGTCGCCGAGGGCCGCTACGTCTGCGGCGACCACCGCGCGACCGGCAGCGTGCAGGGCGCCCTCGCCTCGGGCACCCGGGCCGCCCGGGAGCTGCTCGCCGACCGGGCCGGCGACTGACCGCCGACCGGACGGCACCCGCCGCATCCAGCACGGGCCGGGACACGGAATACCCGGACGACACCGACGACGGGCGGGACCGCCGCCCCGACCCAGCGATCGGAAGTGGACAGTGGACCTCGACGGCGCGCGCGTGCTGGTGGCCGGTGCCACCGGCGTCCTCGGCGGTGCCCTCACCGCCGAACTCCGGGCCCGGGGAGCGCGGCCGGCACTGGCGGGACGCGACCCCGCGCGGCTCGCGTCGGCCGCACGGGCCCATCCGGGCGCCCCGACCTTCACGTTCGACGCCTACGACCCCGCGTCCTGCGCCCGCGCGGTCGACGGCGCGGCGAAGGAACTGGGCGGGCTGGACGCCGTCGCCACCGCCTTCGGGGCGGTGGCCTTCGGTCCGGCGGCGGAGGTCGGCGACGAGATCGCGGAGCACCTGACCGCCGTGAACGTCCTCGCGCCCGCCGCCTTCTTCCGCGCCGCGTTCACCGTCCTGGGCCCCGGCTCGGCGATCGCCGCCTTCACCGGTGTCGTCGCGCGGCGCCCCCAGGCGGGCATGGCCGACTACAGCGCCTCCAAGGCGGCGCTGAGCACGTGGCTCGACGCGGCCCGCCGCGAGGTGCGGACCGGCGGCGTCACGGTCCTGGAGGTCCGGCCGGGACACCTCGACACGGGCTTCGCCGACCGGCCCGTCGCGGGCACGGCCCCGCCGTTGCCGGCCGGAGGCGACCCGCACCGGGTCGTGGCGGCCGTCGCCGACGCGCTGGCGGCGGACGCCGAACTGGTCCGCAGCGACCCGGACGGAACACCCGTCGTCGAACGGCGCACCAGGTGAGCCGGCCCGCGCCCGACCTGACGTCGGACGTCGTCATCGTCGGCGGCGGCGCGGCCGGACTCAGCCTCGCGCTCCGGCTGACGGCCCCCGCCTCCCCGACCGTCACCCTGGTGGAGGCCCCGGACGGCCCACTGCGACCCCCCGAACGGACCTGGTGCTACTGGGATCAAGACACCGATGACCCTCATGGCACCCACGGAGCCGGCGACTTCGGCGCGGCGGTCGGCGCCTCCTGGTCCCGCCTGCGCGTCCACGGCAGCGACGGCCGCGCCGTCACCGTCGACCCGGCACCCCTGCGCTACCGCATGCTCCGCTCCACGGACTTCGAACGGCTGGTGCACGCGCGGCTGGCGCGTGCCCCCGGCGTACGCGTCCTGCGCGCGACGGCGGACACGGTGCGCAACACCGCCGACGGCACGGCGGAGGTACGCTGCACCACCCCCGACGGCGGATCCCGGCTGCTCCGCGCACGCCATGTGTTCGACTCCCGCCCCCGGCCCGCCCTGCCCCCGGCCCGGACCCGGCTGACGCAGCACTTCCGGGGCTGGTTCGTGCGCACCGACGCACACCGGTTCGACCCCGGCGTGGCCGACCTCATGGACTTCCGCGTCCCGCAACCCCCGCACGGCCTCGCCTTCGGCTACGTACTGCCCCTGGCACCGGACCGCGCGCTCGTCGAGTACACCGAGTTCTCCCGGACCCCGCTGACCACCGGGGCGTACGAGGCGGCGCTGGCCCACTACACCCACGACGTCCTGAAACTCGGGGCGTTCACCGTGGAGTCGGCGGAGCAGGGGGTCATCCCGATGACCGACGCGCGCTTCGCCCGCAGGGTGGGCCCCGCCGTGTTCCGGATCGGCACCGCGGGCGGCGCCACCCGGCCCGCGACCGGGTACACCTTCGCCGCCGTCCAACGGCAGAGCCGCGCGATCGCCGCGGCCCTGCACCAGGGCCGCGCCCTGGTGCCGCCTCCGCACGGGCGGCGCGCCCTCGCCATGGACGCGGTGCTGCTGCGGGCCCTGGACACCGGCCGGATCAACGGCCCCGACTTCTTCACCGGCCTCTTCCGGCGGATCCCGCCGCACCGGCTGCTGCGCTTCCTCGACGGCGACACCACCCCGTGGGAGGAATGGGGCATCGGCCTGCGCACCCCCGTGGGTCCGATGCTCCGCACCGCCCTCGAACTCCCCTTCCTGCCCCGGCGCCGGCACGGCACCCCACGAACCGGAGACAACCACCCATGACACTCCTGCGCGACCACGACCTGGCACGCGCCTTCGACCACGCCTCGCGCACCTACGACCGGCTCACGGCCCTCAACCCCGGCTACCGCACCGACCTCCTGCGCTCCGCACGGCGGCTCCGGCTGCCCCGCGCCGGCGCCGGCCTGCACGTCCTGGACCTCGGCTGCGGCACCGGCACCTCCACCCGGGCGCTGCTGCGGGCCGCACCCCACGCACGGATCACCGCCGTCGACGCCTCGGCGGGGATGCTGCGGCGCGCCCTCGCCAAACCCTGGCCGGCCCGCGTCCGTTTCCGGCACCTGACCGCCGAGGAAGTCGTCACGACCGACGAGGGACCGTACGACGCGGTCTTCGCCGCCTACCTGTTCCGCAACGTCACCGACCCGGACGGTGTCCTGGCCGCGGTCCGCACCCTGTTGCGGCCGGGCGGCCGGCTCGCCGTGCACGAGTACAGCCTCAGCGGCTCGGCCGCCCACCACGCCCTGTGGAACGCCGTCTGCCTGGGCCTGATCATTCCCGCGGGCACCCTGAGCGGCGACCGCGCCCTGTACCGGCACCTGTGGCACAGCGTCGTCCGCTTCGACACCGTTCCCGCCTTCACGGCGCGCCTGGCCGAGGCCGGGTTCACCGGGGTACGCGCGGCCCCCGTCGCCGGGTGGCAGACCGGCCTCGTGCACACCTTCCTGGCCCGCAACGGTGCCGCCGCCCCACGGGTCGAGGCGGCCCGTTGAGCGCCGGCCGGCCGGCGGCCCGGCGCGGACGCGACCGCAAGGCCGAGATCGTGATGCCCGCGCCGGGCCGGGACCGCCTGGACCCCGGGGACGCCCCGGCGGTCGCCGTGGCCGGCGGGGGAATCGCCGGGCTGGCCGCCGCCACCCTGCTGGCCGAACGCGGCGCCCGCGTGACCCTGTACGAACGCGAGGACACACTCGGCGGACGGCTCGCCGGGCGGCCCACCCGCCTCGCCGACGGCTCCGGGGCCACCATGAGCCGCGGCTTCCACGCCTTCTTCCGCCAGTACTACAACCTGCGGGGTCTGCTGCGGCGGACCGACCCCGGACTCGACCGGCTGCGCCCCCTGCCCGACTACCCGCTGCGGCACAGCGGCGGGCTGACCGACAGCTTCGCCCGCGTCCCGCGCACCCCGCCGCTCAGCGCGCTCGGCTTCGTCGCCCTGAGCCCCACCTTCGGCTGGCGCGACCTCGCCGCCATGGACGCCGGGGCCGCCCTGCCGCTCCTCGACGTCCGGGTGCCCGAGGTCTACGACCGGTTCGACTCCACGAGCGCCACGGAGTTCCTCGAACGCGTCCGCTTCCCCGAGGCCGCGCACCATCTGGCCTTCGAGGTGTTCTCCCGCAGCTTCTTCGCGGACCCGCGGGAACTGTCCGCCGCGGAACTGCTGCTGATGTTCCACATCTACTTCCTCGGCTCGGCCGAGGGCCTGCTCTTCGACGTGCCGGACGAGCCGTTCCCCCAGGCCCTGTGGGACCCGCTCGGCGACTACCTCCAGCGCCTCGGGACCGACCTCCGCACCGGCACCCCCGTGCGCGGCGTCCACCCGGACGACGACGGGGGAGTGGAGGTGCGCACCGACGACGCCCTGGACCGGTACGACGCCGCCGTGCTC
The DNA here is from genome assembly GCF_003947455.1 of Streptomyces sp. WAC 04229. Classification (GTDB taxonomy): domain Bacteria; phylum Actinomycetota; class Actinomycetes; order Streptomycetales; family Streptomycetaceae; genus Streptomyces. Next base: position 14,779 of record NZ_QHJH01000023.1, on the reverse strand, counting down.
GCCCTCGATCCCGGAGCCCTGCGCGGACTGACCGCCGCGTCACCCGGGCTCGGCACACCGGCCTGGCGCGAGGACATCGCCTCGCTCGGCACCGCGCCGCCCTTCCTCGTCTCCCGGCTCTGGCTGGACCGGCCGGTCCACGCCGACCGCGCCGGGTTCCTCGGCACCAGCGGCTACGACGGACTGGACAACATCAGCGTGCTGGAGCGCTACGAGGGCGAGGCCGCCCGCTGGGCCGCCCGGACCGGAGGCTCGGTGGTGGAACTGCACGCCTACGCGGTCCCCGCCCACGCACACCCGGAGACCGTGCAGAACCGCCTCCTCGACAGCCTCCGCCGGGTCTACCCCGAGACACGGCGGGCCCGGATCGTCGACGCCCGGCACGAATGGCGCGCGGACTGCCCCCTGTTCCCGGTCGGCTCCTACTCCCGGCGGCCCACCGTCGTGACCCCTCACCCGAACGTGACGCTGGCCGGCGACGCCATCCGCTGCGACCTGCCCGTGGCCCTGATGGAGCGTGCGGCCACCACCGGCTTCCTGGCGGCCGGAGCGCTCCTCGCCGGCTGGGGAGTACGGGGTCAGGTGCTGTGGACGGTGCCCCGGGCCGGCCGGTCACCCGTACTGCGGGCACTCGGCCGGGCCGGGAACCGCCGCGCTCAGCCCGGGAACCGGCCCGTGCTGCGCAGCGCCCACCGCCGCTCCGCGTAGGCGAGGTCGTCGCGCCACAGCCGCCCGGCCGTCCGGCGCATCAGGGGCCGCAGCACCGGCGCGGCGGCCCGCGCGAGTGCGAAGCCCCGCCGGCCGGAGGCCGCGACGACCGCTTCGACGACGGCGGTCCGCGGACGCGCGGCCCCCTCGGCGGTCAGCGGCGTGGCATGGGTCTCCACGACGGACGTGGTCCCCTCGCCCTCCGTGATCCGCATGACGACCGTACGCGGCTCCGGCGCGGTGAACTCCGCCCGGACCGGCACCACCAGACGGCCCGTCACCCGGAACGACACGTCCACCACGAAGGCGTCGTCCGCGTCGCCCAGCGGCGGCCGGGCCACCGTCAGATCCACGAACGAGTACGGGTGGAACCACGAGCCGTGCCACGGATCGAGCCGGTTGGCGACCACGTCCTGCGGCTCGCACCCCCCGACGGCCGTGTAGACGGCGTCCACACCGCCGCCCGGCGCGGGCCGCTCCGGGACCACGGGACGCTCCGACGGCTCCTCGCCGCCGACCGCGTCCAGCCGGACCCACACCAGGACACCGTCGTCGTGGACCGGAAACGGCTCCCACCCCGCGAACGGCCCGCCGTCCAGGGCCAGTCCGTGCCAGTGGCACACCAGCGTCCCGCACACCACCCGGCTCTCCCGCAGGGGCGCGCCCAGATGCGGGCACGCCCCCGGGCCCGCGCGCAGCTCACCGGTCTCCGACCGCCACAGCACCACCTCGGTGCCGCCCACGGTTCGGCCACAAGGGCGGCCACCGGTGCGCACGTCCCGGGAGGCACCGACGACGAACCAGTTGCCCGAGGGACGCGCCGAGGCCCGTTTGAGGGCCTCGGCGATCAGTGCCGGGCGCGCCTCCCGCCAGGTCGGGGTCTGGGTCGCCCAGTCCGACCGGCCGCGCCGCCGCAGCGGCGGGGTCCAGCCCGCCCGGTCCGCTCGGTCACTCACTGCACGGGTCCTTTCGTCCGGGGCGCCGCATCGTCCGTCCGCGGCGCCGGGTGCGTGCCGCGGGCACGTACGACGCCCACCACTCCGGCGGCGGCCGTGGCCGCGCGACGCGCGCGCGAGACCACGGCACGGCGGTGCACCACGGTGTAGTCCTGCTCCGCGATCGCGTCGAGAATCCCGCCGTAGAGGGTGAACGCGGTGCGGATGCAGGGACGCACCCGCGGATCGAGCATGGCGATGCCCGGCTCCGCCGCCCGGTACACCTCCCGCGTCAAGGCCTCGGCGGCGACGAGCGCAGCGCGGATCCGCGGGTCCCGGCGTCCCGTGCGGCGGCTCCACTCCAGCAGCGGCCGGTCCACACCGTGCGCGGCGAGCAGGTCGGCCGGCAGGTACACGCGGCCCCGGTCCAGGTCCTCGCCGACGTCCCGCAGGAAGTTGGTGAGCTGGAAGGCGACCCCGAGGCCGGCCGCGTGCGGGGCGGCCTCCTCGCGGGGGACGACCGTGCCCAGCACCGGCAGCATCTGAAGGCCGATCACCGCGGCCGAACCGTGCATGTAGGCGCGCAGGTCGGCGTAGGTCGGGTAGTCCGTGACGTGCAGGTCGCTGCGCATCGACACGAGGAAGTCGGCGAACAGCGAGTGCTCGATGCCGTGCCGTGCGGCGGTGTCGGCGACGGCCCGGACCACGGGCTCGGTCCCCTCACCGGTCCGCAGCCCGTGCGCGAGGTCGCTCTCCAGGACCCGCAGCAGCCGGTCGCGCTCCGTCGGTGTGCGGTGCCGGTCCAGGTCGTCGACGATGTCGTCGGCCCAGCGGGCGAAGCCGTACAGCGCGTGCACGCGGGCGCGGCGCTCCAGCGGGAGCAGCCGGGTGGCCAGGAAGTAGGTCTTGCCGTGGCGGGCGTTCAGCCGTCTGCACAGGGTGTAGTCGGCGCGCAGGCCGGGATCGGTGATGTGCGCGGCATCCAGTTCACGACGGGCCATGGGAGCCTTCCGCGGTCGGGGTGGCATCGGCACGCTCGGCTCGTGGCGCCGGACGGGGGCGCACGGCACGGGCGGCCCTGCGGGCCCCGCCGGTGACCCGCGCGGCGGCGAGCTTGCCGCTGATCAGCACGGTCGGCACGCCGACGCCCGGGGTGGTGCCGCAGCCCGCCAGTACGACGTTGTCCACGCCGCGCACCAGGTTGCGGGGGCGGAACGGACCGGTCTGGGCGAAGGTGTGGGAGACCGAGAAGGGGCTGCCCGCCGCGTGCCCCTGCGCCGCCCAGTCCAGCGGGGTGACCAGCAACTCCTCCTGGACACCGGCCGCGAACCCGTCCAGCCCCCGCCGCTCCAGCTCGGCGACCAGGCCGTCCCGGTAGCGGGGCCCCAGGTCCCGCCACGCGGCGGCGGAGGGCCCCACGTCGGTGTTCGGGCACGGTGCGAGGACGTAGTGGAGGTGCCGGCCCGGCGGTGCGAGGCCGGGGTCGTGCGTCGTCGGCCGGGTGATCAGCAGGGACGGGTCGCTCATCAGCCGCCCCGTGCGGGTCAGTTCGTCGAAGGTGGCTTCCCAGGCGCCGCCGAAGGACAGCGTGTGGTGGGCGAGACCGGGCCACGTCCGGTCGGTTCCGGCGTGCAGGACGACCGCCGAGGGGGAGTGCCGCAGCCGCACCGGACGCCTCGGCGTACGCCCCAGCAGCCGGTGCGCGGCGGGCAGTTCGCAGGTCAGCACCACGGCGTCGCACGGGATCCGCTCCCCGGAGGCCAGCCGCACGGCCCGCACCCGGCCCGCCGACCGCTCCAGCGACGCCACTTCGGACGACCAGCGGAACCCGGCCCCCGCCGCGCCCGCCGCGTCCGCCATCCCGCGGGGCAGCGCGTGCATGCCGCCCTTGGGGAACCAGACGCCGGCCACGGTGTCCATGTAGGCGATCACCGCGTACGCCGCGAGGGCCCGGGCCGGGGCCACACCGGCGTACAGCGCCTGGAAGGAGAAGACACGGCGCAGCCGCGGGTCGGCGATGAAGCGGCCGATCCGCCGGTCCAGCCGCCCGAAGCCGCCCAGCGCCGCCAGCCGGGCCAGGTCGGGGTGGAGCAGCTGGAAGGGCGAGTCGAAGTTCGTGTCGATGAAGCGCCGCATCTGCGCCCGGTACAGCCGCTCCAGCCAGTTCCGCAGCCCGCGGTAGCCGGCCGCCTCGGCCGGACCCGCGAACCGCCTGACCTCCGCCTCCATCGCGTCGCCGTCGGTGTGGACGTCGAGGGCGCTCCCGTCGGCGAAGGACGCCCGGTACGCCGGATGCAGGGGCGTCAGCTCGACATGGCGGTCGAGCCGGTCGCCCACGGCTGCGAACGCCTCGTCGGCCAGGTGCGGCATGGTCAGCACCGTGGGCCCCGTGTCGATCTGGTAGCCGCCCAGGCTCACCCGGCCCGCCCGGCCGCCCGGCCCGTCGTCCCGTTCGACGACCGTCACCCGGCGGCCCGCGCCCAGCAGGTGCAGCGCGCAGGCCAGCCCGGAGAGGCCGGCGCCCACCACGACCACGTGATCCGTCGGGCCCGTCACCGTCCTCACGCGGCCTCCCCGGTGATGCGCCCCGCGACGACACCGGACGCCCGCTCGACCAACGCGGTGAACTCACGGCGTACGGCGGGCTCGGCTCCGGTCCGGGCGAAGTGCCGCAGACTCTTCGCGGCCAGCTCCGTGATGGTCGACTCGACGACGGCCCGCGCCCCGGTGCGCTCCAGCGCGTCGCGCATCCGGCGCACCTCGTCGTCCGGGCCGGACCGCGCCCCCGGGGCGAGCGCGTCGGCGGCGTCCGCGTCGCCGCCCGCTTCGGCGGCCCTGCGGCCGACCGCGAGCAGACACGTCAGCTTGCGCGTGCGCAGGTCGTCGTCGGCCGGTTTGCCCGTCACCGCCGGGTCGCCGAAGGCGCCGAGCAGGTCGTCGCGGAGCTGGAAGGCCAGCCCGGCACAGCGTCCGGCGGCCCGCAGCGCGTCCAGGGCGGGCCCGTCGGCACCGTGGAGCGCCGCGCCCAGCGCCAGCGGGCGTTCGACCGTGTACAGGGCGCTCTTGAGGGTGGCGACGCTCAGCGCCGCGTCGACGCCCGACGCCCCGGTGGCCTGCGCGTGCAGGTCCCGGTACTGTCCGGCGACCATCTCGCCGCGCATCTCCTGCCACTCCTGGTGCAGCCGTGCACCGTAGGGCGAGCGGAGCGCCGTCTCGGTCAGCAGGTCGTCCGCCCACGCCAGGGCCAGATCGCCGACGAGCACGGCGGCGGACACGCCGAAGGCGTCGGCGGAGCCGCTCATCCCCGCGGCGAGATGCGCGCGGGCGAGGTCGACGTGGACGGCGGGCGCGCCGCGGCGCAGCGGCGATCCGTCCATCACGTCGTCGTGGACGAGCGCGCACGCCTGGACGAGTTCCAGGGCCGCGCCCGTACGCAGGACCGGCGTGACGTCCCCGGTTCCGCCGGCGGCCCGCCACCCGCACCACGCGAACGCCGTGCGCAGCCGCTTGCCGCCGCGCCGTACGAAGGCGGCGACGCGCTCGGCGACGTCGCGGGCGTACACCGGATCGACCTCGCGTGCCTGCCGCAGCCTGGAGTCGAGGACGGCGTCGAGTTCCGCCTCGGCCGCCCGGACGGCATCACGGGCCGTGAGCGGGCCGTCGGCCGGCCTGACCGGCTCGGTCACCGTGGACGGCGGTCCCAGCATGCACAACCCCTTCTCACTCTCGGTCATTTGCACACCCATGCTTCCGCCGGGCGGGCCCCAACGGATGCGGCGGACTCCCGGCCGTCGCTCACGGCCGCCGCTCAAGGAGGCGCGTCGCCGCGGGCCCGTTCCTGGCGGCGCACGTCGGCCAGGTCGGTGAGCCGGTCCAGCTGTCGCACCGGACGGGCGGTGCGGTGGTTGTGGCCGAGCCGCTCCCGGTGCCGGTCGAGGAAGGTCCAGTAGCCCGCGGTGTAGGGGCAGGCGTGCTCGCCTGTCCGGTCGCCCGGCCGGTAGTGGCACGGTCCGCACAGGTCGCTCATCCGGTGCACGTAGGCGCCGCCCGACGTGTAGGGCTTGGTCGTCATCCGGCCGCCGTCGGCGTACTGGGACATGCCGACGACGTTGGGCACCATGACCCAGTCGTAGCCGTCCACGAAGCAGCGGTGGAACCAGTCCGTCACCGCGGCGGGGTCCCAGCCGCGCTGGAGGGCGTGGCTGCCGAGGACCATCAGCCGGGGGATGTGGTGGGTCCACCCGGTGTCCCGTACCTGGGCCAGCACGGTGTGCAGGCAGCGCGCCCGCACCGCGTCCGCGTCCAGCTCGCTCCACCAGTCGGGGAGCGGGGCGGTGTGGCGCAGCTGGTTGGACCGCCGGTACTCCTCACCGAAGTACCAGTACAGCTGCCACACGTACTCGCGCCATCCGGCGATCTGCCGGACGAATCCCTCCACGCTGCCGAGCGGCGCCCGGCCGGCGCGCCACTCCGCCTCCGCGCGCTCCACGCACTCCACGGGGTCGAGCAGGCCGAGATTGAGCGAGGACGACAGCAGGCTGTGGCTCATCACGGGGTCGGCGGCGAGCATGGCGTCCTCGTACGGCCCGAAGCTCCCCAGCCGACGCGCCAGGAAGCGTTTGAGCGCCGCCCGCGCCTCCGCGCGGGTGGCCGGGAACAGTCGTGGCCCGTCGCGTCCCACGAAGGAGACGTCGCCGTCCTTCTCCCACCGGTCGAGGTCGTGGCGGACCTCCTGGTCGATCTCGTCCTCGCGCGGTCGGTAGGGCGCGGGAACCGGCAGGGTGTCGGCCTCGCGCGGGGGCGGCCGCCGGTTGTCGTGGTCGAAGTTCCAGCGGCCGCCCGCCGGGCTGTCGGCGTCCATCAGCAGCTCGTGCCGCCGGCGCACCCAGCGGTAGAAGTCCTCCTGCCGCAGCCGCCCGCCGCCGTGCCCGTCCGCCCACGCGGCGAAGTCGTCCGTCGGGACCATGAAGCCCCGCGCCGGGCCGACGGTGACCCGGGGGAGGGAGCGCACCAGCCGGAGGGCGGCGTACGAGGTCGGGTGGTGGACGGTGACCTGTCGGCCGCGGGCGGCCCGGTCGAGACCCTCCCGGTAGGTGTCGGCCCGCACATAGGTCACCCGGTCGCCCAGTTCGGCGGCCCGGTGCCGCATGGCGGAGAGCACCAGGTGCGCCTTGGCCCGGTGGAAGCGGCGCCGCCGGAACACCGACCGGGCCTCCACCATGAGCAGCGGTGTGTCCCGGCGGGGACCGTGTCTGCCCGGCGCGAGGAAGTGCGGCCCGAGCTGGTCCCCGAAGAGCCAGTGCACGGTGCTTCCCATGACCGCTTCCTTCCGGCGCTCACTCCGATTGGTCCCTGATACGAGATCATGGGGGCATCGGCGCGACCGCGCCCGTCGCGACGGGCGCACGCGGCGAGCCTTCTGCTCCACCCGGGTGAACGGCGTACCGGCGCATCCGATCCGGGCGCGGCCGGCGAAACAGGTGCATGAAGCTACGAGACGAACTGCCCGTCGATCACCACCTCGCGAGCGTCTACCGCTACGGTGCCGGCTTCTGCGGTCTCGTCCTGCTGGCCTTCGCCGCCCTCGGTTTCGCGGACGCGCTCAGCCCGTTCCGGACGGGGGGCGGTACGGTCGCCGGAATGACCACGAACGTCGCCCTCAGTGTCATCTCCACCGTGGTGGGACTGGCGCTGCTCGGCGGGGCGGTGATCGGCGGCAACGTCGCCTCCACCCTCAACATCGTGGTGGGCGCGCTCTTCTTCCTGAGCGGCTTCGCGCACATCTTCGTGCTGGACCGTCCGGCCAACATCCTGGGCTTCGGCATGAGCAACGTGATCTTCAGTTTCGTCATGGGACTGTTCATCGCCACGTTCGGCATGTACGGCCGGGTCTCCAGCAAGCTCTCGCACGACAATCCCTACTGGGCGGCGCGACACCCCGAGCAGGCGGCGAGGGAGGAAGCAGCCGCGCGGAGCGCTCTGCCGGGTACGGCGGACGGCACCCGGGCGCTGCCCGCGGCGGCTCCCCGGCGCGGGAGGCGGTGACCCCGGGCGAAGGGCGAAGGCGGGCGGACCGCGGTCCGCCCGCCCGCCGGTCCGCCCGGTCACCCCGTCACCTGCAGCGAGCGGTGAACCCGTTCGCGGCCAGGCCCTGACAGAACGAGGCCTTCGCCGCGCCGTACCGGGAGAGCCTCCCGTCGACGAACCAGGTGGTGTCCGGCGGGAAGTCGAAACTCCCGTCGTCGATGCCGTCCCAGCCGTAGCGGAAGTCCAGGTTGATGTAGGCGATCGAGCGGATCACCCCGGTCAGGTCGTGTGTCCCGGACATGTTGGGGATCGGGCCCCGGTAGTTCATGAGGGAGAACAGGCGCTTCACCCACAGGTCACCGCTCTGCTGCTCCAGGCCGTCGGTGGAGGTGCCGTCGGCCGTGAAGTTTTCAGGCCCGCCTCGGAGACCACGACCGGCCTGCCGTGGTCCTTGGCGAACTTCAGCAGCTTCAGCACGTTGGCGTCGTGGTCGAAGGCCCGCCACACGGCGGCCGGGTTGCCGTGGGCGTCGGTGCCGATGTAGGCGTTGCGGCACTGCTTGGCGGCCACGTCGTAGTTCTGCGGCGGAGTGCCGTTGTACAGGGGGCCCCGGTCGTAGATGGGCAGGCACAGCTCGTGGGCGAAGACCGAGACGCCCATCCAGTCGACCGCGGCGTCACCCGGGTACATCGACTCGAACTCGCCGCGCACCGGGTGGAAGACGTACTCCAGGTTGTGCGCGGTGGACCGGCTGTCGAGATGGCCCGCGAGGCGGTTGAAGGCGTTCTTGTACGAGGAGCAGCTCGCGTCGGTGCAGTGGTAGAAGCTGCTCACCTCGTAGTCCAGGCGCAGCTTGAAGCGGGCCCGGGGGTGGGCCTCGGTGAAGGCCAGCAGCCGGTCGAGGGAGGCCGTGTGGCCGCCCGCGGCCAGCTCGGCGGTGACCGCCCGGGACCGTGCCGCCTTGGCGTTCTCGTCGCCGCCCTCGAAGCCTGGCGGGTTGTCCTTCCAGCTGATGCCGACCTGGACGGTCTTCCCCTGCTCGGCGAGGAGGGTGGCGTACGCGCGGTGGGCGGGGTTCACCCAGTCGCCGGCGCGCAGCTCGTAGTAGACGGAGCCGCCGTCGGCGTTCTGCCCGAAGGTGTGGAAGTCGTCCCAGGCACCCCTGGTGGACTGGCCGAGGAGCAGTTCGGGCGGGGCGGCCGCGGTGGTCGTGGCCTCCGCGGCCCGGGCGGATTCGGTGCCCACGGGCAGGAACAGAAGTCCCGTGAGCGCGGCGGCGGCCAGGGACCGCAGGACGGTTCTCACTCGTTGTGCGTCCATGTCGGCTTCCTGATCTCGTCGAGGAATCGGGCGAGTACGGTGGGGTCGGCCTGCACGCGGGAGTCGCCCCAGTTGCCGTTGGCGCAGCCGGGGCCGCCGGCCTGCGCGCCGTTCGCGCACTGCCACTGGGTCTGCGCGTCCCAGTCGGTGTTGATGTAGGCCGCGGCGCGGATGACGTCCCTGTTGCGCTCCACCCAGTCGAAGTACCCGGCGTGCCAGCCGTCCCAGATCGCCTGGCCACTGGACGGCGCCGGGCTGTTGCGGAAGATGCAGCTCGTGGTCCCGGCGCCGGTGCGGGCGCCCTGCGGCGCGGCCTCCGACACCATGGCGGGCTTGCCGTGCGCGCGGGCGAAGTCGAGGATCCGGTCCTGGAGGCCGACCGGATCGGTGTCGTACGTCCCGCAGCCCCACTGGGTGCGCACCGAACGGGAGTTGTAGAACGAGGACAGCCCGACCCAGTCGACGTACTGGTCACCGGGATACCAGTCGTCCAGGTGGCCGGGGTCGGTCACGACGTAGTTCCACTCGGGATGGTCCGGGTGGGTGTTCACCGGCCAAGCGGCGCTCTGCCACACGGTGGCGACCCGGGTGGCGCCGAGGGCGTCGACGCGTCCCTTGATGTAGCGGAAGGCGTCCTTGTAGAACTCGGAGTTGTAGCAGTTCCAGGGGCCGTCGAACTCGTAGCCGATGCGCAGCAGGATGTCCCGGTCGTAGCTCTTGAACCGGTTGATCATCTCGTCGACCTTGGCGCGGTACCGCGTGACGAGGTTCGGGTTCCCGGCGGTGACGTCCGCGTCGTCACGGCCGATGATGGCGCGCAGCGGCTGGTTGGTGCAGCCGGAGGTGGCGTCGGAGAGGTACAGGCCGACGGCGACGGTCGCGTTCGGGTACTCGCGCATCGTCCGGGCGAAGTCGACCGTCCCGGCGCCCCAGTCGGCCGGTCCGGTCATCCCGGCCAGCGCTTCGGGGGAGCCGCCCAGGACCAGGTTGGTGTACAGCGTCACGCCACCGGGATCCGGTGCCCCGAGCGCCGGGTCGTCCAGCACGTCCCTGCGGTAGTCGCCGAGCGTGTCGCTGTCCTGGCCCATCACCAGCATGACCTTGCCGTCGGCGGGGGCCGACGGGGCCGGATCCGCCGCGGCGGTCGAGGGCAGCCCGGTCAGGGCGAGCAGGACGGCGGCGGCGACTCCCGCGCCGAAGGCCCGTCTCTTGTGTGTCATGTGTGTCTCCGCTTCGTAGGGTCACGGCGCTCGCATGGTGCGGTCGGTGCGGGGCCGGGTCAACCGCCTGCGAAATTTTCGTAGAACCGAGCAGCTCGCGGGCCTGACGCTACGAAACTTTGCGGAACGCCATCGGAGTTGGGTCAAACGCGCAGGTCGATCAGCCCTTCACTAAAGTTTTCGCGAAACTATTGACTTTGTTTTCGGCGGCGGCGAGCTTGTTGCCACTCATCCACGCCCCCTGCTCCGGAGGACCACCATGGGCCGTACGCGTGCCCGCAGAACCGCCGCCGCGCTCTCCGCCGCCACCGCTCTCCTCGCCCTCTCCGCCTGCGGCTCGGGCTCCGACACGGCCGACGGCAAACTCACCCTGACCGTCGCCACGTTCAGCGACTTCGGCTACAAGCCCCTGATCGAGGAGTACGAGCGCACCCACCCCGACGTCGACGTCAAGGAACGCATCTCCCAGTTCGACCAGCACCACAACCAGCTCTCGACCCAGATCGCCTCCGGCAGCGGTGCTGCCGACGTGGTCGCCATCGAGGAGGGCTACCTGCCCAAGTTCCGTGCGGTGAAGGACAAGTTCACCAACCTCGCCGACTTCGGCGCCCTGGACCGCGAGGACGAGTACCTGGACTGGAAGTGGGAGCAGGGCACGCTCGGCACGCCCGGCTTCGTCATGGGGTACGGCACCGACGTCGGCAGCCTCGCCATCTGCTACCGCAAGGACCTGTTCGAGAAGGCCGGGCTGCCCACGGACCGCACCGAGGTCGGGAAGCTCTGGCCCACCTGGGACGCGTACTTCGCCACCGGGGAGAAGTTCCAGGACCGGGTGAAGGACAAGGCCTGGTTCGACAGTTCGGGCAACATCTTCATGGCGATGATGAACCAGACCGAGTTCGGATTCTTCGACGCCCGGGACCAGTACGTGGGGGAGACGAACCCCAAGGTCCGTGAGTTCTTCATGGCGAGCGCCGAGGCGACGGCGGACGAGCAGTCGGCCAACCTCCAGCCCTTCAGCCAGCAGTGGAACGCCGGCATCAAGCAGGGCCGGATGGCCACCATGACCTGTCCCGCCTGGATGACCGGACAGATCGCGACCGCGGCCGGCGAGGCGGGCGCCGGGAAGTGGGACATCGCCGCGGTGCCGGGCGGCGGCGGCAACTGGGGAGGCTCCTTCCTGACCGTGCCCAAGCAGAGCAAGCACGCCGAGGAGGCCGCCGAACTGGCCGGCTTCCTCACCTCGGCCGCCGCACAGAAGAAGATCTTCACCGGTCCGGTCGGCGCGCTGCCCTCACTCGCCCCCGTCCTGGAGGACCCCGAGGTGCGGGGCACGAAGTCCGCGTACTTCAACGACGCCCCGACGGGGGAGATCTTCGCCTCCTCCGCCAAGAGCCTCAAGCCCAACTACCGCGGCACCAAGGACCAGCAGGCCCGCATTCCGTTCGGCAACGCACTGCAGCTCGTCGAACAGGGCAAGGCGGACCCGGAGGAGGCGTGGGACAAGGCGCTCGACGAAGCCGCCAAGAACATCCGCTGACGCCGGACGGGCGGCGCGGCCCCCGCGCGCGCCGCCACCCTCCCTCCCCAGCCCTCCAGCCCTTCCCCGTTTCGGAGACCAGCATGGCGCTCCAGGCCGCCACCACCACGGACCCGCCCGCCGGGGCGAAACCATCACGTCGCATCCGCCCGGAGCGCCATCTGCTCCCCTACCTGTTCATCGCCCCCTTCTTCCTCGTCTTCGGTGTCTTCGGGCTCTATCCGCTGCTCCAGACGTTCTGGGTGTCCCTGCACGACTGGGACCGCCTCGCCGGCGCGGGGGAGTGGGTCGGTCTCGCGAACTTCAGCCGGCTGCTGGAGGACTCGGACTTCTACACCGCCACCTTCAACACGCTCAGCATCTTCGTGCTCTCCACGGCCCCGCAGCTGCTCGCGGCCCTGGGCGTCGCCTGGCTCCTCGACCGCCACCTGCGCGCACAGAGTGTGTGGCGGGCCCTGGTCCTGGTGCCCCAGTACGTCTCCGTGGTGGCCGTCGCCCTGGTGTTCTCGCAGCTCTTCGGGCGGGACTTCGGCATCGTCAACTGGGTCCTGGAGGGCACGGGACTGATCGGCGACCCGATCGACTGGACCGCGGACACGTGGAGTTCGCACCTCGCCATCAGTTTCATGGTCATGTGGCGCTGGACGGGCTACAACGCCCTGATCTACCTCGCGGCCATGCAGGCCGTACCGCGCGACCTGTACGAGTCCGCGCAGATCGACGGCGCCGGCCGCCTGCTCACCTTCCGGAAGGTCACCCTGCCGGCCATCCGGCCGACCGTCGTCTTCACCGTCGTCATCTCCACCATCGGCGGCCTGCAACTCTTCGCCGAGCCCTTCCTGTTCGACCAGCAGGGCAACGCGGAGGGCGGCGCCGAGCACCAGTTCCAGACGCTCACGCTGATGCTGTACAAGTACGGCTTCATCAACAACGACGCCGGGTACGCCTCCGCCGTCTCCTGGGTGCTCTTCCTCGTCATCGCGGTCGTCGCCGCCGTGAACTTCCTGCTGGCACGCCGCTCCGAGCGCGGCTGACCGCCGCCCCGGCAACCTGGAGACCCCATGGCCGTCACCACACCACCCCGCGTCCCGGCACCCCGTCCCGGTGCCACCGCCCGCCGCCGGGCCCTGCGGACCGTCCCGAAGCGCGGACCGGGCAGGCTCGACAAGGCCGGACCCCTCGCCTACGCCCTCCTGGCGGCGATCACCGCCGCCTCCGTCTTCCCCCTCTACTGGAGCGTCGTCGTCGCCTCCCACGACGACAACTCCGTCCTGGCCGGCTCCACACCGCCGCTGGTGCCCGGCGGCCACCTGATCGAGAACATCCAGCGCGTCTTCGAGCTGTCCGCCTTCTGGCAGGCCCTCGGCAACTCCTTCGCCGTCGCCGGCACCACCGCCGTCAGCAACGTCCTGCTCTCCTCCCTGGCCGGCTTCGCCTTCGCCAAGCTCCGCTTCCGGGGCCGCAACCCGTTGCTGGTGTGCGTGGTGATCACCGTCATGGTCCCGACCCGGCTCGGCATCATCCCGCTGTACATGCTCGTCACCGACATGGGCCTGTACGGCAAGCTGTCCGCGCTGATCGTGCCCGCGCTGGTCTCCGCCGTGGGCGTGTTCTGGATGCGCCAGGCCGTCGAGGAGAACATCCCCGACGAACTGATCGAGGCCGCCCGCATGGACGGCGCCGGACTCCTGCGCACGTACTGGCACGTGGTGGTGCCCGGGGTGCGGACGACGGCGACGGTCCTCGCCATGTTCACCTTCATGTTCGCCTGGAACGACTACTTCTGGCCGCTGATCGCCCTGCCGCCGGAGAACGGCACCGTGCAGATCGCCCTCAACCAGCTGGCCGCCGGCTACTACACCGACTACACCCTGATGCTCGCCGGCGTCGTCGTCTCCGTCCTGCCCGTCCTCGCGGCCTTCACCCTGCTCGCCCGGCGCATCGTGTCCGGCGTGATGGCCGGCGCCATCAAGGGCTGACGCACCCCTCACCCCCGGAGAGACACATGACTGCCGTGCCCACCGCTCCCGGCCAGGACCGGTCCGAGAGCCGAACGCCCGACGGGCGGCGAGGCCCCGACATCGTCAACCCCGTCCTGCCCGGCTTCCACCCCGACCCGTCGATCCTGCGCGTCGGCGACGACTACTACATCGCCACCTCCACCTTCGAATGGCTCCCCGGGGTCGCCGTCCACCACTCCCGCGACCTCGTCAACTGGCAATCGCTCGGCGGCATCCTGCGCGAGGACCGCCTGATCGACCTGACCGGCCGCCCCGACTCCGGCGGCGTCTGGGCACCCTGCCTGTCCCACAGCGACGGACTCTTCCACCTCGTGTACAGCGACGTCACCAACCTCTCCGGCGCCTTCAAGGACGTACGCAACCACGTCATCACCGCCCCCGCCCTCGACGGACCCTGGTCCGACCCGGCCCCCTTCCCCTCGCACGGCTTCGACCCGTCCCTCTTCCACGACGACGGCCCGGACGGCGACGGACGCAGCTGGGCACTGTGGATGGAGTGGGACCACCGTCCCGGCCGCCACCCCTTCGCGGGCATCCTCCTGCAGGAGTGGGACCGCGGGCAGCGCCGGGTCACCGGCCCGCTGCACCGGATCTTCGGCGGCACCCGGCTCGCCCACACCGAGGGCCCGCACGTCTACCGACGGGACGGCTGGTACTACCTGATGACCGCGGAGGGCGGCACCTCCTGGTCGCACGCCGTGACCGTCGCCCGCGCCAGGAACCTGACCGGCCCCTACGAGGCCGACCCGGCCGGCCCACTCCTCACCTCCGCCGGACACGACCGGCTGCCGCTCCAGAAGGCCGGACACGGCAGCCTCGTCACGACCCCGGACGGCGAGTGGTACCTCGCCCACCTTCTGGCCCGGCCGCTCGGCCCGCTCGGTCCGTGCGTCCTCGGCCGGGAGACGGCCATCCAGCGTGTCGTGTGGACAGCCGACGGCTGGCCGCGCCTCGACGGCGAACCGCCCGCCGGTGACCGGGGCGGTCCGCTGCCGCGCACCGTCGTGC
>NZ_QHJH01000239.1 GCF_003947455.1 Streptomyces sp. WAC 04229 | reverse complement strand
GTGATGAGGCGTTCACCGAAGACGCTCACCGCGCGCGGGCGGGGGCGGGGTCCCGGACGGATCGTCGCGCGCGCGGTGAGCGTCTTCGGTGAACTCCTCATCACCGCGGGCCTGGTGCTGGGCCTGTTCGTCGTCTACTCACTGTGGTGGACGAACGTGGTCGCCGACCGCGCGGCGGACGAGCAGGCCGACAAGGTCCGGGACAACTGGGCCCAGGACCGCGTGGGCCCGGACGGCCCCGGCGCGCTGGACACCAAGGCGGGCATCGGCTTCCTCCACGTCCCGGCCATGGGCAAGGGCGACATCCTGGTGGAGAAGGGCACGTCGATGAAGATCCTCAACGACGGCGTGGCCGGCTACTACACGGACCCGGTGAAGGCGACGCTGCCCACCTCGGGCAAAGAGGGCAACTTCTCGCTCGCGGCCCACCGCGACGGGCACGGCGCGAAGTTCCACAAGATCGACAAGATCGACGAGGGCGACCCGATCGTCTTCGAGACGAAGGACACCTGGTACGTCTACAAGACCTACGCCGTCCTCCGCGAGACCTCGAAGTTCAACGTCAAGGTCCTCGACGAGGTCCCCCTGGAGTCCGGCAAGAAGAAGCCCGGCCACTACATCACCCTGACGACCTGCACCCCGGTGTACACGAGCAAGTACCGGTACGTGGTGTGGGGCGAACTGGTCCGGACGGAGAAGGTGGACGGGGATCGGACGCCGCCGGAGGAACTGCGCTGACTGACCTTCTCGCGGGAGGTCAGCCCTCTAACATGACGGAGGCCCGAAGCCGCAACTTTCTCTTGCGGCTTCGGGCCTCTTGCCATGCTGCCTACCGCAGCGCTTTGAGCAGTACTCCGGCGCTCCAGGCCTCCAGCTCTTCGCGGTTCACCGTGATGACGCCGCTGAGTTTGGCAACCGCCTCCGATTCGTGGCTGAAGTTGGACGTGGCGACGAACAGGGCGACGTCCGCCTGGTCGATGGCGCGCGCCGCGCCCGCGAACTTCTGCATGTCGGCGCTGGGTACGGTCCAGCGGCCGGACCTGTTCTTGCACTGGACGGCCACGGTGCGTCCGTCGGCGGTGCGGCCGGTGATGTCGATGCCGCGGTCGGTGCGGGCCTGTCGTACGACGACGTCGACGCAGCCGTCGCGGCGCAGCAGGCCGGCGACGTGGTGCTCGAACGCCCGCCAGGTCATCGCGTTGAGTTTCGCCCTGACGTCGTCGGCGGGGGCGTCACCTTCCAGGGTGGCGAGCCGCTTGTGGTGCCAGCACAGTTTGCGCTCGACGTTCTCGATGTCCGCGCGGAGTTCGATGAGCTCGCGGCGGTGTTCGCCGGACGTGGCGATGAGGACGTTGAACATCGGTACGACGGTGCGGCCGAGGATGTGGGTGATGCGCTGGTCGATGCGGGTGTCGAGGGCGGCGGGGTCTGTCGGGGCCGGGTTTTCCACAGGCTGTGTGCGCGCCAGGTACTCCATGTCCAGGAGGTAGACACGCACCTGACGTGCGACTTCGCTGTCGCGGAGCAGCATGGCGATGTTGAGGACGGATCGGCGGGGAAATAGGGCGAGGGACCGTGTGTGCGACCGGATGCCACTGAGTTGCTTGAAGTCACTCAGTTCCTGTCCGGTCAGCACTCGGTATCCACTCGCTTCCATCTCCGCTCGGTGATCGTGGACGAGGGCACGGACCGCTTCCACTGTCACGCTGAAGTACTTCGCCACCATCGCCGTGGTCACGTGCATGCCGTCCGGCAGCAGGGACAGTGCCTTCACTCGGTCGAGTGCGTCCGTGCGTTCGAGGATGTTGCTGCGTAGGGTCCGAGATTCCAGTAGAGCCGTCTCGTTGATCATTGCCCGGCCTTCCTTCCCTCTTGGGATGATGTGGTCAACCGGACTTAACGAGTTGTGACATATGAAGACACGTTCGATGCCATTGCGCTCCCGGCCCGAGAGGCTCGCCTACCTGGGCGGACTGGCGGTGATGGGAAGCGCGCTGGTATTCCTGCTCGGCGCTGTCGGTACCGTCGTTGCCCTCGTGGTGGCGATGCTGTGCGTGGGGATGGTCGTCGGGGGCCGCGGTAGCGTCCGGGCGGTCCGCGAGGGGGCGTGGGAGCGGCCCCGTACCTGGCTGTCGCTGGGTGTGGCCGGTGTCTCGACGGGTGTGGCGGGTTTCGCTGTCGCCTACCTGACCGGGATTCTCTCCGGGGGCCTCGATGTCGGGGAGGCGTGTGTTCATGGTCACGGGGTCCGCTACGACGAGGCCTATCGGGCAGCGCACGCGGAGGAGTTCGACCGCTGGTTCCCGCTGCGCAGCAAGTGCAACGAGAACTTCGACCTCGTTCCCGCGTGGGTCAATCCGGCCATCGTGTTCTTCGGGCTGCTGGCCGCGGCCGGTGTGGCATGTCTCGTCGTCGCGGTGGTGAGCGTGGTGCGGACGACAGAGCCCCGGTCCCTCCGCTGAGGGGCCGGGGCTCTTCTTGTCGCCGGGTGCGGCGCGGGTCAGTCGTCGCCGCGGAGGCCGCCGATGATGCCTCCGTTGTTACCGCCGTTGCCGCCGTTGCCGCCCACCGTGGTGAGGGTGATCGGGGTGGCGGCGGGGTCGTCGACCTCGGTGCCGGGTTGCGGGTCCATGGCGATCACGGTCGCGTTGTCATCCCCCGGGGCGTTCGGTGCGACCTGGACGTTGGTGAAGCCGCTCTGCTGCAGGATCTGCCGAGCCTCCGCGAGGGACTTGGTGCGGACCTCGGGCACCTTCGTCTTGGCTACGGCCTTGCCGACGACGATCGTGACCTTGGAGCCCTTGTCGACCTGCTGGTTGGCCTGCGGTGTGGTGGAGATCACCTTGTCGACCTGGTTCGGGTCCTGGGTCGGCTGGTCGGTGCAGGTGGCTTCCAGGTCACCGCTGCTTTCGATCTGCGCCTTGGCCTCGTCGCAGGTGCGGCCGACGACGTCCGGCACCGTGGCCTTCGCCTCGGCCTTGGCGACCTCCAGGGTCACCGTGGAGCCCTTTTCCAGCTCGCTGCCGGGGTCCGGGTCCTGGTTGAGGACCGTGCCCTCGTCCTGGGAGGACTCGGTCTGCTTGGTCTCGACTACGAAGCCCTTGTTCTCGAGCTGTTCGGTGGCCGTGTCGACGTCCTTGTCGATGACGTTCGGCACGGCGACCTTCGGGGCGCCGGTCGAGACGACCAGGTTGACGGTGGACTGCTTGTCGACCGAGGTCCCCTGCTTGGGGTCCTGTGAGCAGATGTTGCCCTTCTTCTGGTCCTCGCAGGGCTTCTGCGTGAAGGCCAGTTCCAGGTCGGCGTTGACCGCCAGTTGCTGGGCGTCCTTCTTGGTCTGCCCGATGAAGCCGGGCACCGCGACCGTGTCGTTGCTCGGCCCCCCGTCCCCGCTGAACGCGTACTTCCCGATCAGGATCGCGCCGACGAGGACGAGGACGCCCGCCAGGACCAGGAAGATCGTGGACGTGTTCGACTTGCGCGGCTGCTGCCGGCGCCGGTCGGGGCGTTCGTCGTAGCCGTAGCCGCCGTCGTCCGGGTTCATGGGCGGCAGCATGGTCGTGGCGCCGCCGCCACCGCCGTCCGAGCGCAGCGCGGTCGTCGGCTTGTCGTCGGGGTAGGCGCCGTAGCCCCCCGCGGCCATGGCGCCCATCGCGGCGGTCGCGCCGACGGGCTGGCCGTCGAGGCAGGCCTCGATGTCGGCCCGCATCTCGTCGGCGGACTGGTAGCGGTAGTCGGGGTCCTTGACCAGCGCCTTCAGCACGATCGCGTCCATCTCGGGCGTGATCTCGGGGTCGAAGACGCTCGGCGCCTGCGGTTCCTCACGTACGTGCTGGTAGGCGACGGCGACCGGGGAGTCGCCGACGAAGGGCGGCCGCACGGTCAGCAGCTCGTAGAGCAGGCAGCCCGTGGAGTACAGGTCGGACCGCGCGTCGACCTGCTCGCCCTTGGCCTGCTCCGGGGAGAGGTACTGGGCGGTGCCGATCACCGCTGCGGTCTGTGTCATGGTCATGCCGGAGTCGCCCATCGCGCGGGCGATGCCGAAGTCCATGACCTTGACCTGGCCGTTGCGCGTGAGCATGACGTTGGCGGGCTTGATGTCACGGTGGACGATGCCGGCCCGGTGCGAGTACTCCAGCGCCTGGAGGATGCCGATGGTCATCTCCAGCGTCCGCTCGGGCAGCAGCTTGCGGCCGGAGTGGAGCAGCTCACGGAGTGTGGAGCCGTCGACGTACTCCATGACGATGTACGGGATGGATACCCCGTCGATGTAGTCCTCGCCCGTGTCGTAGACCGCCACGATCGCGGGGTGGTTGAGCGAGGCGGCCGACTGGGCCTCCCGGCGGAAGCGGGCCTGGAAGGACGGGTCGCGCGCGAGGTCCGCGCGCAGCGTCTTCACCGCCACCTGGCGTCCGAGCCGGGTGTCATGAGCGTGGTAAACCTCCGCCATGCCACCACGGCCGAGCACCGGGCCCAGCTCGTACCGGCCGCCGAGGCGACGCGGCTCTTCCATAACTACCTACCAGCCCTCTCCGTCGGTCCCGACCGGCATGCTTGTACGGTCGGAGGCTGCCGTCCGGCCTACGGTACCCGGCTCGCTCTGTGTGCCTTGGCCAAGCCCGGCAGCCGATACAGGACCGGTATCGCAACGTGCGCCGATGTGAAGGGGACGTGACCGGAGTCACGTCCCGTTCATGGTGCGGTTACTTCTTGCTGTCGATGACGGCCTCCATGACGTTCTTCGCGATCGGTGCCGCGAGGCCGCCGCCGGAGATGTCGTCGCGCACGGCGTTCTCGTCCTCGATCACCACGGCCACGGCGACCGGCGCGCTGCCGTCCTCGCCCTTGGCGTACGAGATGAACCAGGCGTAGGGGTTCTCCTTGTTGTCGACGCCGTGCTGTGCGGTACCGGTCTTGCCGCCCACGGTGACGCCGTCGATCTGCGCGTTGGTTCCCGTGCCGTCCTGGACGACGGTCTCCATCATGTCCTGGAGGACCTGGGCGTTGTCCGGGGAGAGCGGCTCGCTCATCTCCTCGGGGTCCGTCTTCTCGATGGTGTCGAGGTTCGGGGCCTGGAGTTCGTCGACCATGTACGGCTTCATCAGGGTGCCGTTGTTGGCGATCGCCGAGGTGACCATGGCCATCTGCAGCGGGGTCGCCGCGGTGTTGAACTGGCCGATGGAGGAGAGCGCGACCTCGGAGGGTGCCATGTCGCCGGAGAAGACGGAGGCGTTGGAGCGGACCGGGACGAACTGCTCCTCGGTGAAGCCGAACTTCTTGGCTTCTTCCAGCATCTTCTCGTTGCCGAGGTCGGAGCCGATCTTGCCGAAGACGGTGTTGCAGGACACCCGCAGCGCCTCGCGGAGCGTGGCGTTCTCGCAGGGGAGGTCGCCCTCGTTCTTCAGCTCGGTCGTGGTGCCCGGCATGGTCCACGGCAGCGGGGTCTCGGTCTTGTCGTCCGCCGAGGTGTACTTCTCGTTCTCCAGGGCGGCCGCAGCGGTGACCACCTTGAAGGTGGAGCCGGGCGGGTAGACCTCGCGCAGCGCGCGGTTGAGCATCGGGTCGTCGGGGTTGTTCTTCTTCTGGAGCTTGTTCCAGGCCTCCCCGGCCGCCTCGTTGCTGCCGGCGATCGAGGTGGGGTCGTACGACGGGTACGAGGCCATCGACAGGATCTTGCCGGTGGACGGTTCGAGCGCGACGACGGCGCCCTTGGCGCCCTGCTTCTTCAGTCCGTCGTAGGCGGCCTTCTGGGCGGCGCTGTTGAGGGTGGTGACGACGTTGCCGCCCTCGCGCTTCTTGCCCGTGACCATGTCGAGGGTGTTGCGGAAGAACAGCCGGTCGTCGTTGCCCGTGAGGATGCCGTCGTCGATGGACTCGAGCTGGGTGGCGCCGTATGCCTGGGAGACGTACCCGGTGACGGGCGCCCACATGGCGCCGTCCTTGTAGGTCCGCTTGTACTTGAAGTCGCCCTTGGTGGTGGCGTGTCCGGTGATGGCCTTGCCGTCGACGATGATGTCGCCGCGCGGGCTGGCGTACCGCTCGATGGCGACCCGGCGGTTGTGCTCGTCCTCCTTGAGGTCGTCGGCCTGGACGTACTGGAGCCAGTTGTCCCGGATGAGCAGGGTGAGGACGAGGAGGCCGCAGAAGATCGCGATCCGGCGCAGAGGCTTGTTCACGGTCGGACCACCTGGGTCATCTCGGCGTCGGGGCTGGCGGGAGCGGCGGGTGCCGGTCTGCGCGCGGTGTCGCTGATGCGCAGCAGGATGCCGATCAGTGCCCAGTTGGCGATGACGGAGGAGCCGCCGTAGGCCAGGAAGGGCATGGTCATACCCGTGAGCGGGATGAGGCCCATGACACCGCCGGCGACGACGAAGACCTGGAGTGCGAAGGCGCCGGAGAGGCCGATGGCGAGGAGCTTGCCGAAGGGGTCCCGGGCGGCGAGGGCGGTGCGCACGCCGCGCTCGACGATCAAGGCGTAGAGCAGGAGCAGCGCCATCAGGCCGGCGAGGCCCAGTTCCTCGCCGAAGGTGGCGAGGATGAAGTCGGAGTTGGCGGCGAAGCGGATCAGCTCGGAGTGGCCCTGGCCCCAGCCGGTGCCGAGGGTGCCGCCGGAGCCGAAGGCCCACAGTGCCTGCATGGCCTGCTCGGAGTGGCCGCCGACGCCCGCGCGGGAGAGCGTGTACTCCTTCATCGGGTCGAGCCAGGCGTCCACACGCTGCTGGATGTGCGGCTCGAAGCTGGCGACGCCGACGGCGCCGACGGCGGACATCAGCAGACCGAAGACGATCCAGCTGGTCCGCTCGGTGGCGACGTACAGCATGATCACGAACATGCCGAAGAAGAGCAGCGAGGTGCCGAGGTCGGTCTCGAAGACCAGGATGAGGATCGAGACCATCCACACCACGAGGATCGGGCCGAGGTCGCGGCCGCGGGGGAGGTAGAGGCCCATGAAGCGGCGGCTGGCGAGCGCGAGGGCGTCGCGCTTCACCATCAGGTAGCCGGCGAAGAAGATCGCGAGGACGATCTTGGCGAACTCGCCCGGCTGGATGGAGAAGGAGCCGACCTGGATCCAGATCTTGGCGCCGTAGATGTTCTTGCCGAGGCCCGGTACGAGCGGGAGCAGCAGCAGGAACAGGGCGCCGAGCATGGAGATGTAGGTGTAGCGCTGCAGGACGCGGTGGTCCTTCAGGAAGATCATCACCGCGACGAACAGGGCGATGCCCATCGCCGTGTACATCAGCTGGCGGGGCGCGGCGGTGCCGGCCTGCTCGATGTCCTGGAGGAGTTCGGACTGGTCCAGCCGCCAGATGGCGACGAGTCCGAGGCCGTTGAGCAGGGTGGCCAGCGGAAGCAGCAGCGGGTCCGAGTACGGCGCGAACTTGCGGACGACGATGTGCCCGACGCCGGCCAGCAGGCCGAGGCCGAGGCCGTAGCTCAGCAGGCCGGCGGGCACCTCGTCGTTGATGGCCAGACCCACGTTGGCGTAGGCGAAGACCGGGATGAGGACGGCGAACACGAGCAGAGCCAGCTCGGTGTTGCGCCGGCTCGGGGCGCCGATGGCGCCGATCGTGGACGTGTGGTGCGTCGACGGGTTGGTAGAACTGCTCATCGTGTGACGGGGCCTCTCACGGCTTGCCTACTGCTTACCGCACAGCGAGACGACCTTCTGCTCTTCCTCCGAGAGGGTCGGGCCGGAACCTGGGGTGGGTGCGGTCGGGGACTGGGACGACTCGGGTGCCTTCTGCGACTCCGACGCGCTCGGCGACGGGTTGGGTGTCGGTGAGGCCTTGGACGTGAAGGAGGCGGGGGTGGTTCCCGTGGTGCCGCCGGCCTCGCCCTCGCCCGTCTTGGCGTTCTCCCCGGTCTCCGCGGAGCGCCGGTCGGCCTGCTTCTTGCAGGCGGAGGCCTGCACCGCCAGCTCCTCGATCTTCGCCCGCGCGTCGGCCAGGTCGCCTTCGGCGATGGTGGCCTCGACGAGTTTCTGCTGGTAGGGCGGCAGGTACTTGAGTTCGATCTCGGGATGGTCCTTCTGGACCTTCGAGAGCGAGACCCAGGCCAGGTCCTGGCTGATGCCGCGGTACAGGGCGACGTGGTCGTCGTTGGTGCCGACGTAGTACTGGGTCTGGGTCCAGCGCCAGCCGCCGTACGTGCCGCCGCCGATGACGGCGAGGGCGAGCACCGTGTAGAGGGATCTCTTCAGCCACCTGCGGCCCTTGCGCGGCTTGACGAAGTCGTCGGGGCCGTAGTCGTCGAAGCCGCCCGCCGGGACGTACCCGGTGGTGTCGCCGCTGCCGGGCGGGCCGAACTCGCCGCCCCCGCCGTGCTGTCCGCCCTGGCGGCCGAGGCCGGCGGCGCGGCCGGCCGGGGTCTGCATGATGCCGTTGTCGCCCATCTGGGCCTGGTTCTCGGCGACGGCGCCGACGACCACGGGGGTGTCGGAGAGCTGCCCGGCGAGGGTGTCGCCGGTGTCGAGGTCGAGGACGTCGGCGACGATGACGGTGATGTTGTCCGGGCCGCCGCCGCGCAGGGCGAGCTGGATCAGCTCCTGGACGGTCTCCTGGGGGCCCTGGTAGCTGGCGAGGGTGTCCTCCATCGTCTGGTGGGAGACGACGCCGGAGAGCCCGTCGGAGCAGATGAGGTAGCGGTCGCCGGCCCGCACCTCGCGGATGGACAGGTCGGGTTCGACGTGGTCGCCGCTGCCGAGGGCGCGCATCAGCAGGGAGCGCTGCGGGTGGGTGCCCGCCTCCTCCTCGGTGATCCGTCCCTCGTCGACGAGGCGCTGCACCCAGGTGTGGTCCTGCGTGATCTGCGTGAGGACGCCGTCGCGCAGCAGGTAGGCCCGCGAGTCGCCGACGTGCACCATGCCCAGGCGCTGGCCGGTCCACAGCAGCGCGGTCAGCGTGGTGCCCATGCCCTCCAGGGCGGGGTCCTCCTCGACCATCTGCCGCAGCTGGTCGTTGGCGCGCTGCACGGCGGCGCCGAGGGAGGTGAGGACGTCGGAGCCGGGCACGTCGTCGTCGAGGGCGACGATGGTGGAGATCACCTCGGAGGAGGCGACCTCACCGGCGGCCTGGCCGCCCATGCCGTCGGCGATGGCGAGCAGGCGCGGGCCGGCGTAGCCGGAGTCCTCGTTGCCCTCCCGGATCATGCCCTTGTGCGAACCGGCGGCGAAGCGCAGTGACAGACTCATGCGCACCTCGCCCGTCGGCTCCGGGTACAGCCGGTCGTGTCGAGCCACACTGCCCACCCTCCGGTCGGGAGCGCGCCGGGGCCCGGGGTGCCGGCCGCCGCCGCGTGCTCGCTCCGCTCGCGCTCTTTCATTGGTGTAGCACTACTTCCGCAGCTCGATGACGGTCTTGCCGATGCGGATCGGCGAACCCGGCCCGATCGGTGTCGGCGTCGTCAGCCGGGACCGGTCCAGGTAGGTGCCGTTGGTGGAGCCCAGGTCCTCGACGATCCACTGGCCGTTCTGGTCCGGGTAGATCCTGGCATGGCGGCTGGAGGCGTAGTCGTCGTCCAGCACGATCGTCGAGTCGTGTGCCCGGCCGAGCGTGATGGTCTGCCCCTGGAGGGCAACGGTGGTGCCGGTGAGAGTGCCTTCCGTCACGACCAGCTTGGTGGGCGCGCCTCGGCGGCCGCGGCCGCCGCCGGACTGCTGGCGCTGCGGCGGAGGCGCCTGGTTCTGGCGCGCGGCGGCCTGCTGCGGTCGGGCGGCTTCGCGCCGCGCTCCGCGCTGGGTGACCCGCGTACCGAACAGGTCGCTGCGGATGACCTGCACGGCCACGATCACGAACAGCCACAGTACGGCGAGAAAACCCAGCCGCATGACCGTGAGGGTCAGCTCTGACATTGCCCCCGGATCACCCTTCGGCTTGCCTGTAGATAACGGTGGTGCTGCCCACGACGACGCGGGAGCCGTCGCGGAGCGTAGCGCGGGTTGTGTGCTGCCCGTCCACCACGATGCCGTTCGTGGACCCGAGGTCCTGGATCGTCGAGGGCGTTCCGGTCCGGATCTCGCAATGCCGGCGGGAGACGCCGGGGTCGTCGATGCGCACATCGGCCTCGGTGCTGCGGCCGAGGACCAGGGTCCCGCGGGAGATCTGGTGGCGGTTGCCGTTGATCTCGACCCAGTGGCGGGTGCGTCCGCCGGAGGCGGGTGCCGCCGGCGGCTGCTGGCCGCCTACGGGCTGCGGGTAGCCGTAACCGCCGGGGCGCGAGCCGGGCGGCGGCGCGGACGGCATGGGCGGGGCG
>NZ_QHJH01000238.1 GCF_003947455.1 Streptomyces sp. WAC 04229 | reverse complement strand
TCGCTGGCCGCCCCGGTGGCCTCCCCGCCCGCCGCGCAGCCGGCCCTGGCCCCGCCGGCGCAGACCGCGCCCATCGCCGAGATCGCCCCGGCCGCCGTACCGCGCCAGGGGCAGGGGCGGCCCGACCCGTACGACGCGGGGCTCAAGGTCCGCCGCGAAGTGCTCGGCGACGCGCACGTCGACCGGGCCCTCGCGCAGGCCGACGAGTTCTCGGGGGACTTCCAGGAATTCCTCACCCGCTACGCGTGGGGCGAGATCTGGGACCGGCCGGGACTGGACCGGCGCTCCCGCAGCTGCGTCACGCTCACCGCCCTCGTCGCCGGCGGGCACACGGACGAGCTCGCCCCCCACCTCAGGGCCGCCCTGCGCAACGGCCTCACCCCGGCCGAGATCAGGGAAGTGCTGCTCCAGGCGGCCGTCTACTGCGGCGTACCGGCCGCGAACGGCGCCTTCCGGGTCGCGCAGCAGGTCATCCGTGAGGAGACGACACCCCCGGAGTGAGGGCGCAGGATGGAGTCATGAAGCTCACCAAGAAGTCGCACGCCTGCGTCCGCCTCGAAAAGGACGGGCGGACGCTCGTCCTGGACCCCGGTGGGTTCAGCGAGGAGGACGCCGCCCTCGGCGCGGACGCCGTTCTCGTCACCCACGAGCACCCCGACCACTTCGACGAGCGGCGGCTGCGGGCCGCGATGGAGGACAACCCGGCCGCCGAGATCTGGACGCTGAAGTCCGTCGCGGAGAAGATCTCGGCGGCGTTCCCGGGCCGCGTGCACACCGTCGGCCACGGCGACACGTTCACCGCCGCCGGATTCGACGTCCAGGTCCACGGCGAGCTGCACGCCGTGATCCACCCGGACATCCCGCGCGTCACCAACGTCGGCTTCCTCCTGGACGGCGGCAGGGTCTTCCACCCCGGCGACGCGCTCACCGTCCCCGACCGGGCGGTCGAGACGCTGATGCTCCCCGTCATGGCCCCCTGGAACAAGATCGCCGAGGTCATCGAGTACGTCCGTGAGGTGAAGCCGCAGCGCGCCTACGACATCCACGACGCGCTCCTCACCGACCTCGCCCGCCCGATCTACGACCGGCAGATCGGCGAGCTGGGCGGCGCCGAGCACCTGCGGCTGACCCCGGGCGACTCCGCGCGGCTCTGAGGCCCCACGGCCCGGGGCCGGGTTGTCAGTGCCGCCGGGTAGGTTGTGAGACATGCGCATCGCGACCTGGAACGTGAACTCGATCACCGCCCGCCTGCCGAGGCTCCTCGCCTGGCTGGAGAGCAGCGGCACCGACGTGCTGTGCCTCCAGGAGGCCAAGGTCGCCGAGGCACAGTTCCCCTTCGACGAGCTGCGCGAGGCGGGCTACGAGGCCGCCGTACACGCCACCGGCCGGTGGAACGGGGTGGCGGTGCTCTCCCGGGTCGGCCTCACCGACGTGGTCAAGGGCCTGCCCGGCGACCCGGGCTACGAGGGTGTCCAGGAGCCCCGCGCGATCTCCGCCACCTGCGGTCCGGTCCGCGTCTGGTCGGTCTACGTGCCCAACGGCCGCGAGGTCGACCACCCGCACTACGCCTACAAGCTCCAGTGGTTCGAGGCGCTGCGCGCGGCCGTCGAGGGCGACGCCGCCGGCGACCGGCCGTTCGCGGTGATGGGCGACTACAACGTCGCGCCGACCGACGACGACGTCTACGACCGCGCCGCCTTCGAGGGCGCCACCCACGTCACCCCCGCCGAGCGCGCCGCCCTCGCCTCCCTGCGCGGGGCCGGCCTGTCCGACGTGGTCCCGCGCCCGCTGAAGTACGACGTCCCGTTCACGTACTGGGACTACCGCCAGCTCTGCTTCCCCAAGAACCGCGGCATGCGCATCGACCTGGTCTACGGGAACGAGCCCTTCGCCAAGGCCGTCACCGACTCCTACGTCGACCGCGAGGAGCGCAAGGGCAAGGGCGCCTCGGACCACGCGCCGGTCGTGGTCGACCTCGACGTGTGAGCGCGCCGGGCCTGCGCGCCCTGTGGTGCGCGGGGCGGTACGAATGACAGTGTGGAGGTATGAACTTCCCCTTCCTGGGCAGGCGGCGCGAAGATCCCCGGGCGCATGACGCCGAGGGCATCGGCGAGCTGCTCGCCGACTGCGATCTGCTGCGTTCGCAGGCGTCGCGGGAGGGGGTCCGACTCGACGACTCCGCAGTCTCGTTGGAGCAGTTGGACCAGATCCTGCCGCGCTGGCGCGGCGACGAGGAGATCCAGACCTGGCTGGGCAACGACGCGGGTCTGTACCTCGGCACGGTGATCGTGCGGACCGTCCCCGGAGCCCTCTGGGCCATCCGGTCCGACGGTCAGCCTGTCGTCCGGCTCGCCTCCGGCCGGGAGTTCGACGTGGTGGCGTCCGGGCACGCGTGGGCGGCGGACGGGGTGCCCGAACTCTCCCAGCTGTACGGCGAAGTCGCCGAGGCGTGAATCCTCAGCCCGATAATCGCCTTAAAAGTGGCTAATGCCCGAATGGTGCGTGTCGTTGGCATGTGTGCCGTTTGTCTCGGTACGTTGCTGTGGTCAGGGCACACGAACGGCCAGGGGGAATCGCAGAGTGCAGCCGGAGATCACTGCTCGCGCTCCACGGCGGACACCGCGCAAGGGTGTCCGCGGGCGAGGAGAAGGTCAGCTGCACACACCCCCTAAGCCCGTTGGGAGTTGCGGGGCGTCGGTGCCGGTGTCGGCAGGGGGCTGGTCGCCGCCCGGGTGACGTCCCCCACGAGTTCGACGACGTCCGGGCCGTACGCCTGAGAGTTGACCACCTTCAGCAGCAGCACGAAGGAGCTGGTGCCGTGTTTGCGGGCCAGCTTCTCGTGGTGCCGGGCGAGGTAGCGGGTGGCGGCCTGGTTGGTGATCGCCCGCTGTCCGCAGAACAGGAAGGCGGGCCGGGCCTCGCGCCGGTCCCCGGCGGTGAGGCGGGCCAGCAGGACGTACTCCGTGGTGCCCGCGTCCAGTCGGTAGCGCTCGCCGCCGATCTGGAAGGCGCCGCGGTCCGGACCGGGCTCGGGGTCGACGTTGACCCGCACCCCGGGCAGCATGGCCGCCATGTGGGCGACCATGCGCCGGTTCGAGCCGGGGCCGCCCACGCAGAACTCCGTGCGCTCGCCGAAGCCCTGCCCGACCATGTCCTGCGTGACCACCTGCATGTGCGCGCCGCAGTCCTTGATCAGTGCCGCCAGCTCCAGCAGCGCGAAGACGTCGAAGCGGTGGACCGCCGGTTCGGAGGCAGCCGGGTCCCGGTTGACGACCAGCAGCGACTCGGAGCTGTCCGGCAGCCCGAAGAACGCCTGCTTGCGGCGGAGTCTGCGCTTGGACAGGTACGTGCGGGTGAACCAGCCCAGTGCGGCGCTGATGCCCGCCGCGACCACGCCCAGGACGATGTTGCGTACGTCGTCAGTCATGGGCGCGCATGCTAGCGGGCGTCGGCGTACCCGTGTTCGACGGGCCGCCGGGCCCCCCGCTCAGGAGGCGGCCCTTGTGCTCCTGACGCGGCCATGACGATCAACTAAGCTGCCCGAACGGCCTTTCCCTGGAGGTGCGGATGCGTCGCCCTGTCGCACGGAATCTGACGGTCCTGGCGGTCTCGGCCGCCGTGGTGTCGGTGGGGGCCGCGGCGCCGCCCACGCCCCACGGCAGCCCCGGCGCCCCGAAGACCCCGGTCGCCGTCGGGTACGGGGGCGCGGTCGCCAGCGTCGACCCGGACGCCTCCGCCGCCGGCATCGAGGTGCTGCGCAAGGGCGGCAACGCCGTCGACGCCGCCGTGGCCACCGCGGCCGCGCTCGGTGTCACCGAGCCCTACTCCGCCGGGGTCGGCGGCGGTGGGTACTTCGTCTACTACGACGCCGAGTCCCGCACGGTGCGGACCATCGACGGCCGCGAGACCGCGCCGCTGACCGCCGACGAGCAGCTCTTCACGGAGAACGGCAAGCCGATCGCCTTCGCCGACGCCGTCAGCAGCGGCCTCGCCGTCGGCACCCCCGGCACGCCCGCCACCTGGCAGGCGGCCCTCGACAAGTGGGGCAGCCGGGGGCTCGCCTCCGTGCTCGGGCCCGCCGAGCGCCTGGCCCGGCAGGGCTTCACCGTCGACGACACCTTCCGCTCCCAGACCGCCGCCAACGAGCAGCGGTTCCGCTACTTCCCGGACACCGCGGAACTGTTCCTCCCCGGCGGGCAACTCCCCGTCGTCGGCTCCACGTTCAAGAACCCGGATCTGGCCCGCACCTATAAGGAGCTGGGCCGTGAGGGCGTCGACGCGGTCTACCGCGGCGAACTGGGCAAGGACATCGTCGACACCGTCAACGAGCCGCCCGTCGACCCGGACTCCGGCTGGAACGCCCGCCCCGGCGACCTGTCCGCCAAGGACCTCGCCGCCTACGAGGCCAAGTTCCAGGCGCCCACCCGGACCTCGTACCGCGGGCTGAACGTGTACTCCATCGCGCCCTCCTCCTCCGGCGGCACCACGGTCGGCGAGGCGCTGAACATCCTGGAGCGCACCGACCTCTCCGAGGCGAGCAAGGCGCGGTACCTGCACCGCTTCATCGAAGCCAGCCGCATCTCCTTCGCCGACCGCGGCCGCTGGGTCGGCGACCCCGCCTTCGAGGACGTACCGACGAAGGAACTGCTCTCGCAGCGGTACGCCGACTCGCGCGAGTGCCTGATCAAGGACGACGCGGCGCTCACCAGCCCCCTCGCACCCGGCGACCCCCGGCACCCCGCCGCCTGCGCGGCCGGCGGCAAGGCGGCGCCGACGACGTACGAGGGCGAGAACACCACGCACCTGACCGTGGCCGACAAGTGGGGGAACGTCGTCGCCTACACGCTCACCATCGAGCAGACCGGCGGCAGCGGCATCACCGTGCCCGGCCGTGGTTTCCTGCTCAACAACGAGCTGACGGACTTCTCCTTCGCCCCGGCGAACCCGGCCGTCCACGACCCGAACCTGCCCGGGCCCGGCAAGCGCCCGCGGTCCTCGATCGCCCCCACCATCGTCCTGGACCGGCACCACGAGCCGGTCGTGGCGGTCGGGTCGCCCGGCGGGGCCACCATCATCACCACCGTGCTCCAGACACTCACCGGCTTCATCGACCGCGGGCTGCCCCTGGTGGACGCGATCGCCGCCCCGCGCGCCAGCCAGCGCAACGCGGCCCAGACCGAACTCGAACCCGGCCTCTACGACAGCGGGTTGCGGGAGCGTCTCGAGGCGCTCGGGCACTCCTTCAAGGAGAACCCGGAGATCGGCGCCGCGACCGGCGTGCAGCGGCTGCCGGGCGGCAAGTGGCTGGCCGCCGCCGAGAAGGAGCGGCGCGGCGGCGGCTCGGCGATGGTGGTGCGGCCCACGCGGCAGCGGTAGCGCGGATCAGAGGTCGGGGACGGGCCGCTGCGGCGTGCGGAACGCCAGCCGCCCGTCCTCGACGTCGACCGTCACCCGGCCGCCCTCCGCGACCCGGCCGTCGAGCAGCAGCCGGGACAGCTCGTTGTCGACCTCGCGCTGGATGGTGCGGCGCAGCGGACGGGCGCCGTACTCCGGCTGGTAGCCCCGCTCGGCGAGCCAGTCCACCGCCGCGTCGGTGAAGTCGACGGTGATGCCCTGCGCGCGGACCATGCGGCGGGTCTGCTCCAGGAGCAGGCTGGTGATCTGCCGCAGCTGCTCCCCGCTGAGCTGCCGGAAGACCACGATCTCGTCGACGCGGTTCAGGAACTCGGGCCGGAAGTGCTCGCGCAGCGGACGCAGCACCTGCTCGCGCCGCGCCTCCTCGTCCGCCTCCGCGCCGCCGGACCCGAAACCGATGCCCGCGCCGCGCCGGGTGATCACGTCGGAGCCCAGGTTGCTGGTCATCACGACGACCGCGTTGGTGAAGTCCACGGTCCTGCCCTGCGAGTCGGTCAGCCGGCCGTCGTCCAGGACCTGGAGCAGGATGTTGAAGACGTCGGGGTGCGCCTTCTCCACCTCGTCCAGCAGGAGCAGCGAGTACGGGTGCCGGCGCACCACCTCGGTGAGCTGACCGGCCTCCTCGTGCCCCACGTAGCCGGGCGGGGCGCCCACCAGGCGGCTGACCGTGTGGCGTTCCTGGTACTCGCTCATGTCGAGGCGGACCATCCGGTCCTCACTGCCGAACAGCGCCTCGGCCAGCGCCCGGGCCAGCTCCGTCTTGCCGACACCGGTCGGGCCGAGGAAGAGGAAGCTGCCGATCGGCCGGTCGGGGCTGGAGAGCCCGGCGCGCGAGCGCAGCACGGCGTCGGAGACGACCCGCACCGCCTCCTCCTGGCCGACCACGCGTTCGTGCAGGTGGGACTCCAGCCCCAGCAGGCGGTCCTTCTCCTCCTGGGTGAGGCTGCTGACCGGGATGCCGGTCTGCCGGGACACCACCTCGGCGATGGACTCGGTGCCGACGACCAGATTCAGCCCCTCGTCGGCCTCGCCGGCGCCGTCGGCCTCGGTGATCCGCTGCTTCAGCTCGCCGATCCGGTCGCGCAACTGGGTCGCCTGCTCGTACTGCTCGTCCGCGACCGCCTGGTCCTTGTCCCGGAGCAGCTGGTCGACCTCGCGCTCCATGGCCCGCACGTCCGTGCCCTTGGTGCGCGCCCGGAGCCGGACGCGGGCGCCCGCCTGGTCGATCAGGTCGATCGCCTTGTCCGGCAGCCGGCGGTCGGTGAGGTAGCGGTCGGACATCTGCACGGCCGCCACCAGCGCCTCGTCGGTGTAGCGGACCTGGTGGTGGGCCTCGTAGCGGTCCCGCAGGCCGCGCAGGATCTCGATGGCGTCCGCGGGGGTGGGCTCGGGCACCAGGATCGGCTGGAAGCGGCGGGCCAGCGCCGCGTCCTTCTCGATCCTGCGGTACTCCTCCAGCGTGGTGGCGCCCACGACGTGCAGCTCACCCCGGGCCAGCGCCGGCTTGAGGATGTTCCCGGCGTCCATCGAACCGCCCTCGCCGCCACCGCCGGCGCCGACCACGGTGTGCAGTTCGTCGATGAAGATGATCAGCTCGTCGGAGTGGGCGCGGATCTCGCCGACGATGTTGTTCATCCGCTCCTCGAAGTCGCCGCGGTAGCGGGTGCCCGCGACCACGCCGGTCAGGTCCAGGGCGACCACGCGGCGGCCGAGCAGCACGTCGGGGACGTCGGCGTCGGTGATGCGCTGCGCCAGCCCCTCCACGACGGCGGTCTTGCCGACGCCCGCGTCACCGATCAGCACCGGGTTGTTCTTGCCGCGGCGGGAGAGCACCTCGACGGTCTGCTCGATCTCGTCCTCGCGGCCGATCACCGGGTCGATCCGGCCCTGCTGGGCCAGGTCGGTGAGGTCGCGGCCGTACTTGTCCAGCGTCGGCGTGTTCGTGGCCCGCGCGCCCTCGGGGCGGGCCTTGCCGGCGTCCGGCGCCTCCGCGGGCAGGCCGGAGGGCGCGAACCGGGCCGCGTTCAGGATGTGCCCGGCGGCCGAGTCCGGGTTGGCGGCCAGGGCGCTGAGCACGTGCTCCGGGCCGATGTACCCGGTGCCAGTCGTCCGGGCCAGTTCGTGCGCGTCCAGCAGCGCCCGCTTGACGGCCGGGGTCAGCGAGAGCGACGTCGGCGGCGGGGCCTCGCCCGGCGCGTGCTGCGCCGGGCCGGTCCGCTCGTCGATCTGCGACGCCAGCGAGTCGGGGTCGGCGCCGGCGCGGCTCAGCAGGCCCCGGGTCGGTTCGGTGGCGAGCGCGGCCCGCAGCAGGTGCTCCGTGTCCAGGTCCCGGCTGCCGTGTTCGGCCGCGTACTGGGCGGCGCCGCGCACCAGCTCCCGGGCCGGCTGGCTGAGCAGCCTGCCGATGTCGATCTGCCTGGGCTTCGGCCCGCCGAAGAAGCGTGCCAGGAATTCCGCGAACGGGTCGCCCTCCGGGCCCATGAAGCCGCTGGTCATCGTTTCCGGTCCTCCGCTGCTTCGCTGATCGGCGTACCGGGGCCGGGTAACCCGGTCGGCGTGCGCTCATGCCCCAACATGACACGTTCTGTGCCGGTGGGCATGTCCGCGGAGGCGGGCGGACCCCGGGCCGGGCCTACCGGAGCTGGAGGGCGTCCCGTGCGGTCAGGACGCGCGGGCCGCTGTCCGTGACCGCCACCGTGTGCTCCACGTGCGCCGCGCGTGAGCCGTCGTTGGTGCGCAGGGTCCAGCCGTCGGCGGCCGCGTGGTAGTCGTCCCGGCCGCCGGCGATCAGCATCGGCTCGATGGCGAGAACCATGCCGTGCCGCAGCGGGAGTCCGTGTCCCGGCCGGCCCTCGTTGGGCACGCCCGGGTCCTCGTGCATCCGCCGGCCGATGCCGTGGCCGCCGAAGTCGTCCATGATGCCGTAGCCGCCCGCCCGGCACACCGTGCCGATCGCGTGCGAGATGTCGCCGATGCGATTGCCCACGACGGCCGCCGCGATGCCCGCCGCGAGCGCCCGCTCGGCGGTCTCGACCAGGGCGAGGTCCGCCGGGCGCGGGGTCCCGACGACGAAGCTGATCGCCGAGTCGCCGGCCCAGCCGCCGAGCGTGGCCCCGCAGTCGAGTGAGACGAGGTCGCCGTCGCGCAGCCGGTAGCCGTCCGGGATGCCGTGCACGATCGCGTCGTTGACCGACGCGCAGAGGACGGCCGGGAAGGGGGTCGGCGCGAAGGAGGGCCGGTAGCCGAGGAACGGGGAGCCCGCTCCCGCCTCCTTCAGTACGCCGTGCGCCACCTCGTCCAGTTCCAGCAGGGAGACGCCCACCGCGGCCGCGTTCCGGGCCGCGGTCAGGGCGCGGGCGACGACCTGGCCGGCCGTGTGCATCGCTTCGATCGATGTGTCTGTCTTGAGCTCCACCATGCCAATTACTATACCGGTATTTGAATTGGTCCCGGTACGGGAAGCCGGTATTACAATGCCGGTATGGTGCGCACCCCCCTGACCCCCGAAGAGCGCGAGCGCGGCGAGCGGCTCGGCCGGCTGCTGCGGGAGGCCCGCGGCGAGCGGAGCATGACGGAGGTCGCCGCCGAGGCGGGCATCTCCGCCGAGACGCTGCGCAAGATCGAGACCGGCCGCGCGCCGACCCCGGCGTTCTTCACGGTGGCCGCGCTGGCCCGCGCGCTCGGGCTGTCCATGGACGAGCTGGCCGGGCTGTGCGTCCTCGCCGGGGTGTGAGGGTGCGGTGACGCCCCTGGTCGAAAACTCCCTGTAGCGGCGCCGTAACACGGCTGGTGTTCCCTACGTGACCGGACGGACCGGAGTCCTCCGGTCGGGCGGGAGTCGAACCATGGCCGTGGAACAACTGCCGGGTCGGGTCTGGGACTTCACCCGGTACCTGACCGGACTGCTGACGCGCCTGGACCAGGGCGCCGGCTGGTGCGGGGTGTTCTGGCAGCGCGACCCCGAGGGCATACGGGCCTGTCTCGACGGGCGTGAGATCCCGCCCTGGGACGTGGTGGAGGCGCTGCTCCAGGACCTCGCCGGCCGGTACGGTGCCGCTGCCGCGGAAGCCGAGACGGGGCCCGCCCGCGCCCTGCACGCCGCCGCGCTCGCCGCGTACGACTCCCTGCCGGGCGCGCGCGACGCCCTGCGGGACCGGCTCGACGTGATGCTCCGCGAGCAGCGGTACGCCGCGGAACGCGAGACCCGGCTGACCCGGACGCTGTCCCACCCCGACACGGCCCCGGAGACGGCCGCCTCCCTCCGGCTCGACCTCGCCTGGGCCCACGACGACCACACCCGGGCAACGGCCCGCTGCACCGAACTCCGAGCCCGGCTGACGGCACTGGACGCCGTCCGGCGGGGGAGCGGAGGCATCCGGGAGGACGGCGCCCCACCGACCCCGGTGACCGGCCCCACGCACCCCGGTCCACCGGGCGCCGACGCCTCCGCCCGCACGGCAGGGCCCGAGATCCCGGCCTCCGCCTTCCACGCGTCCACGCCCGGGGGTGTGTCCCGTGGGCCGGGGGGCGTCGGCCCCGCGCACCCCCTCGCGCCCGTTGCGGAGCCCGAGGAAGCCGCCTCCGCCTTCGGCACGTCCGCGCCCGGGGGTGCGTCCGGGAGGCCGGGGGAGGACGCTCTCGCGCGCCGCCCTGCGGCGATCGGCGACTCGGCCTTCGGCGGGCCCGCGCCCGGGGGTGGTGTCTCCGGGGGCCGGGCGCCGGGGCCGCTCCCGCCGCGCCCGCCGGAGGCCCCGTCCCGCTCCCCGGGGTCCGAGGACTCCGCCTCCGCCTTCGGCGCCCCCGCGCAGCGCTCCGCGCCCACCGAGCCGCGCGAGGGTCCCGCCGCCTACGGCACGTCCGCGGCCGATCGCGTGTCCCGGACGCCCGCGAACACGTCCCGGATGCCGAGGGACGGCACCCACGCCTACGATTCCGCGCCACCGGCGGACCCCGCACGCCTTCCTGGCGCACCCACGCCCACCACCCCGCCCGAGAACCCCGTAC
>NZ_QHJH01000237.1 GCF_003947455.1 Streptomyces sp. WAC 04229 | reverse complement strand
CTCCACGAGTGACGACCGGACGCCCCCCGCCGGCAACCGGCGTTCCGAAGTCGCCGAGGCCACCGCCGTCGAAGCTCCCGTGGCTCCCACGCCCCCCGCGATTCCCGGCGCCACCGGCCGGCCCCGGCCCACCCAGCGCACGTACGCCGCCCTCACCCCCGGTGCGGCATCCGTGCTTCCGCCACCCATCTCCGTGCGCTCCGCCCCCAGCCCGCTCCGTCCGCTCCGCTACGAGATCCGGCGTGTGGCCGGCATCAGCACCGGGTTCGTCATCGGCGCCGTCGTGCTCGTCGTGTCCGCCGTCATGGCAGTGGTCCTCGCGCGGGTCGGCCACACCCCCCAGGCGCGGCTCCTGGCGGCTTGGCCGCGGGAACTGCCCCTGCCGCCCGCGGCGCTCGGCGCGGGGCTGCTCGGGGCGCTCGCCTTCGGTGACGAGTTCCGCCACCCCGCCCTGGCGGCGGACCGCGGCACCGTGCCGCGCAGGCTGGGGCTGCTGACCGCGAAACTGCTCGTGTCCGCCGCCGTCGCACTCGTGCTGGCCGCCCTGACCGCCGGCTCCAACGCCGAAGTGCTCCATCTGTTCTACGGGCGAGAACTCGCGCGAATTCCCGCGGACTGGTCCGTGCTGGGCGTCGGTTGGGCCGGGCTCGTCGTCGGGTGCGCCTGGTCCGGTGTGCTCGCCGCGGGTCTCTTCCGTTCCACCACCGCCGGACTCGCCGCGGTGGTCGCCGTTCCGGTCGTCGTCGTGCCGGTCGTACAGAAGGTCTGGGAGGGTCCGGACGTACGGACCGCGGCCGGCCTTCCGTTGCGGGTGCGCGAGGTCCTCCTGACGCAGTGGCCGTTCGGGGGCGAGCGCTATGTGGCAGAGGTGCTGCGCGTCGTCGTCCAACCGGTGGGCGGCGCAATGACGTTGTCGCTGACCGCTCTGCTCTGCGCCTTCCTGCT
This sequence comes from Streptomyces sp. WAC 04229, assembly GCF_003947455.1. Taxonomy (GTDB): domain Bacteria; phylum Actinomycetota; class Actinomycetes; order Streptomycetales; family Streptomycetaceae; genus Streptomyces. Next base: position 9,500 of record NZ_QHJH01000237.1, on the reverse strand, counting down.
CACGACCCTGCGCAGCAGGGTCCGGTGACGGTCGCCGCGCTCTTCCGGTCCGACCCTGCGCGCAAGTCCCCGGGGAAAGCCCATTTCTTTCCGATAAGGCGTCAATTGCGACGGGGTGAGCGATCACCCTTTCGTGTGCTTTTCACCAAAGACCTCAAGGGAGTTGGGAACGGCGCCGACAAAGGATGCGTGAGTACCCTTGCGCACACCATGATGACCGCCGCCCGCTCCGCCGACTCCGGCCTCGCGAACCCGGGCGAACTCGACCGCTACCCCTACGCGGAGACGCCCGCCGTCGACCGCGTCGGGACGCCCTCCTGGGAAGGGGTGGAACCCGAGCTGGGGCGCGTGGGCCGGCGCACCGCGGGCAACCGTGGCCGCGGACTGCACGGGCAACTCGTCCAGCAGCTTGGCCAGATGATCGTTTCGGGTGACCTCGGTGCCGACCGCCCGCTGGTGCCCGAGGAGATCGGCCAGCGTTTCGAGGTGTCCCGCACCGTGGTCCGGGAGTCGCTCCGGGTGCTGGAGGCCAAGGGCCTGGTCAGTGCGCGCCCGAACGTGGGCACGCGCGTGCGCCCCGTGAGCGACTGGAACCTCCTCGACCCCGACATCATCGAATGGCGTGCCTTCGGGCCGCAGCGCGACGATCAGCGCCGCGAGCTGAGCGAGCTGCGCTGGACGATCGAGCCGCTCGCCGCGCGCCTGGCCGCCGGGCACGGGCGCGAGGACGTCCAGCAGCGCCTGTCGGACATGGTCGGGATCATGGGCCATGCCATGGGGCAGGGTGACGCGCTGACTTTCTCGCGCGCCGACGCCGAGTTCCACACACTGCTCATCCAGGTCGCCGGGAACCGCATGCTGGACCACCTCTCGGGTATCGTCTCCGCGGCCCTCCACGTCTCCGGAGGTCCGGTCACGGGCTGTGACCGGCCGAACGACGTCTCCCTGGCCCAGCACGGCAGGATCGTCGACGCCCTCGCCGCGGGCGACGGCGCGGCGGCCGAGGCCGCCATGCGCCAGCTTCTGACCGCCCACCCCGAGGTGGAACGCGTGGTGCCCGCCCCCCGCGAGCACTGACCCCGTCCCGCCGGAACGGCGCGGTCCGGGCACGCCAAACCCCTCCTGTGGCAGTGACCGGGCGAACGCCGCCACCGTCGGACCCCGTGGAGTCCTCCGTGACGCCACGGGGTCCGACCGTGTGATGAGAGGCTGAACCTCCTCGCTCGCTCGAATCGTGCGAGCCGATGGCATTGTTTACCCGTTTATGACCGATTTTGACTGCTTACGGGGTGTGACTCGGGCCACGCGGATTGGGCGTAACGCTCCTGGGAACAACACGATGACCTAAGAGGTGACAGCCGAGGAGGGAATACGGGCGCCGTTCACGGCGCTGTGCATCTCCCCCGGCGCCGCCCGCACCGTCGGCCCATCCCCAAGCCGGTGGTCGGTTCCAGTCCGTCGTGGACGGAGCCGGAAGCCGTTTTCCAACCATCCGAGAGGTTGTTCGTGTCGGCCAGCACATCCCGTACGCTCCCGCCGGAGATCGCCGAGTCCGTCTCTGTCATGGCGCTCATTGAGCGGGGAAAGGCTGAGGGGCAGATCGCCGGCGACGACGTGCGTCGGGCCTTCGAAGCTGACCAGATTCCGGCCACTCAGTGGAAGAACGTACTGCGCAGCCTCAACCAGATCCTCGAGGAAGAGGGTGTGACGCTGATGGTCAGTGCCGCAGAGCCCAAGCGCACCCGAAAGAGCGTCGCAGCGAAGAGCCCCGCCAAGCGCACCGCCACGAAGGCGGTCGCGGCGAAGGCGGTGCCCGGCAGGAAGGCCGCCGCTCCCGCCACCCCGACGGCGCCCGCCCCCGAGCCCGCCGTCGACGAAGAGGCGGAGGCGCCCGCCAAGAAGACGGCGGCCAAGAAGACCACCGCCAAGAAGGCGGCGGTCAAGAAGACGACCGCCAAGAAGACCGCGGCCAAGAAGACGACCGCCAAGAAGGAAGACGGCGAGCTTCCCGAGGACGAGGCGATCGAGGAGCCGAAGGCCGCGACGGAGGAGCCCGAGGGCACCGAGAACGCGGGCTTCGTGCTGTCCGACGACGACGAGGACGACGCCCCGGCCCAGCAGGTCGCCGCGGCCGGTGCCACCGCCGACCCGGTCAAGGACTACCTGAAGCAGATCGGCAAGGTCCCCCTTCTCAACGCCGAGCAGGAGGTCGAGCTCGCCAAGCGCATCGAGGCCGGCCTGTTCGCCGAGGACAAGCTGGCGAACTCCGACAAGCTCGCGCCCAAGCTCAAGCGTGAGCTGGAGATCATCGCCGAGGACGGGCGCCGCGCCAAGAACCACCTCCTGGAGGCCAACCTCCGCCTGGTGGTCTCCCTGGCCAAGCGCTACACCGGCCGCGGCATGCTCTTCCTGGACCTCATCCAGGAGGGCAACCTCGGTCTGATCCGCGCGGTGGAGAAGTTCGACTACACCAAGGGCTACAAGTTCTCCACGTACGCCACCTGGTGGATCCGCCAGGCGATCACCCGCGCGATGGCCGACCAGGCCCGCACCATCCGCATCCCGGTGCACATGGTCGAGGTCATCAACAAGCTGGCCCGTGTGCAGCGCCAGATGCTCCAGGACCTGGGCCGCGAGCCCACCCCGGAGGAGCTGGCCAAGGAACTCGACATGACCCCGGAGAAGGTCATCGAGGTCCAGAAGTACGGTCGCGAGCCCATCTCGCTGCACACCCCGCTGGGCGAGGACGGCGACAGCGAGTTCGGTGACCTCATCGAGGACTCCGAGGCGGTCGTCCCGGCCGACGCGGTCAGCTTCACCCTCCTGCAGGAGCAGCTGCACTCCGTTCTCGACACCCTGTCCGAGCGCGAGGCGGGCGTCGTCTCCATGCGCTTCGGTCTCACCGACGGTCAGCCGAAGACCCTCGACGAGATCGGCAAGGTGTACGGCGTCACGCGCGAGCGCATCCGCCAGATCGAGTCCAAGACCATGTCGAAGCTGCGTCACCCGTCGCGCTCCCAGGTGCTGCGCGACTACCTCGACTAGGACTCGTCGTACGAACGACAAGGCCCGGTTCCGGCACAGCGGAACCGGGCCTTCGCGTTGATCAGCGGGTGCGTGTCCGGGCGTACTGGATCACTCTGGGTGTCCCACGACCACCTAGGAGTGAGGAGCCTGCATGCGTCGCCTCTTTTCCCGGGCACTGGCCCGGCCGCTGGTCCTGGCGGCCGCGGCGACCGCGATACCGCTGGGATCAGCCGCCCCCGCGTCCGCCGACAGCATCGTCGTCGGGGGCTTTCCGGTCGAAGTCTCCGACAGCCCGTGGACCGTCGCCCTGTCCAGCCGTGACCGGTTCGGAGGTGCGCGGGCGGGACAGTTCTGCGGGGGAGTGGCCGTCGGCCGGACCACCGTACTCACGGCCGCCCACTGCCTGGGGGAGGAAGTGCTCGGCTCGCCGCCGGAGCAGGTGGACGACCTGAAGGTCATCGCCGGCCGGACGGACCTGATGTCCGACCAGGGCCAGGAGATCCGCGTCCGCGCCGTCTGGGTCAATCCGGGCCACGACGACGCCAGCAACGCCGGAGACTTCGCGGTACTCACCCTCTCCGAAGCCCTGCCCGCCGGCTCGGTCATAGGGATGGCGGCCGAGGGCGACCCGGCCTACACACCGGACACGGGAGCGCTCGTGTACGGCTGGGGGGACGCCTCGGGGGCCGGGGACTACGCGAACGGCCTGCGGGCGGCACGCGTGCGCGTACTGCCCGACGCCAGCTGTCAGAGGGCGTACCCGGGGAGTGACGAGGGGCGCTACCTCGCGAGCGGCATGCTCTGCGCGGGCGAGGACGCCGGCGGGCGGGACGCCTGCCAGGGGGACAGCGGGGGGCCGCTGGTCGGTCAGGGCAGGCTCATCGGCCTGGTGTCCTGGGGGAGCGGCTGCGGGCGCCCGGGCAGTCCCGGGGTGTACACGCGCGTCTCCTCGATGCTGCGGACGCTCGGCTGGGACAGGCCCGCCGTCAGCGCCGCCGAGCGAGGGCGAGAGGCGCCTGACGGCCGCTGAGGGCCCTTGGGGCACGAGCACGGGCGGCCGCCTCCTGGTGTGGAGGCGGCCGCCCGTTCATCGGCCTAGCGCCGATTCGGCTCGTCGTCGGGCGCGCAGTGTCAGCGCTCTTCCTCGGGGGAAGAAGCCGGAACGGCCGTGAGCCGCTCCGTCTCGTCCTGTATCTCAGCGGCGATCTTCTTGAGTTCCGGCTCGAACTTGCGCCCGTGGTGGGCGCAGAAGAGCAGTTCTCCGCCGCTCAGCAGGACGACGCGCAGGTATGCCTGGGCGCCGCAGCGGTCGCAGCGATCGGCGGCCGTCAGCGGGCTTGCGGAAGTCAGAACAGTAGTCACGTCGCCTCTTCTCTAGCTCGACGAGCTGTCGTACCAGGGTCAACATCCAACCAGCCCCAAAACGTTCCCGCTCGTGGCTTTTCCTCGAAAAAACTTTCCGAGGGGCCGGCTGTTGCCGATTGGCGGCGAATGTGCCGTATTGCGTGTCTCTGTGTCGTACGGGTTCGCGCAGTCGGTCAGTGTCGGTCCGGCCGGCTGGGTTGCCGGTTTGTTCATGAGGACGTGCCCGGAGCCTAAATGGTTCATGCCTCGAAGGGAACGTGATGTGTACTTCACCCCATCGAGGGATCGAACAGGCATGCGACTCTGGACTAGGGTGAGACGGCGACGAGGGTGGCGTTGCAACGGCTCTACCAGGGCTCGGTACCCTCTGACCGGTGAACCGAGCCGCGCCCTTACCCAGCGGGGCCCCATCTGAAATTCAGCGAGGAGCGAACCGCGTGACCGCCGAGACATCCGTGCCGTCCACTGCGCTGCTGGCAGGAGCAGACCGGGACGGATCCAACTACACCGCGCGGCACCTGCTCGTCCTCGAGGGGCTCGAGGCCGTACGCAAGCGTCCGGGCATGTACATCGGATCCACCGACAGCCGCGGCCTGATGCACTGCCTGTGGGAGATCATCGACAACTCCGTCGACGAGGCCCTGGGCGACTACTGCGACCACATCGAAGTGATCCTCCACGACGACGGTTCGGTGGAGGTCCGTGACAACGGCCGGGGCATCCCCGTCGACGTCGAGCCCAAGACCGGCCTGTCCGGCGTCGAGGTCGTCATGACCAAGCTGCACGCCGGCGGCAAGTTCGGCGGCGGCTCGTACGCCGCCTCCGGCGGTCTGCACGGCGTCGGCGCCTCCGTGGTGAACGCCCTGTCCGCCCGCCTGGACATCGAGGTGGACCGCGACGGGCACACCCACGCCATCAGCTTCCGGCGCGGTGTTCCCGGCGCCTTCGCGGGGACGGGTGCGGACGCCAAGTTCGAGGCCAAGAACGGGCTCCGTAAGGCCAAGAAGATCCCCAAGACCCGCAGTGGCACGCGCGTGCGCTACTGGGCCGACCGCCAGATCTTCCTCAAGGACGCCAAGCTCTCCCTGGACACGCTGCACCAGCGGGCCCGGCAGACCGCTTTCCTGGTGCCCGGACTGACCATCGTGGTCCGGGACGAGCTCGGCCTCGGTGACGGCGGCAGCAAGGGCGAGGAGTCGTTCCGCTTCGACGGCGGCATCAGCGAGTTCTGCGAGTTCCTGGCCGCTGACCGGCCTGTCTGCGACGTCCTCCGCTTCAGCGGTCAGGGCAGCTTCAAGGAGACGGTCCCGGTGCTCGACGAGCACGGCCAGATGACGCCCACCGAGGTCACCCGCGACCTCGGCGTCGACGTCGCCATGCGCTGGGGCACCGGCTACGACACCACGCTCCGGTCCTTCGTCAACATCATCGCCACCCCGAAGGGCGGCACCCACGTCGCCGGCTTCGAGCAGGCGGTGACGAGGACGATGAACGAGGTGCTGCGGACCAAGAAGATGCTGCGCGTCGCCGAGGACGACGTGGTCAAGGACGACGCCCTGGAAGGGCTCACGGCGGTCGTCACGGTCCGGCTCGCGGAGCCGCAGTTCGAGGGCCAGACCAAGGAGGTCCTCGGCACCTCGGCGGCCCGCCGGATCGTGAACAACGTCATCACCAAGGAACTCAAGGCGTTCCTGACCTCGACCAAGCGGGACGCCGCGCAGCAGGCCCGCGTGGTGATGGAGAAGGCCGTCGCCGCGGCGCGGACCCGGATCGCCGCCCGACAGCACAAGGACGCACAGCGCCGTAAGACGGCCCTGGAGTCCTCCTCGCTGCCGGCGAAGCTCGCGGACTGCCGCAGCGACGACGTCGACCGCAGCGAGCTGTTCATCGTCGAGGGAGACTCCGCGCTCGGTACGGCGAAGCTCGCCCGGAATTCGGAGTTCCAGGCGCTGCTGCCGATCCGCGGCAAGATCCTCAACGTACAGAAGTCGTCCGTGACCGACATGCTCAAGAACGCCGAGTGCGGTGCGATCATCCAGGTCATAGGAGCGGGGTCCGGCCGCACCTTCGACATCGACGCGGCCCGCTACGGCAAGATCATCATGATGACCGACGCCGATGTCGACGGCTCCCACATCCGCACCCTGCTGCTCACCCTGTTCCACCGCTACATGCGGCCCATGGTGGAGGCCGGCCGGGTCTTCGCCGCGGTGCCGCCGCTGCACCGCATCGAGCTGATCCAGCCGAAGAAGGGCCAGGACAAGTACGTCTACACGTACTCGGACCGCGAGCTGCGGGACAGGCTCATGGAGTTCCAGAGCAAGAACATCCGGTACAAGGACTCCATCCAGCGGTACAAGGGTCTGGGTGAGATGGACGCCGACCAGCTCGCGGAGACGACCATGGACCCCCGGCGCCGCACGCTGCGCCGGATCAACCTGACCGACCTGGAATCCGCCGAGCAGGTCTTCGACCTGCTGATGGGCAATGACGTCGCGCCGCGCAAGGAGTTCATCTCCAACTCGGCGGCGACGCTGGACCGGTCGCGCATCGACGCGTGACCACGCTCAGCCGTTGAAGCCGGGCCCGGGATCCGTATCCGGGCCCGGTGCCGGTTTGCCACCCATGGGGCGAGTTCCCGGCCGTTCCGGGCTCCACCCATGATCCCGGCCCACTCGGAGCGACCCCGCGTGACGGAGCACGTCCGGACGAAACGGCCTTCCAAGGAGGCGCTCCGTCGCCTGCTCGGCCAAGGGGCGTCCGCGGCGGTGGCGCAACTCCTCCATGAGGGGCTCAAGGACCGTGCTCAGGCGGCGCGTTACGCCTTCGGGGAGGGGCTGGTCCCGCCACCCAGGGGTTGAGTCACCTGATGGGGTGAAGCGGTTAGGGAAGAAGAGTCGGGGATCTTCCCGTTCTGTCCATCCTTGGGCATGCAGTCAAGCAATGACCGTTCCCGCGGGGCCGGGAGTGGTGCCGAAAGCGCGGTCGACCCCCGCGCCGTGCCGGACCGGGCATACGTCGACACGCCCCCGGCCCTCCGGTACGACGACATCCGGTACGACGACCCGTGGTACGACGCGCTCGCCTCCGGCTGGGGTGAGTCCGCGGATGCCGGGCCCCCGGAGCCGGCACTGCCGGGGATGCGCAGGGAACCGGCCGGGGAACCGTCCCGGGGTGCGGCCGAGGTGTACCTGGAGGTGCAGCGCAGCCCCGCCTTCCAGGAGGTGCGCAGCCGGTACCGGAGGTTCGTGGTGCCGGCGGTCGCCGCCTTCCTCGTCTGGTACCTCGCCTACGTGGTGACCGCCACCACGGCGCCCGAGCTGATGGCCCGTCAGGTGGCGGGAGCGGTGAACGTGGCGATGGTCGCGGGGCTCGGGCAGTTCCTCACCACCTTCCTGCTCACCTGGGCGTACGCCCGGCATGCCCGGCTGCGCAGGGACCGGGCCGCGCTCGAACTGCGCTGGGACACCCAGGAACTGACCCGCGGCGTGCGGGGTGGCGCGTCATGACCGGCGACCACCAGACGCTGGCGCTGCTGCTGTTCAGCACGTTCGTCGCCGTCACGCTGGGCATCACCACGTGGGTGAGCCGCCACCGGCAGGGGTCGGCGGAGGAGTTCTACGCGGGCGGCCGCCTCTTCTCACCGATGGAGAATGGTTTTGCCATCGCGGGCGACTACATGTCGGCCGCGTCCTTCCTCGGCATCTCGGGGCTCATCGCGCTCTACGGCTACGACGGCATGCTGTACTCGGTGGGCTTTCTGGTGGCCTGGCTCGTCGTGCTGTTCCTCGTCGCCGAACTGGTGCGCAACTGCGGCAGGTTCACCCTCGCCGACGTCGTGGCCTCCAGGATGCGGGAGCGGCCGGTGCGGATAGCGGCAGGGGCGTCCTCGGTCACCGTGTCCGTCCTGTACCTGGTGGCGCAGATGGTCGGCGCGGGCAGTCTGGTCGCCCTGCTGCTCGGCGGCACCACCGAGGCGGCGCGGACCTGGACCGTCATCGGCGTCGGCGCCCTGATGGTGATCTACGTGTCGCTGGGCGGGATGCGCGCCACCACCTGGATTCAGATCGTGAAGGCGGTGCTGCTGCTCGGCGGCACCGTGGCCCTGACCACGCTCGTCCTGGTGCGCTTCCAGGGCGACGTCGACCGGCTGTTGCGCACGGCGGCCGAACGCAGTGGCCACGGTGAGGCGTTCCTGGCGCCGGGGCTGGCGTACGGCGCGGACTGGACCTCCCGCTTCGACTTCATCAGCCTGGGGCTGGCCCTGGTGCTGGGCACGGCCGGGCTGCCGCACATCCTGTCCCGCTTCTACACGGTGCCCACGGCCCGCGCGGCGCGGCGGTCCGTCGTGTGGTCGATCGGACTCATCGGCGGCTTCTACCTGATGACGATCGTGCTCGGCTTCGGCGCCGCCGCCCTGGTCGGACCGGACGCCGTGCGCGCGTCCAACGCGGCCGGCAACACGGCGGTCCCGCTGCTCGCCCTCGACCTGGGCGGCGGTGCGGGCTCCACCGGCGGGACGGTGCTGTTCGCGGTCGTCGCCGCCATCGCCTTCGCCACCATCCTCGCGGTGGTCGCCGGCATCACCCTCGCGTCCTCCGCGTCCGTGGCCCACGACCTCTACGCGTCCCTGCGCCGCCGCGAGACGGAGCCGCGCGGCGAGGTCGCCGTGGCGCGGATCGCCGCTGTCGGGATCGGTGCCGTGGCGATCGGACTCGGCCTGCTCGCCCGCGACCTCAACGTCGCGTTCCTGGTGGGCCTCGCCTTTGCCGTCGCCGCCTCCGCAAACCTGCCCGTGCTGCTCTACTCGCTGTTCTGGCGCGGCTTCACCACGCGCGGAGCGGTGTGGGCCGTCTACGGCGGCCTGGTCCCGGCGGTGGTGCTCGTGCTGCTGTCCCCGGTGGTGTCGGGGGGCCCGCAGTCGCTCTTCCCGGACGTCGACTTCCAGTACTTCCCGCTGCAGAACCCGGGTCTGGTCTCGATCCCCCTGGGCTTCCTCGCCGGCTGGCTGGGCACGGTCACCTCGCCGGAGGTCCCGGACGAGGCCAAGCACGCCGAGACGGAGGTGCGGTCACTGACCGGGGCCGGGGCCGTGTAGCGGGTGGGTG
>NZ_QHJH01000236.1 GCF_003947455.1 Streptomyces sp. WAC 04229 | reverse complement strand
TACCAGGCCGCCGTGTCCAGCGCACCCCGCTCCACCCACCGGTACAGCTCGTCCAGCCGGTCGGCGGGCAGCGCCCAGTCGCCGAGCGGAAACGCCCGTCCGGCCAGGTCGCCCGGCCGCGCCCCGGCCGCCCCCTGCTCGCCCCGCCCGTCCTGCGGCGGCCCCTCGGGCTGCCTCTCCGGCTGACCCACCCGGCACTCCCTACTGCTCACCGTCCGCTCCTGCTCGGAACCCTTCCTACCGCCCAATGGGTGGCGAAACCGTGGGTTCCGTCGTCTTTCCGCCCAGAAGATGCCCTTGATCAGGTATAGGACTGGGGCGACATCACTCGAAAGAGTGCTGGGGCGAGGGCCGCCCGGACCACGTAGGCTCGTGCCGAACGGGAAAAATCCGCGACGAGCCGTAGCGACAGGAGCCGAACGTGATCCCCGGTGGTGGCCAGCCCAACATGCAGCAGTTGCTCCAGCAGGCCCAGAAGATGCAGCAGGACCTCGCCCGGGCCCAGGAGGAACTGGCACAGACCGAGGTCGAGGGCCAGGCGGGCGGCGGCCTGGTGAAGGCGACGGTCACCGGCTCCGGCGAGCTGCGCGGCCTCGTGATCGACCCGAAGGCGGTGGACCCCGAGGACACCGAGACCCTCGCAGACCTGGTCGTCGCCGCCGTCCAGGCGGCCAACGAGAACGCGCAGACCCTCCAGCAGGAGAAGCTCGGACCCCTCGCCCAGGGCATGGGCGGCGGCAGCGGCATCCCCGGCCTGCCTTTCTGAGTTCGCCTTTCTCAGACCGGCGGAAGCCATCTACCGTACGTAGTGCAGGAACCTCAGGAAGGACGGCAGTCCGTTGTACGAAGGCGTGGTCCAGGACCTCATCGACGAGCTCGGGCGCCTGCCCGGCGTCGGTCCCAAGAGCGCGCAGCGGATCGCCTTCCACGTCCTCCAGGCGGAACCGACCGACGTACGACGGCTCGCCCAGGCCCTCATGGAAGTGAAGGCCAAGGTCCGCTTCTGCGCGACCTGCGGGAACGTGGCGCAGGAGGAGCAGTGCAACATCTGCCGCGACCCCCGGCGCGACCCCGCCGTCATCTGCGTGGTGGAGGAACCGAAGGACGTCGTCGCCATCGAGCGCACCCGCGAGTTCCGCGGGCGCTACCACGTGCTCGGCGGCGCGATCAGCCCGATCGACGGGGTCGGCCCCGACGACCTCCGCATCCGTGAACTGCTGGCCCGCCTGGCCGACGGCACGGTGACGGAGCTGATCCTGGCCACGGACCCGAATCTGGAGGGCGAGGCCACGGCCACGTACCTCGCCCGCATGATCAAGCCCATGGGCCTCAAGGTCACCCGCCTGGCCAGCGGCCTCCCGGTGGGTGGGGACCTGGAATACGCGGACGAGGTGACTCTCGGTCGCGCCTTCGAGGGGAGACGACTCCTAGATGTCTGACGCCACGCTGCACGCGACCAACCAGAACCCCGACGACTTCGCGGTCCAGATCGCGGACCAGATCGAAAGCTTCCTGGTCGCGGTCACGGAGGTGGCCAAGGGCGACGAACCGGACTCGGCCGTCCCCTTCCTGCTCCTTGAGGTCTCCCAGCTGATGCTGGCCGGCGGCCGCCTGGGCGCCCACGAGGACATCGTCCCCGACGAGCGCTACGAGCCCGACCCGGGCCCGGAACTCGACGTCGACGAACTCCGCGAGAACCTCGCCCGCATCCTCGACCCCATCGACGTCTACTCCGAGGTCTTCGACCCCTACGAGCCGCGCAAGGCCCCGGTCCCGGCCCGTATCTCCGACGACCTCACCGACGTCATCACCGACCTCCGCCACGGCATGGTCCACTACAAGGCCGGCCGCACCACGGAGGCCCTGTGGTGGTGGCAGTTCTCCTACTTCTCCAACTGGGGCTCCACCGCCTCCGCCACCCTGCGCGCCCTCCAGTCGGTCGTCGCCCACGTCCGCCTCAACCAGCCCCTGGCCGCCCTCGACGGCCTGGACACCGACGAGGACCTCGGCGACGACACCCTGGAATCGGAGGCCGGCAGGGTCATGGTGGAGGAGATCGCGGGACCGCTGGGGCTGCGGCCGGTGAAGTGACGACCTCGTCCGCCCCGGTCACGCACAGCCATCGTCGGCGATACGCTCGGTAGTCCACGAGTAGCCGGAGGTGGACGCTGTGCCGGTACCGAACGACAACTCCCGGTCACCCGCGGCCTGGTGCTACGGCGGCAACCAGATCAGACGCTGGCGCACCCTCGCCAACGTCAGCCGCGAGGCCTTGGCCGCCGCGGCCAACTACGCCCCCGAGACCATCTCGTCCATGGAACGGGGCGTACGGATGCCGTCGCCCCGCCTCCTCGACATCGCGGACGAACTCTGCGGCGCGCAGGGCATGCTGAGCGCGGCGAGGGCCCTCGACCCCGATGAGACGGCCCGCTTGATCGAGCGGAAGGCGGGCCGGCGTGAGTGATCGGTTGAAGTGGTTCAAGTCGAGCTACAGCGACAACGAGGGCGGCGCGTGCGTCGAGGTCGCCCACGACGACGCCGTCCACATCCGTGACTCCAAGTCGGCCGCTTCCGGTCCCGAGCTCCAGATCTCGCCGGGTTCCTGGTCGGCATTCATCGCCGCGGTCCGGCCGGAAGCCTGAGCGCCGGGGGCCGTGAGGGGCCCCGGGTGCGGGTTTTACGGAACGGAAAGATACTTGTGAACGTGTGACACGCCGCACTTTCCCGAGTGACCCGTCTTCGGTTGGGCATGAGCCAGCCTGAGCGAGTACCCGGGTCTCACCATGCGATACCGCAGAGGCGAAACCCGGACGCTCGGTAAAATGAGCCGACCGCAGTACATATACGTACGTGCGGAAAGAGACGGATTGAGCGAGGAGCGCACGTGGGCCTTGTCGTGCAGAAGTACGGAGGCTCCTCCGTAGCCGATGCCGAGGGCATCAAGCGCGTCGCCAAGCGGATCGTGGAAGCGAAGAAGAACGGCAACCAGGTGGTCGCCGTCGTTTCCGCGATGGGCGACACGACGGACGAGCTGATCGATCTCGCCGAGCAGGTTTCCCCGATCCCTGCCGGGCGTGAACTCGACATGCTGCTGACCGCCGGAGAGCGTATCTCCATGGCGCTGCTGGCCATGGCGATCAAAAACCTGGGCCACGAGGCCCAGTCGTTCACCGGCAGCCAGGCCGGAGTCATCACCGACTCGGTCCACAACAAGGCCCGGATCATCGACGTGACCCCGGGGCGTATCAAGACCTCGGTGGACGAGGGCAACGTCGCCATCGTGGCCGGCTTCCAGGGCGTCAGCCAGGACAGCAAGGACATCACCACGCTCGGGCGTGGCGGGTCCGACACGACGGCCGTGGCCCTCGCCGCCGCGCTCGACGCGGACGTCTGCGAGATCTACACCGACGTCGACGGCGTGTTCACCGCCGACCCGCGCGTCGTGAAGAAGGCGAAGAAGATCGACTGGATCTCCTTCGAGGACATGCTGGAGCTCGCGGCCAGCGGTTCCAAGGTGCTCCTCCACCGCTGCGTGGAGTACGCCCGCCGGTACAACATCCCGATCCACGTCCGGTCCAGCTTCAGCGGACTCCAGGGCACGTGGGTCAGCAGCGAGCCGATCAAGCAAGGGGAAAAGCAGGTGGAGCAGGCCCTCATCTCCGGAGTCGCACACGACACCTCGGAGGCAAAGGTCACGGTCGTCGGCGTGCCGGACAAGCCGGGCGAGGCCGCCGCGATCTTCCGGGCGATCGCGGACGCCCAGGTCAACATCGACATGGTCGTGCAGAACGTGTCCGCCGCCTCCACGGGCCTGACGGACATCTCCTTCACCCTGCCGAAGTCCGAGGGCCGCAAGGCCATCGACGCGCTGGAGAAGAACCGCGCCGGCATCGGCTTCGACTCCCTGCGCTACGACGACCAGATCGGCAAGATCTCGCTGGTCGGCGCGGGTATGAAGAGCCACCCGGGCGTCACCGCCGACTTCTTCACGGCGCTCTCCGACGCCGGGGTGAACATCGAGCTGATCTCGACCTCCGAGATCCGCATCTCGGTCGTCACCCGCAAGGACGACGTGAACGAGGCCGTGCGCGCCGTGCACTCCGCCTTCGGTCTCGACTCCGACAGCGATGAGGCAGTCGTCTACGGGGGCACCGGCCGCTGATGTCCGTCACCGCACGGGACGGGCGGCCCACGCTCGCCGTCGTGGGCGCGACCGGTGCCGTCGGCACGGTCATGCTCACGATCCTGTCCCAGCACGCGGACGTCTGGGGTGACATCCGCCTGATCGCCTCGCCGCGCTCGGCCGGCCGCAAGCTGGCCGTGCGCGGCGAGGAGGTCGAGGTCGTCGCGCTCACCGAGGAGGCCTTCGACGGCGTCGACGTCGCCATGTTCGACGTCCCCGACGAGGTCGCCGCGCAGTGGGCGCCGATCGCCGCCGCCAAGGGGGTGGTGGTGGTCGACAACTCCGGCGCGTTCCGGATGGACCCGGACGTGCCGCTCGTCGTGCCCGAGGTCAACCCGCACGCGCTGCGGATGCGGCCGCGGGGCATCGTCGCCAACCCCAACTGCACCACCCTCTCCATGATCGTGGCGACGGGCGCGCTGCACGCCGAGTTCGGGCTGCGCGAGCTGGTCGTCTCCTCGTACCAGGCGGTCAGCGGCGCGGGCCGGGAGGGCGTGGACACGCTGCGCCGGCAGCTTTCCCTGGTGGCCGGCACCGAGCTGGGGACGCACCCCGGTGACGTGCGGCGGGCCGTCGGCGACGACACCGGGCCGTTCCCGGAGCCGGTCGCGCTGAACGTCGTACCGTGGGCCGGGTCGCTGCGCGAGGACGGCTGGTCGTCGGAGGAGATGAAGGTGCGGGACGAGTCCCGCAAGATCCTCGGACTGCCGCAGCTTCCGGTGGCCGTGACGTGTGTACGGGTCCCCGTCGTCACCACCCATTCCCTGACCGTGCACGCCCGTTTCGAGGGCGAGGTCACCGTCGACCGGGCCCGGGAGATCCTGGCCACCGCGCCCGGCGTCGTCCTCTTCGACAACCCGGCCGCGGGGGAGTTCCCCACCCCCGCCGACGTGGTCGGCACCGACCCCACCTGGGTGGGGCGGGTACGGCGGGCGCTGGACGACCCGACGGCGCTGGAACTCTTCGTCTGCGGGGACAACCTGCGCAAGGGCGCCGCGCTGAACACCGCGCAGATCGCGGAGCTGGTGGCCGCCGAGTTCGCCTGAACCCCCATCAGGCTCCCTCAAATCCCGTCAGGCCCCATCAGAGGGGCGAAATGCCCTGGCCACCGTGGGTTTCCTTTGTAGGATCTGTGGACGAGATGTGATCCGGAAGTTGGTCCGGACTACTTGTACCCGGCACCTGTGCCGTCAGAGGATTTCCTCCCCGCCCTCCGCAACCGTGCGGAAGGCGGGGAGCGTCTTTGCGGTCACCCATTCAGGGCGCGGAGACGCGTGGGTCGGCGTGGGGACGCCGAGGGCGGGCGTGGGGACGCTCGTTCACATGGGACATAGGGGATGAGCGGACGATGAGGGCGTATGACGCACCGTCAGCCGGGCGGCTGCCCGACGGACAGGACCGACACGGGAACGTGACGCCCGGCACGTACAACCCTCGCGGGGGTCGGCGTGTCCAACAGGCGTGGCAGAGGTACTCGAATTCACCGCATCGACGCGTGGTCCCGCTGTGCGGGCCCCCGGCCGGTCAGTCCGCCCCCGTGTGGCCGGTCCGGCCGGTGGCATGCCGGTGATCGCGCCGATGCCAGCAGCGCGGCCGGCCCGCATCTCGAACCAGCGCGACGGCTCGGACGACACGGTGGCGGCGGGTACCACCGTCGACCACCTCACCGAGACGTACCGGGCGCACTACCGGTCGCTGCTCGGCCTCGCGGCCCTGCTCCTCGACGACACCGCCTCATGCGAGGACGTCGTCCAGGAGGCCTTCATCCGCGTGCACTCCGCGCGCAAACGCGTCCGCGACCCGGAGAAGACCCTGGCGTATCTGCGCCAGACCGTCGTCAACCTGTCGCGTTCGGCGCTGCGCCGCCGCATCCTGGGCCTCAAGCTGCTCTCCAAGCCGATGCCGGACATGGCGAGCGCGGAGGAGGGCGCCTACGACCAGTTGGAGCGCGACTCCCTGATCAAGGCGATGAAAGGGCTCCAGCGCCGCCAGCGCGAGGTCCTGGTCCTGCGCTACTTCGCCGACATGACCGAGGCACAGGTCGCCGAGACGCTCGGTATATCCCTCGGCTCGGTGAAGGCGTACGGTTCACGCGGCATCGCGGCGCTCAGGGTGGCCATGGAGGCACCGGCATGAGTGACGGCAAGGGGCACGCTCCGCGGGAAGAGGGCGCGTCGCAGGAAGGGACCGTTCCCCGGGAGGGGCCCGCGCCGGACGGACCCGCCGCGTCGGACGGACCGGCCGCGGCGGACCCGGTGGCCGCGACCGCCGGACAGGATCAGCAGAAGCACACGCACGACGCTGGGAACGGAACTGTGAACCACGGCCCCGCCGACCAGGGCCCCGACCCGCGAGGGCAGGACGGGCCCGACGCCGACGAGGCGGCGCTGCGCCGGATGCTGCAGCAGGCCGTCCAGGACGTCGAGCCGAGCGAAGGCACCCTGGAACACCTGCGCCGCGCGGTACCCGCCCGGCGGGCCCGCAAGCGCCAGGCCGCCGTCGGAGTGGCCGCCGCCGCCCTCTTCCTGGGCACCGCGGTCCCCGCCCTCGTGCACGTCTCCAACTCCACCGGCCCGGGCGCCGACCCGTCCGTCGCGGGCCATGCCTCGCAGGCCCAGGGCGGCTCCTCCCAGGGCAAGGACCCGGCCGGCGGCCAGAGCGGTGTCGTCGGCTCCCCGGGCACCGCCGAGGGCGAGGACCGCACCGACCCCGAGAAGACGCCGGAAGGCGAGCAGAGCGGCGCGGCCACGGGTTCCGCACCCGGGACGGCCCCCTCGCCCAGCGTCGCCGCCGACGTTCCGGCGTGTGCGCCGAAGCAGCTCGCGTCGGCCGTCGCCAGCATCGCCGAGCCCGACTCGGCGGGCGTGGTCTACGGCTCGTTCCGGGTCACCAACGTCTCCTCGGACGGCTGCACCGTCACCGGCCCCGGCAGCGTGTCCACCGCCTCGCAGGGAGCCGCGGACCGCTCCAGGATCGGCACGGCACGGCATGTGGCGGGCGACGCCGCGGCCGGACTGCCCGACCCGTCCCTGGAGACCGCGGCAGTGACCCTGGCGCCGGCCTCCGGGTACGAGGTGCAGTTCGCATGGGTGCCCTCGGAGACCTGTCCCACCACCGGCGGCACCACCGGGGGCAGCACCGGCGGACCCTCGCCGGACCCCTCGCCCACCGGGGACACGACCGCCGCGGGCGGCACCTCCACGGGCGGCGCCGAGGCCGGTCCCACGACGCAGCTGCTCAGCGAGGACGGACCGGCGGACGGAAGCGTGTCGGTGACCTACGCCCCGGAGGGCGGGTCCGGCTCGGCCACGGCCACGGTGTCCAACGCGTGCGTGGGCACCGTGTACTGGACGGGTGTGCTGGCGGGCACGGAGTCGTAAGGGGCGCCTGCTCAGGCGTTGGACGGGCTGGGCCGCGCCGCCCGCTCGGTCTCTTCCCCGGCGGTCTCGGCGTCCTGCGCCTCCTCCACCGTCAGCCCCAGCTGCGCGTCCCGGGCGAGTTCGACCTCGCGACGCAGCAGCCGGAACCACATGAAGATCACGAAGCCCACGAAGGCGAACCACTCGGCGGTGTAGCCGAGGTTCTGGAACGCCTTCAGGTCGAGGCCGCTGTTCTGCGGCGCGCTGACGGGCACGGCCCGCATCCCGGAGTCGCCGCTGTTCAGCGTGACCCACGCGTCGTACACGTCGTACGGCACGAGGTTCAGCAGCGTCGCCGCGCTGATCGAGCCGGTCTGCCCGGCGGGCCATCCGGAGCGCCCGCTGACGCCGTTGCCGCCCGGTGACTCCGGGGCCTGCAGCGCTCCCGTGACGGTGACCTCGCCGGCGGGCGGGGCCGGGACCTTCGCCGGGTCGGGTGCGCCCGGCAGCCAGCCGCGTACCACCGGCAGCGCGCGGCCGTCGTCGGTGCGCAGCAGCGTGAGGACGTAGTAGCCCTCCCGGTCGTCCAGCTTCCGCTCGGGGACGAGCAGCTGGTCGTCGTACCGGCCGGTGGCGGTGGCCTGCTTGCCGACCGTGGACTTGTCCAGCGGCAGCAGCTCGTCCAGCGGGCGGGGCGCGTCCCGGCGGGCCTCCTCGTGCTGGGTGGCCGCCGTCTCGTGGTCCTGCACCCGGTCCTCGAAGCGGCCCAGCTGCCAGGAACCCATGAAGATGCAGAAGGGGATGGCCAGGACGACGAAGACGTTGATCCCCCACCATCGGGGCGTCAGCAGAAACCGGTACACGCCCTCCACGGTACGGGGCGGGCCGGTGCGCCCCTGCTTCGGGGCTGTGGAAAACGTGCGGGCCGGCGGGTGGACGGGCGAGGTTGTCCACAGGCTGGGGATCCCGTCTGCGCGCGGTCGGCGGGTCGGGGCAGTATGGGGCCATGACTGAGAGCAACGGGTCCGTTCGGTCGGACAAGTCGTCGGACGAGTCGGACGAGCGGCAGACGCAGGGCGAGCAGATGCCCGAGTGGGAGAAGCGGTTCCGGGCGCCCAGGGTGTCCCTGCCCGACTGGGCCGAGGACGCCCCGGACCGCTCCCTGTTCGTGTCGAACGCGACGGGGACGTACGAGCTGTACGCCTGGGACCGCGCCTCCGGTGACCAGCGCCAGGTCACCGACCGGCCCAACGGAACGACGGACGGCGTGCTCTCGCCCGACGGCGACTGGATCTGGTGGTTCGACGACAAGGACGGCGATGAGTTCGGCGTCTGGCGCCGCCAGCCCTTCGCGGGCGGGGCGGACGAGGCGGCCGTGCCGGGCCTCGACCCCTCCTACCCGGCGGGCCTCGCCCTCGGCCGCGACGGACGTACGGCGGTGGTCGGCCGCTCCACCGACGAGGAGGGTACGACCATCCATCTCGCGCGCGGGGACGGCGCCGCCCCGGCGGAGATCTACCGGCACCGCGAGTCCGCGGGCGTCGGCGACCTCTCGCACGACGGCACGCTGATCGCGATCGAGCACACCGAGCACGGCGACGCGATGCACTCGGCGCTGCGCGTGCTGCGCCCCGACGGCACGACGGTCGCCGAGCTGGACGACACGGCGGGCGGCGAGGAGGAGCTGGGCCTGGAGGTCCTGGGCTTCGCGCCGGTCGACGGCGACACCCGCCTGCTCATCGGGCACCAGCGCCGGGGCCGCTGGGAGCCGCTGGTGTGGGACGTGGCGACGGGGGAGCAGACCGACCTCGCCCTGGAGCTGCCGGGCGACGTCAGCGCCGAGTGGTTCCCGGACGGCAGCGCCCTGCTGATCGTGCACGGCTTCGAGGCCCGCAGCGAGCTGTTCCGGTACGACTTCGCCGAGCGCGAGCTGGCCGAGATCGAGACGCCCGCGGGCACCGTCTCCGGGGCGACGGCCCGCCCGGACGGCACCGTGGAGTACCTGTGGTCCTCGGCCGCCGAGCCCTCGGCCGTCCGCTCCACCACCGGCCGCGTCGTCCTGGACCCGCCCGGCATGAAGTCGCCGCGCTCGGTCCCGGTGGAGGACGTGTGGGTGGAGGGCCCCGGCGGCCGCATCCACGCCCTGGTCCAGAAGCCCGCCGGCGCGACCGGCCCGCTCCCGACGGTCTTCGACATCCACGGCGGCCCGACCTGGCACGACAGCGACTCCTTCGCCGCCGGCCCGGCCGCCTGGGTGGACCACGGATACGCGGTGGTCCGTGTCAACTACCGGGGCTCCACCGGGTACGGACGCGCCTGGACCGACGCCCTCAAGCACCGGGTGGGACTCATCGAGCTGGAGGACATCGCGGCGGTGCGCGAGTGGGCGGTCACCTCCGGCCTCGCCGACCCCGGCCGCCTCATCCTCACCGGCGGCTCCTGGGGCGGGTACCTCACGCTCCTCGGCATCGGCACCCAGCCCGAGGCGTGGACCCTGGGCATCGCCGCCGTCCCGGTCGCCGACTACGTCACCGCGTACCACGACGAGATGGAGGGCCTGAAGGCCCTCGACCGCACCCTGCTGGGCGGCACCCCCGAGGAGGTCCCCGAGCGCTTCGAGGCGTCCTCCCCGCTGACCTACGTCGACGACGTCAAGGCCCCCGTCTACATCTCGGCCGGGGTCAACGACCCACGCTGCCCGATCCGCCAGGTCGAGAACTACGTCAAGCGCCTGGAGTCCCGCGGCGCCGTCCACGAGATCTACCGCTACGACGCGGGCCACGGCTCCCTGGTCGTCGACGAACGCATCAAGCAGGTCCGCCTGGAACTGGACTTCGCGGAGAGGTATCTGCCGAAGGGCGCCTAGAGTTCCGACGCTTTTCGACCTGACCCTCTCTCCCAACCGAGTCGGGTGGTGGGTGGGCAAAGGCCGGGGGTCCAGGGG
>NZ_QHJH01000235.1 GCF_003947455.1 Streptomyces sp. WAC 04229 | reverse complement strand
CCCCCACCCAGAGCGGCAGCGCCCCCGCGTTAGATTGACCCCGTGCTCTCACGTCTCTCCCGCCCCCAGTTCCTCGCCGCCTGCGGTGTCCCCGTCGTGGGGCTGCTCGCTGCCGTGCTCTTCGCGCCGTTGCCGTTCTCCGTGGCGCAGCCCGGGCTGACGGCGGACGTGCTGGGGAAGAACCAGGGGGCCGAGGTGATCACCATCAAGGGCGCGCCGACGCGGGAGACCAGCGGGCAGTTGCGGATGACGACCATCGAGGCGACCGGGCCGGACGCGAGTGTGCACCTCGGTGACGTGCTGGGGAGCTGGTTCGACACCGACCGGGCCGTGATGCCGCGCGACGCCGTCTACCCGAGCGGCGACGACGTGGGCGAGATCGAGCAGTACAACCAGGAGCAGATGAAGGAGTCGCAGGACGCGGCGACCACCGCCGCCCTGGACTACCTGCGCCTCGGCGACGAGGACATCGACGTCGACCTGCGGCTGGAGGACGTCGGCGGGCCCAGCGCCGGGCTGCTCTTCTCCCTCGGCATCGTCGACAAGCTCGGTACCGGTGATCTCACCGGTGGCCGGGTGGTCGCCGGTACCGGCACCATCACCACCGGCGGCAAGGTCGGCGCGGTGGGCGGCGTGCCGCTGAAGACGCAGGCCGCGCGGCGGGACGGGGCGACCGTGTTCCTCGTACCGAAGGCCGAGTGCTCCGACGCGCAGGCCGAACTGCCGAAGGGCCTGCGGCTGATCCCTGTCACCACCCTCAAGGGTGCGGTCGACTCGCTGAAGGCCCTGGAGGCCGGCAAGGGTGACGTCCCCGCTTGCTGAGAAGTGCTACCCCTCCACCACGAACCCCTTCTCCTTCATCCAGTCCAGCGCCACCTGGTGCGGATCCTCGCCGTCCACGTCGACCTTCGCGTTCAGGGTCTGCGCGACGTCGTTGGTCAGCGCCTTCGTGACCGGGTCGAGGACCGAGGCGATCGCGGGCCAGGCCTTCAGGGTGGCGGTCCGGACCATGGGGGCCGCGTTGTAGTTCGGGAAGAACTTGCGGTCGTCCTCCATCACCACCAGGTTCATCGACTTGATCCGGCCGTCGGTGGTGAAGACCTCGCCGAAGGTGCACGCGCCCTTCGCGGTCTGGGTGTAGATGATGCCGGTGTCCATCTGTGTGACGTTCCCGGCCGGCAGGGACATCCCGTACGCCTTCTCCAGCCCCGGCAGTCCGTCCGCCCGGTTGGCGAACTCGCCCTCCACGCACAGCGTCACCGCGCCCGGGTCCGACTTCGACAGCCGGGCGACCTCCGAGAGCGTCTTCGTCCCGTACTTCTTGTAGTTCGCCTGGTTCATCGCCAGTGCGTACGTGTTGTTCATCGGCGCAGGCGGCAGCCAGGTCAGGCCCTTCTTCGCGTCCGCGTCCTTCACCGCCTGCCACTGCTGCCGGGGGTCGGGGATCGGCTTGCTGTTGCCCAGGTACGTGATCCAGGCGGTGCCCGTGTACTCGTACGTGGCGTCCGCGTCGCCGTTCTCCACCGCCGCCCGGGTGCCGACTGAGCCCTGGATGCCCGTGCGGTCGAGCACCTCCGCACCGGCCGCCTCGAAGGCGATGCCCATGATCGCGCCCAGTACCAGCTGCTCGGTGAACTCCTTGGAGGTGACCGTGAGATCGGCGTCGGCCAGCGGCCGGCCCCGCCCGATCGAGCCGGGGCCCACGTCGTCGACCATGGGGGAGCCGCTGGTCAGCCCGCACCCGGCGGAGGCCACCAGGACGGCTGCGGCCAGCATCAGACACGTACGCCTGCTCACGGAGCCGACTCGGGGCCGTCTCATGTCCCCACCTCCAGGCCCCGCGGCCGCAGCAGCAGTTCCGCCAGCGAGGCCAGCCAGTCCACCAGCAGCGCGAGCGCCACGGTGAGGATCGAGCCGAGCACCAGCACCGGCATCCGCTGGCTGGTGATGCCGGTGGTGATCAGCACGCCCAGGCCGCCGCCCCCGCCGAAGGTCGCCAGCGTCGCCGTACCGACGTTCAGGACGAGCGCCGTGCGCACACCGGCCAGGATGAGGGGGACGGCCAGGGGGAGTTCCACCCGGGTGAGCACGCCCAGCGGGGACATGCCGATGCCGCGGGCCGCCTCCAGGAGCGTCGGGTCGTTCGCCTTCAGGCCGGCGATGGTGTTGGAGAGCACGGGCAGCACGGCGTAGATGATGATGCCGATCAGGGCGGCCCGGCGGCCGATGCCCAGCCAGATCACCAGCAGCGCCAGCAGACCGATCGCGGGGGTCGCCTGGCCCATGTTGGCCAACGCCATCGCCACCGGCGTCGCCTTCCGGAACATCCGCCTGGTCAGCAGGATGCCCAGCGGGATCGCGATGATCAGCACGAAGAACGTCGAGATCACCGTGAGCTGCACGTGCTGCCACAGTGCTTTGGTGACCTGCCCGTTCGACAGCGCGTTCCGGCTGAGGGCGTCCAGGTCGGCCTGGCGGAACCACAGCCAGGTCGCCAGCAGTACGGCGATCACGGCCACCGGCAGGAAGGTCAGCTTCCGCCAGCCGACCCGGAGCTGCGCCGCCTGCGTGGACGCGCGCTGGGGCTCCCGCTCGGCCTCGTGCTCCGCCTCATCCGCGGCGACGTCCCCGGCGTCGGCCCGGAAGGCCACGCCGCCGGCCTCGTGCTCGCCCCCGGGCCGCCGGCCGCCGGGGGAGCGGGAGGAACCGCTCATGCCCGGCCCCCGATCCCCCCGAAGCCCTCCTGCTCGGCATGGGTCTGCTCGCTCCGGGTCTCCTCCAGGTCGTGCCGGTGCTCCAGCGCGTCCAGCCGGTCGGCCTCCAGCAGCTCGTGCACGGAGTTCATCAGCGTCTCCATGTCGACGACGCCCGTGTACTCCCCGCGCCGCCCGGTCACCGCGACCCGCCCCGCGTTGTCGGTGAGCACCGCCTCCAGCGCGTCCCGCAGCGTCGCGTCCCGGGTCACCGTGTCGTGGACCAGCGTCCCGGCCCGCGCCAGCGAACCCCTGGCCCGCATCAGGTCGCCGCGCCGCAGCCACTTGTAGGGCCGGCCGCGCCGGTCGAGGAGCAGGATCTCGTTGGTGCCCGCGTCCCGGAGCCGGTCGAAGATGTGCTGGAGCGGGTCCTCCACGGTCACCGTCGGGTAGTCGGTGATCGCCACGTCCCGCACCCGGCTCAGGTTCAGCCGCTTCAGCGCCGCACCCGCGCCCACGAAACCGGAGACGAAGTCGTCCGCCGGGTTGGTGAGGATGGCCTCCGGGGTGTCGAACTGCGCGATGTGGGAGCGTTCGCGCAGCACGGCGATCCGGTCGCCCAGCTTGATCGCCTCGTCGAAGTCGTGGGTGACGAAGACGATCGTCTTGTGCAGCTCGTGCTGGAGCCGGATCAGCTCGTCCTGGAGGTGGTCCCGGGTGATCGGGTCGACCGCGCCGAACGGCTCGTCCATCAGCAGGACGGGCGGATCAGCCGCCAGCGCCCTCGCCACGCCCACCCGCTGCTGCTGGCCGCCGGACAGCTGGCGCGGATAGCGGTTGTGGAACTCCCCGGGGTCGAGACCGACCAGGTCCAGCATCTCCTCCACCCGCGACTTGATCCGCGCCTTCGACCAGCCGATCATCCGCGGCACCAGGGCGATGTTCTGGGCGACGGTCATGTGCGGGAAGAGACCGGAGGCCTGGATCGCGTAGCCGACCTTGCGGCGCAGCTTGACCGGGTCGATGTCGGTGACGTCCTCGCCGTTGATGCGGATGCGTCCGCCGCTGGGCTCGATCAGCCGGTTGATCATCTTCAGGGTGGTGGACTTCCCGCAGCCCGACGGGCCGACGAAGATGACCATCTCACCGGCCTTGATCTCCATCGACACGTTCTCGACGGCCGGCTGCGGGTTGCCGGGATAGAGCTTGGTGAGGGACTCCAGCTCGATGGTCGCCCCGGTGGTTGCCCGGGTGGCGGTGCCGTCCCCCTCGGGCGCGGCGGTGGGCTCGGTCGTCTCAGGCACGGATCCCCCTGGGAATGGTCAGGCGTCCGAGCAGGACGTACGCGGCGTCGAACAGAAGAGCCAGGATGATGATCCCGAGCGTGCCCGCGAGTACCTGGTTCAGCGCGTTCTTGCTGCCCAGCGAGGCGATGCCGCGGAAGATCTCGTTGCCGAGGCCGGGACCCGAGGCGTAGGCGGCGATCGCGGCGATGCCCATCAGCATCTGGGTCGAGACCCGGATGCCGGTCAGGATCGGCGGCCAGGCCAGCGGCAGCTCCACCCGCAGCAGCCGGGCCGGGCGCGACATACCGATGCCCGTGGCCGCGTCCACCAGCGCCGGGTCGACCCCGCGCAGGCCGACGATCGAGTTCCGCACGATCGGCAGCAGCCCGTACAGAGTCAGGGCCGTCACCGTCGGCGGCACGCCCAGACCCACGATCGGGATGAGCAGACCGATCATGGCCAGCGACGGGATGGTGAGGATGGTCGACGTGGACAGGGTCGCCAGGTTTCCCGCCCACTCGCTGCGGTAGGTGACCACGCCGATCAGCACCCCGAGCAGCGTCGCCACCACCATGCACTGGAAGACGGCGCTGGCGTGCTGGTAGGCGTCGGCGAGCAGCTGCTGGTGGCGGCTGCCCAGGAAGTCCCAGAAGTTCACCTCCGCTCACCTCCGGGATCGGGTCGGTCTCAGTCGCCTCTGCCGGTGTCCTCGGCCGCCTGCTCCACCAGCGGGATGATCCGCAGCGGGACGGGGTTCTCCATGACGATCGCCGTGGAGGCCCGGACGATGCCATCAAAACCGACGACCAGGTCGATCACACGCTGGAGATCGGCGTTCGAGCGGGCCACGAGGCGGCACAGCATGTCCCCGGTACCGGTGGTGGTGTGCAGTTCCAGCACCTCCGGCACGGTCGCCAAGTGCGCCCGCACATCGGCCCCTTGACCCTGCCGGATCTGCAGCGTCGCGAACGCGGTGACCGGGTAGCCGAGCGCCGCCGGGTCCACCTCGGGACCGAAGCCGCGGATGACTCCGTTCGACTGAAGCCGGTCGAGGCGGGCCTGCGCGGTGCCCCGCGCCACCCCGAGCCGACGGGACATCTCCAGCACCCCGATCCGCGGCTCCCGGGCCAGCAGCCCGATGATCCGCCCGTCCAGCCGATCGATCCCCGCACCCGCCACACCGGCCATACCCGCACCCTCCCGGCCGGTCATCCCGGCTAGTCATCCCCGCTAGTCATCCTGTACAGATCGCCCGCACCGACCGTCGTTTCACTAGTCAGGTTGCCCACTGAAAACGCGAACTATTGCGCACCTTGCAGGCAGGGGAGAACCTGCGGCTATGACGCAGACCACACACCACACTCCCGACACCGCCCGGCAGGCCGATCCCTTCCCGGTCAAGGGAATGGACGCGGTCGTCTTCGCCGTGGGCAACGCCAAGCAGGCCGCGCACTACTACTCCACCGCCTTCGGCATGAAGCTGGTCGCCTACTCCGGACCGGAGAACGGCAGCCGGGAGACCGCGAGCTACGTCCTGGAGAGCGGCTCCGCCCGCTTCGTGTTCACCTCGGTGATCAAGCCGTCCACCGAGTGGGGCACCTTCCTCACCCAGCACGTGGCCGAGCACGGCGACGGCGTCGTCGACCTCGCCATCGAGGTGCCGGACGCGCGCGCCGCCCACGCGTACGCCGTCGAGCACGGCGCCCGCTCGCTCGCCGAGCCCCACGAGGTCAAGGACGAGCACGGCACCGTCGTCCTCGCCGCGATCGCCACCTACGGCGAGACCCGCCACACGCTCGTCGAGCGCACCGGCTACGACGGCCCCTACCTGCCCGGCTACGCCGCCGCCGACCCGATGGTCGAGCCGCCCGCCCGGCGCACCTTCCAGGCCGTCGACCACTGCGTCGGCAACGTCGAACTCGGCCGGATGAACGAGTGGGTCGGCTTCTACAACAAGGTCATGGGCTTCACGAACATGAAGGAGTTCGTGGGCGACGACATCGCCACCGAGTACAGCGCGCTGATGTCGAAGGTCGTGGCCGACGGCACCCTCAAGGTCAAGTTCCCGATCAACGAGCCCGCGATCGCCAAGAAGAAGTCCCAGATCGACGAGTACCTGGAGTTCTACGGCGGCGCCGGCGTCCAGCACATCGCGCTGAACACCAACGACATCGTGCAGACCGTCCGCTCCATGCGCGCGGCCGGCGTCCAGTTCCTGGACACCCCCGACTCGTACTACGACACGCTCGGCGAGTGGGCCGGCGAGACCCGGGTGCCGGTCGAGACCCTGCGCGAGCTGAAGATCCTCGTCGACCGGGACGAGGACGGCTACCTGCTGCAGATCTTCACCAAGCCGGTCCAGGACCGCCCGACCGTCTTCTTCGAGATGATCGAGCGGCACGGCTCGATGGGCTTCGGCAAGGGCAACTTCAAGGCCCTGTTCGAGGCGATCGAGCGCGAGCAGGAGAAGCGCGGCAACCTCTGACGGACGCCGCCACCGGACCCGTCAGCCGGGCGGGCCCTCCTGCGAGGGCTCGCCCAGCTCCTTCAGCGCCCGCTCCGCCTCCGGCGCCCCCAGCGGCGAGAAGTGCGGGTTGATCACCAGCGCCTCCCGCAGATGCCGCCGCGCGGGCCCGTACCGCTCCAGCTCCTTCTCGATCACACCCAGGTGGAACACGTACAGCGCGCTGCGCACCCCACCGCCCTTCTCGCTGTCCGTCGCGAGGGTCGCGAACTCCAGCGCCTCCTCGTGCTCACCGCTCCGGTGCAGCGCCCAGCCCAGCGCGTCGGCGACCGCGGTCCCCGGCTGCCGCCCCCACTCCGTCCGCAGCCGCCGCACCGCGGCCGCCGGGTCCCCGTGGTCCGCCTCGAACCGCCCCAGTACCAGCTCCTCGTCGGCCCCGGCCGCCTCCGCTCCGCGCACCCGTGCGCGCAGCAGGTCGTACTGCACCCGCGCGGCCTGCTCCAGCCCCAGCGACTCGTACAGCTCGCCCAGCTCCAGGGCGTACTCGGGGCTCGGCCGCTTCGCCAGCGCCGCCTGGTACGCGGTCAGTGCGTCGGTCGTCCGTCCCAGCGCCGCCATCGCCCGGCCCTGCCCGGCCTGCGCGGCCCGCTGGTCGGGGTCGGTGCGCAGCGACTCCTGGAAGAACCGCAGCGCCCCCTGAAGGTCCCCGCGCTCGAACGCCAGCCGCCCGGCCTGCTCCAGATACGCGGCCCGCTCGGCCGGCGCCTGGGCCGCGGCCGCCGCGTCGGAGATCTGCGCCGCCGCGTCCTCCCGCCAGCCCCGGTCCCGGTACACCGCCGCGGCCCGCGCCTTCACGGCCGGTGTGCCCGCACGCAGCTCCAGCATCCGGTCCAGGGCGCGGCCGACGCCCTTGTGGTCGCCGAGCCCGGTGTAGGCGTCGATCAGCACCGCGTGCGCCGTCCACCGCTTCGGCGCCGCCTTCGCCGCGCGCTCGCCCCACGTCTTCGCCGCGGGGAAGTCCCGGCGCGCGACCGCCAGCGCCGCCAGCCCCTCGAGGGCCTGCGGGTTGCGCTCCGCCCCCACCTTCAGTGAGGTGTTCAGCGCCTTCTCGGCCTTCGCCCAGTTCGCGAAGGACTCCGTCCGGCGGCCCTGCTCGACGTAGGCCGTCCCCAGCACCGCCCACGACACCCCGTCCAGCGGATGCGCCCGCAGGTGCGACTCCCGGTCCCCGATCAGCACCGCGAGGTCCGGGAGCGCGGCCGGCACCCCGGTGGTCACCGCCCCCCGGGCCACGGCCGCGGGCCCCGGCGCGGGCGGGGAAGCGTCGTCCCCCTCCCGGGGCAGCAGCACCAGGACCCCGCCGAGTACGACGGCTCCGGCGACCGAGGCGATCAGCACCCGGCGCGTGCGGCGGGAACGCCACCCGTGTTCGATCTCCATGGCGCCCACTGTGCGCCCATATGACGAGCACACCGTGCTTGCGCCGGGCGGCGTCCACGGGGTTCACACCGATGGCCCCGGGTGCGAACCTGTGATCATGAGCCGTATCGAAGCGCCTCGAGACGCAGCCGACGGAGCCGACGGAGCCCCGGCGGTCACCAGCGCCCTCGTCGAGCGGCTGCTCGCGGGGCTGCCCGTCGAGGCCGTGCTCACCGACCCCGACGTCACGGCCTCCTACGCCAACGACATGGCGAGCTTCTGCCCGTCCGGCGTCCCCGCGGTGGTCGTCCTGCCGCGTACCGTCGAGGACGTCCAGCACGTCATGCGCACCGCCACCGAGCTGCGCGTCCCGGTCGTCCCGCAGGGCGCCCGCACCGGGCTGTCCGGCGCTGCCAACGCCACCGACGGCTGCGTGGTGCTCTCGCTGACCAGGATGGACCGCATCCTGGAGATCAACCCGGTCGACCGCGTCGCCGTCGTCGAGCCGGGCGTCGTCAACGCCACGCTCTCCCACGCGGTGAACGCACACGGCCTGTACTACCCGCCGGACCCCTCCAGCTGGGAGATGTGCACCATCGGCGGCAACATCGGCACCGCCTCCGGCGGCCTGTGCTGCGTCAAGTACGGGGTGACCGCCGAGTACGTCCTCGGCCTGGACGTCGTCCTCGCCGACGGCCGCCTGATGTCCACCGGCCGCCGCACCGCCAAGGGCGTCGCCGGATACGACCTCACCCGCCTGTTCGTCGGCTCCGAGGGCTCCCTCGGCATCGTCGTACGGGCCGTCCTCGCGCTGCGCCCCAAGCCGCCCGAGCAGCTGGTGCTGGCCGCCGAGTTCGCCTCCGCGTCCGCCGCCTGCGACGCGGTCTGCCGGATCATGGAGGGCGGCCACGTGCCGTCCCTCCTCGAACTGATGGACCGTACGACCGTCAAGGCGGTCAACGACCTCGCCCACATGGGTCTGCCGGAGACCACGGAAGCCCTGCTGCTGGCCGCCTTCGACACCGACGACCCCGCCGCCGACCTCGGCGCGGTCGGCGCGCTGTGCGAGGCCGCCGGTGCCACCCAGGTGGTGCCCGCCGACGACGCCGCCGAGTCCGAACTCCTGCTCCAGGCGCGGCGCCTGTCCCTCACGGCGCTGGAGGCGGTCAAGGGCACCACGATGATCGACGACGTGTGCGTGCCGCGCTCCCGGCTCGGCGACATGCTGGCGGGCATCGAGCGCGTCGCCGCCAAGTACGACCTCACCATCGGCGTCTGCTGCCACGCCGGCGACGGCAACACCCACCCCACCGTCTGCTTCGACGCGCGGGACCCCGACGAGTCGCGGCGGGCCCGCGAGTCCTTCGACGAGATCATGGCCCTCGGCCTGGAGCTGGGCGGCACCATCACCGGCGAGCACGGCGTGGGCGTCCTGAAGAAGGAGTGGCTGGCCCGCGAGATCGGCCCGGTGGGACTGGAGATGCAGCGGGCCGTCAAGCACGTCTTCGACCCGCTGGGCATCCTCAACCCCGGCAAGCTCTTCTGACCCGCGGCGGGGCTCACCGGGCGAGCAGTTCGGCCAGTCCGTCGTCGATGCCGAGCTGCCCGCCCTCGGTGCCCGGCGGCACGGCGCGCAGCGTCCGCTCCAGCCAGGCGGACACCTGTGGCGTGGGCGCTTCCAGAAGGGCGTCCCCGTCGGGGCTGCTCAGTGCCATCAGTACGACGCTGCGGCCCTCCGCCTTCGACGGCCACACCCGCACGTCCCCGTGCCCGGACGGCCGGAAGACCCCCTCCACCAGGAGTTCGCGCGCGAACGTCCAGTGCACCGGGTGACCGGAGTCGATGTGGAAGGTGA
The DNA here is from genome assembly GCF_003947455.1 of Streptomyces sp. WAC 04229. Taxonomy (GTDB): domain Bacteria; phylum Actinomycetota; class Actinomycetes; order Streptomycetales; family Streptomycetaceae; genus Streptomyces. The sequence goes on along the minus strand of NZ_QHJH01000235.1, from coordinate 963 downwards.
TGTGCACGGCGTAGGGGTCGTCGGTGTGGTAGCCGAGCAGGGCCGGCACGGCGATGCCGTGTTCGGGGGACAGGATGAGCCTCAGCTCCAGTTCGCGTTCCACGACGGTGGGGTGCATGGCGGGTTGTTCCTCTCTCGTACGGATCCGCACGGGCCGCCCGGAGCGGGCCCGCACGAGTGAGAGCGGCCGGAGCCGCGAGCGTTACGCGGGTTCGCGGAACTTTTTTCCCACCACCTCTGTCCCAGGTGTGAAGGTCCATGCACGAGGTTGCCCGGAAAGGGGTGGGTCCGGCGGGGCCGGCGGTGCGGATTGCGCCCGTCTGATAGATGTTTGGTGCCCCTCTATCAACCCCCGAGCAGATACGGGACGACGGACATGAGCGCCCCAACCCCGGCCCCCGGCGACGACAGGCCCCGCGAAGGGTATTACCCGGACCCGTCCATTCCTGGATATGTCCGGTACTGGAACGGCGCCTCCTGGGTGTCGGGCACCAGCCGGCCCGCCCCCAAGGACGGCGAGCCGCTCGTGCCGCCGCCCGGCGCGCCGGCCTCGGCCTCGGCCTCCGTCGAGGAGACCGGCCCGCACTTCTTCGACGAGGACCCGGTCGCGGAACAGCCGCCCGCGGCGTCCCAGCACGGCAGCCGTCCCGAACCCGCGACGGCCTGGGGTGCCGACCGCGCCCAGCGCTCCGGGCACCCCGACGCCCCGGGCCGGTCCGTCGCCTGGCCGGGCCCGGCGCAGGGGACCGACCCGAGGATCCCGCACGCCCGGCAGGAGGGGGCGGCCGCTGAGGCCGCCCCCGCCGACGCGCGTTCCGGTGCGGGTGCCGGTGCCGCGCGGGCGGACGTCCCGGCGGAGCCCGCGTCCGGCGAGGCGGAGGACCGGGGCGGCAGCACCTTCGTCTTCCGCCGTCCGACGGCGGGCCCGCAGGACGCCCCGGCCGCGGGCGGCACCCCGTCCCC
>NZ_QHJH01000234.1 GCF_003947455.1 Streptomyces sp. WAC 04229 | reverse complement strand
GGGTCTGCGGGGGCACCGCGGCGGGGAGCGGCATGCCGGTACCGGCGGCCGGGGCGTCGGCGAACCCCGGGGCACCGGCACCGGCGGCCTGGGCGGCGATCGCCCGCATGCCCGCCCCGTTGGTCTGGGGCCTCAGGCGGGCCACCCCCCCCGTGCCCGAGCTGTAGCCGGTCCCGGGGGCCGGCCCGGGGGAGCGTCGGCGAACCCCGGGACACCGGCACCGGCGGCCTGGGCGGCGATCGCCCGCATGCCGGCCCCGTTGGTCTGGGTCATCAGGCGGTCCACCGCCGCCGTGCCCGAGCTGTAGCCGGTCCCGGTGGCCGGCTCGGGCACGGCGGCTCCCCTCCTGGACCCGTAGAGCACCTGTTCCAGGCCGGACACCAGGCGACGTACGTCCACCTGGGGGCGCACCACGAGACGCAGGAAGCGGCTGGACGAACCGATCTTGTTGCCGCACTCGCGGACCAGGACCCGGTGCTCGGTGAGCATGCGGTCCCGGACGACGGTGCCCTCCGCGCCCACCGGGAGGCGCACGAAGAGGAAGTTGCCCTGGGAGGGGTAGACGGTCAGTCCGGGCAGCGCGGACAGCTGGCCGGCCATCTCCAGGCGGTCGCGGCGGACCTGGTGCAGGCTCTGCGCGTACTCGGCGCCGTGGTCGCGCAGCATGAACACCACGTGCTCGGCGAAGGAGTTGAGGTTCCACTTGGGGAGCATGGCGCGCACCCGGCCCGCGAGCGCCGGGTTGGCGACCAGGTAGCCGAAGCGGATGCCGTGCAGCCCGAAGTTCTTGCCGAGGCTGCGCAGCACGACCACGTTGGGGCGCAGCATCGCCTCCTGGACCACGCTGGGTTCCGCCTCCGCGTCGGCGAACTCCAGGAACGACTCGTCGACGACGACCAGGTCCAGGTCCGCCATCGCGTCCATGAACTGCACCAGCGCCTGCTTGTGCAGATAGCCGCCGTCCGGGTTGTTGGGATTGCAGATCACGGCGACCCGGGTGCCGCGAGCGCGGATGAACTCGGCGTACCGGGCGAGGTCGAGGGCGAAGCCGCCGGACTCCTGGAGCGGGAACATGTCGACCCGCTTGCCGGTCTCCATGGGCTGGTCGGTCCAGCGGCCGAACGTGGGGACGGGGACGGCGAGGGACTCCCGCACCAGCAGGTGGTCGATCCAGGTGATCAGCTCCGTGGAGCCGTTGCCCATCGCCACGCACTGCGGCGGAAGCTGGAGCAGGCTGCACAGCTCGGCGGTGATGGTGTCGGCGCTGCTCGGGTAGTACGTGATGATGTCCCGCAGCCGGACGGCCATCTCGTCGAACATCGCCGGGGTGGGGAAGTACGGATTGCACGGAATGCAGAAGTCCACCGGGCCGGCACCCGCCTCGTCCCCGCCCTCCCGCGCCAGCGCAGCCATCGACGGGCTGTGCGCCGCGGTGCTGCGGAACAGCGAGGTGACGTTGCCGGACAAAAGGACCTCCGTAGGTGGGCGGCCCGCGCGGGGAGGTGCGGGCCGCCCTTACATACGGAGGCGGGAGGGGCGTCGTTCAACGCGTGTGAAGAAAGTGTGCCCTCACGCGCCGAACGAGTGCACCGTCGAGGTCCGGTACGTCTGTCCGGGCCGCAGCACCGTCGACGGGAACGACGGCTGGTTCGGCGAGTCCGGGAAGTGCTGCGTCTCCAGGCACAGGGCGTCGCCCTGGCGGTAGAGCGCGCCGCCGGTCCCGGTCAGGGTGCCGTCCAGGAAGTTGCCCGAGTAGAACTGGAGGCCGGGCTGGTCGGTGGCGATGCGCAGGGTGCGGCCCGAGCCGGGGTCGCGCAGGGTGGCGACGTGTTCGGGGCGGTCGGTGACGCCCTTGTCCAGCACCCAGTTGTGGTCGAAGCCCTTCGCGGTGACCAGCTGCGGATGGTTGTCCCGGATGTCCCGGCCCACCGGTTTGCCCCGGCGGAAGTCGAAGGGCGTTCCGGACACCCGCGCCAGCTCACCGGTCGGGATCAGGCCCGCGTCGGTGGGCGTGTAGCGGGAGGCGGCGATCGACAGCTCGTGGTCCTCGACCGTGCCGCTGCCCTCACCGGCCAGGTTCCAGTAGACGTGGCTGGTGAGGTTGACGACGGTGGCCCGGTCGGTGGTGGCCGCGTAGTCGACGCGCCAGTCCCCTCGCCGGGTGAGCGTGTACGTCACCCGCGCCCGGAGCGTGCCCGGGTAGCCCATCTCGCCGTCGACGCCGGTGTAGTGCAGGACCAGGCCGACGTCGGGGCCGTCGGTGAACGGCTCGACGTCCCACACCCGCTTGTCGAAGCCTCGCGCACCGCCGTGCAGGCTGTGCTCGCCGTCGTTGACGGAGAGCTGGTACTCCTTGCCGTCCAGGGTGAAGCGGCCCTTGCCGATGCGGTTGCCGTAACGGCCGATCAGGGCACCGAAGTAGGGGCTGGAAGCCACGTAGTCGTCGAGGTTGCCGAAGCCCAGGGAGACATTCGCGTGGCGGCCCCGGCGGTCGGGGATCTCCAGCGACTGGACGGCCCCGCCGTAGGAGAGCACCTTCATCCGCGTGCCGCCGTTCTCCAGTGACCAGCGGTACACCTTCGTCCCGTCGGCGAGCCTGCCGAAGAGTTCCTTCACCGGCTTCGTGCCTCCCGTGGCGTGTGCGGTGCCGCCGAGGGCGGCGGCGGTGAGACCGACGGCGGCTGCGCCGGTGACGACCGTGCGCCTGTTCCATTCCATCCGGCAACTCCTCAAGTGGGTTGATGGAAGCGCCCCCTCAGGGGCGCGGGGCTGTGTCGATCTGCGGCTGCGCCGCGTGGGCACGACCAGCCGCCACCGGCCCGCCGGTCTCCGTACGGCCCGAACGGACCCCTTCTCCGGTTCTCTAGGAACCGACCCGCCGCTTGTTCCACACGTCGAACCCGACCGCGGCCAGCAGTACGGCGCCCTTGATGACCTGCTGCCAGTCGGTGCCGATCCCGACGAGGTTCATGCCGTTGTTCAGCACGCCGAGGACCAGACCGCCGATGATCGCGCCGAGCACCGTGCCGACGCCGCCGCTCATCGAGGCACCGCCGATGAACGAGGCGGCGATGGCCTCCAGCTCGAAGTTGAGGCCCGCCTTGGGGGAGGCCGCGTTGAAGCGGGCGGCGAAGACCAGGCCGGCCAGCGCCGCGAGCATGCCCATGTTCAGGAAGACCAGGAAGGTGACCTTCTTGTCCTTCACGCCGGACAGCTTGGCCGCGGGCAGGTTGCCGCCGATGGCGTAGATGTGGCGGCCGAGGATCGCGTTGCGCATGAGGTAGCCGAAGCCGACGACCAGCACGCCCAGGATGAGCAGCACCACCGGCGCGCCCTTGTAACTGGCGAGCAGCAGCGTGACGACGAGCACCGCGGCGACCAGTGCGACCACCTTGAGCCAGAACAGCTTGGCCGGCAGCACGTCGAGGGAGAACTCCTGCTGCCGCTTGCGGTCGCGGACCTCCTGGTAGACCACGAAGGCGACCAGGGCGAAGCCCAGCAGCAGCGTCAGGTTGTGGTAGTTGGTGTTCGGCCCGACCTCGGGCAGGAAGCCGTTGGCGACCTTCTGGAGGTCCTTGGGGAACGGGCCGAGCGTCTGGCCCTTCAGGAAGATCTCCGTCAGACCGCGGAAGAGCAGCATGCCCGCGAGGGTCACGATGAACGACGGTATGCCGAGGTACGCGATGAAGAACCCCTGCACCGCTCCGGCGGCCGCGCCGATGGCGAGGCAGAGCACCACCGCGAGCGGCCAGGGGAGGTCGTTGTCGACCATGAGCACGGCGGCCATCGCGCCGATGAACGCGGTCAGCGAGCCGACCGACAGGTCGATGTGGCCCGCGATGATGACGAGCATCATGCCGATCGCGAGGATCAGGATGTAGCTGTTCTGCAGCACCAGGTTGGACACGTTGCGCGGCAGCAGCAGGTCGCCGTCGGACCACACGGCGAACAGCACCACGATCAGGCCGAGGGCCATCAGCATGCCGTACTGGCGCATGTTGCGCCGCATGCCGTCGAGCACCAGCCGCAACAGGCCGTCGCCGGCGGCTGATCCGCCCTTCCCGGGCGGCGCCGGGGCCGGGGTCTTGGCGGTCACGTCCGTGCTCATCGCGTTACCTCTTTGTCCGTCTTGTCCTTCGTCATCCGACGCATCAGCGCTTCCTGCGATGCCTCGGCCCGCGAGAACTCACCCGTCAGCCGTCCCGCGGCCATGGTGTAGATGCGGTCGCACATGCCGAGCAGCTCCGGCAGCTCGGAGGAGATGAAGACGACCGCCTTGCCCTCGGCGGCCAGCCGGTCGATGACCGTGTAGATCTCGTACTTGGCGCCCACGTCGATGCCACGCGTGGGCTCGTCCAGGATCAGCACCTCGGGACCCGCGAAGATCCACTTGCTGAGGACGACCTTCTGCTGGTTGCCGCCGGACAGCTTGCCCACCGGCTCGAAGACCGTCGGCGCCTTGATGTTCATGGACTTGCGGTAGCCCTCGGCGACCTGCCGCTCGCCGTGCTCGTCGACGACACCCCGCTTGGCGACCTTGCCCAGGGCGGTCAGCGAGATGTTCCGGTTGATGGTGTCGATGAGGTTGAGGCCGTAGTGCTTGCGGTCCTCGGTGACGTACGCGATGCCGTGCCGGACCGCCTCGGGAACGGTCTTGGTACGTATCTCGGTGCCGTCCCTGAGGACGGTGCCGGCCGTGTGCCGGCCGTAGGTGCGGCCGAAGACGCTCATCGCCAGCTCGGTGCGGCCGGCGCCCATGAGCCCGGCGATGCCGACGATCTCGCCGCGCCGGACCTCGATGGAGACGTCGTCGACCACCTTGCGCTGCTGGTCGATGGGGTGGTGCACGGTCCAGTTGCGGATCTCCAGGGCGGGCGCCGCCCCCTCCTCGGGGTGGTGCGGCGTCCGGTCGGGGAAGCGGTTCTCCAGGTCGCGGCCGACCATCCCCGAGATGATCCGGTCCTCGGTCGTCTCCGCCGCCTTCACGTCGAGCGTCTCGATGGAGCGCCCGTCGCGCAGGATCGTGACCGAGTCGGCCACCCGGCGGATCTCGTTCAGCTTGTGCGAGATGATGATCGAGGTGATGCCCTGTTCCTTCAACTGGAGGATCAGGTCCAGCAGTTTGCCGCTGTCCTCGTCGTTGAGCGCCGCCGTCGGCTCGTCGAGGATGAGCAGCTTCACCTTCTTGGAGAGCGCCTTGGCGATCTCCACGAGCTGCTGCTTGCCCACGCCGATGTCCGCGACCCGCGTCTCGGGGTGCTCGTCCAGACCGACCCGGCGCAGCAGTTCGGCGGCGTGCCTGAGGGTCTCGTTCCAGTCGATCAGCCCGCGCTTGGCGTGCTCGTTGCCGAGGAAGATGTTCTCGGCGATGGACAGATACGGCACCAGCGCCAGCTCCTGGTGGATGATCACGATGCCGTGCTGTTCGCTCGCCCGGATGTCCTTGAACCGGCAGGTGTCGCCCTCGAAGAGGATGTCCCCCTCGTAGCTGCCGTGCGGATGGACGCCGGAGAGCACCTTCATCAGGGTCGACTTGCCGGCGCCGTTCTCCCCGCAGATGGCGTGGACCTCGCCCTGGCGGACGGTCAGTGTGACGTCCGACAGCGCCTTGACGCCGGGAAAGGTCTTGACGATCGAGCGCATTTCCAGGACGGGTCCCGCCATGGTCGTGCCTTCCAATCCTTGAGGGGGCCCGGTTACTTGAGGTCGTCCGCGCTGTAGTAGCCGCCGTCGACGAGGACCTTCTCGTAGTTGGACTTGTCGACGCTGACCGGCTCGAGCAGGTAGGCGGGCACGACCTTGGAGCCGTTGTCGTACGACTTGGTGTCGTTGACCTCGGGCTTCTTGTCGTTCAGGACCGCGTCGACCATGTTCGAGGCGACCTTGGCGAGCTCGCGGAGGTCCTTGAAGACGGTCTGGGTCTGCTGGCCCGATTTGATCGACTTCACCGAGGCGATCTCGGCGTCCTGGCCGGTGACGACGGGCATGGGCTTGCTGCCGGAGCCGTAGCCGTCCGACTTCAGGGCGGACAGGATGCCGATGGAGATGCCGTCGTACGGCGAGAGCACCGCGTCGACCCGGGCGCTGCGGTAGCTGGAGGTGAGCAGGTCGTCCATGCGCTTCTGCGCGGTGCCGCCGTCCCAGCGCAGGGTGGTGACCTGGTTGAGGTCGGTCTGCTTGGACCGCACGACCAGCTGGCCCTTGTCGATGTAGGGCTTCAGGGCGTTCATCGCGCCCTGGAAGAAGTACCTGGTGTTGTTGTCGTCGTTGGAGCCGGCGAACAGCTCGATGTTGAAGGGGCCCTTCTTGCCCTCCTTCAGGCCGAGCTTGTCGACGATGTAACCGCCCTGCAGCTCGCCGACCTTCTCGTTGTCGAACGAGGCGTAGTAGTCGACGTTCTCGGTGCCGAGGATCAGCCGGTCGTAGGAGATGACGGGGATGTCGGCGTCCTTGGCCTGCTGCATGACGTTGCCCAGGGACTTGTTGTCGATCGCGGCCACGATCAGCGCGTCCACGCCCTGCGTGATCATGTTCTCGAGCTGCGAGACCTGCTGGTCCGGGTCGTCCTCGCCGAAGACGAGCTTGGTCTCGAACCCCTTGGCCTTCAGTTCCTTCTCGACGTTGGCGCCGTCGGTGATCCAGCGCTCGGAGGACTTGGTGGGCATCGCGATGCCGATGGTGGCGCCGTCGGCACCGCCCTTGTCCTCCTCGCTGCCACCCTCGCTGTTCTGGCCGCAGGCGGTCAGCGTCAGGGCGAGGGAGGCGGCGGAGGCTATGGCGGCGAGGGCGGCTCTGCGGTTGCGCATGGTCATCATCCTTGATGTGGGTCAGGGCTCGGTCCGAGAGCAGGTGTGTGGGATTGTGCGCGGCTGTGTCTTCTTTTGTGAAGGGAGTTTCCGGAACGTTATGACGAGATCTCGAACCGGTTGAGCGGCCCGGGCAGCCGCGTGCCGGGCGGGGCCATGTCCCCGTCCGCCCCGTGCCGGGCGAGCAGGTCGAGCGCGAGCCGTCCGCGCCGCACCCGCTCCTTGGCGCTGGCCAGCGTCAGTTCGCGCAGGTGGTGGCCGTACGGGTAGATGCCGGGCGCCTTGGCGAGGCCGAACTTCAGATACAGCGGGGCGCCGCGCCGGATCAGCTCGGCGATCTCGTACATGCGCACATAGCCGCCCAGGTCGTCGGGGGCCTCGATGTACAGGTCCATCGGCGCGGCCGAAACCCGCCGTATTTCGGTCAGGTGATCCGGCGTCAGGTCGCTGGGCACGTTGATGGAGTCGGCGCCGAGCCGCTCGTAGACCGCGTACGAGGCCGGGTTGACCGGGCCGACGAGCGCGGAGAGCTTGAGCGTGGTGTCGGCGGGCAGGAGACCGGCCGCCCGCGCCCGGTGCAGCGTCCACAGCACGCCCTCGTCGGCGACCAGCAGGCACTTCACGCCCAGCTCCGTCGCCCGGACGGCGTCCTCGACGCAGCCGGCGACCGCGTCGTGGCCGCGCGCCCTGAGCCCCGCCCCGCCCGAGTCGGTGCGGGTGGAGCCGCCGATGTCCCAGGTGCCGCGCGGGCCGGTGAACAGGCAGAGCTCGATGTCGCGTTCGGCGGTGGCCTCGACCATCTCGGTGATCTCGGCGTCGGTCAGCATCCACACACCGCTGCCCTGGCTGATCCGGTGGATCGGCACGTCCAGCCGCGAGGACTCCTTCAGCACCACCGCCAGCGCCTCCGGCCCCTCGCAGGAAGGGATCTCGGTGCGCCAGCGGCCACCGTCCGGGAAGGAGTGCGGCGAGGCGTCGGCGGGAACGGGGGCGGGCGCGGCCAGCCCGAGAGCGGTGAGCGCCGGCTCACCTGGCCTGCGTGCGGAGGCCGGGGCGGAAGCGTCGGTCACAAGCTGTCCTTAGTGTTCGGTATGTCGGACGAAGTTCGCGGCTCAGAGCGCGAGCGGCGCGGTCCGGTGGGTGTACGCCGGTACGGAGGCCGTCAGGTCGCCCCCGCACCGGCGTACGGCTCAGGATCCGGAGCCGGGGGACGGGGTCATGGCCGCAGCAGCACCTTGCCGACCTTCGGATCGCCGGACCCCACCAGCTCGATGGCCTCCGGGAACCCATCGAGCGGCAGTTCGTGCGTCACCAGCGGACGCGGATCGAGCAGGCCGGCCGCGAAGACCCGCACCGTGTGCGCCCAGGCGTCCGGCGGCGCGCCGAAGACGGTCTGCACCTCCAGCTGCCGCACCACCAGGTCGGTCGGGTCGAGGCCGTCGGCGCCCGGCGCCGGGATGCCGGTCAGCACCAGCCGCCCGCCCCTGCGCAGCAGCGCGGCGGCCGTGCGGGCGGCGTCCGCCGACCCGGCGGTCTCGATCACGAGGTCGAAGTCGTCCGGGAGCGGGCGGTCCCTGGTGCGGAAGTCGCTCGCGCCGAACCGCCGCGCCAGCGCCTCCCGGTCCCCGCGCGTGCCGACGACCAGCAGTTCGGCGGGGGAGGCGGCGCGCAGGAACTGCACGGCGAACATGCCGAGCGTGCCGGTGCCGACGACGGCGACCCGCTCGCCGGGCCGGGCGCCGGCCTTCAGGGCGGCGGCGGCGACGCAGGCCGCGGGCTCAAGGAGCGCGGCGGCGGTGAGGTCGGCGTCGTCGGGCAGCACGTGCAGCAGCCGCGCGGGCAGGGTGAGCGTGGGTGCCATCGCGCCCGGCCGGGTGAACCCCGTCTCCTCGTACCCCGCCGTGCACAGCGTCGTCTCGCCCGCGTGACAGCGGTCGCACACCTGGCAGTTGCGGAAACCCTCGCCCACCACCTTCCGGCCGGCCAGCGACGCGGGCACCCCGGCGCCGGTCCGCTCCACGGTCCCGGACCACTCGTGGCCGGGGGTGAGCGGGTAACGCACGTACCCCTCGGGCCGGTTGCCCTGGTAGACCTCGCGGTCGCTGCCGCAGATCCCGACGGCGTGCACCCGCACCAGCGCCTCGCCGGGGCCGGGTTCGGCGGGCTCGTGCTCCACCAGCCGGTGCGCCCCCGGCGCCTCGACGACGACCGCGACCGCGCCGCTCATCCCTGCGTCCCCTTGGGCTTGCGCTGCTCCCAGCCCTCGGCCCACAGGTCGAACCGGGCCTGCTGCTGCGGGAACTCGGCCGCCGCGTCGGTGTCCAGCTCGACGCCGAGGCCGGGCGCGTCGGACAGGTGGAAGCACCCGTCCTCCGGGTCCACCTGCGGGGCGCCCTTGACCACCTTCTTGATCTCCGCGTCCGCGAAGTCGTTGAAGTGCTCCAGGATCTTGAAGTTCGGCGAGGTGAAGCCGACCTGGAGGGAGGCGGCGGTGAGGACGGAGCCGCCGACGTTGTGCGGGGCGACCAGCGTGTAGTGCGTCTCGGCGGTGGCGGCCAGCTTCCGGGTCTCCCAGATGCCGCCGATGTGGCCGACGTCGGGCTGGATGACGTCCACCGACTGGTCCTCGAACAGCTCGCGGAACTCGATCCGGTCGTGGATGCGTTCTCCGGTGGCGACGGGGATGTCCACCTTCTCGGCGACCTTCCGCAGCGCCTTGAGGTTCTCCGGCGGGACCGGCTCCTCCAGCCAGGCCGGCTTGAACGGCGCGAGTTCGCGGGCGAGCCGCACGGCGGTGGAGGGCGAGAACCGGCCGTGCATCTCCAGCATCAGTTCGGCGTCGGGCCCGATGGCGTCCCGCACGGCCTCGATCAGCGACACGGCGTAGTTCGTCTGCTGCTGGTCCAGTTCGAAGTGCCCGGTGCCGAACGGGTCGATCTTCAGCGCCCGGTACCCGCGCTCCATGACCCCCTGCGCGGCCTTGTGGTACGCCTCCGGCGTCCGCTCGGTCGTGTACCACCCGTTGGCGTACGCCTTGACCTTGTCGGTCACCTTGCCGCCCAGCAACTGCCAGACGGGGACCCCGAGAGCCTTGCCCTTGATGTCCCAGCAGGCCATCTCGACGACCGCGATGCCGGACATCACGATCTCCCCGGCGCGGCCGTAGTCGCCGTACTTCATGCGGCGCACCAGGTCCTCGACGGCGAACGGGTCGGAGCCGAGGATGTGGTTGGCCTCGGCTTCCCGCAGGTAGCCGACGAGGGCGTCGGTGTGCCCCAGCATCCGGGTCTCGCCGACGCCGGTGACGCCCTCGTCGGTGTGCACCTGGACGTAGGTCAGGTTCCGCCACGGCGTCCCGACCACGTGTGTGCTGATTCCGGTGATGCGCACGGCGGCTGCCCCTCGCTCTGTTCGATATTTCGTCACTCGTTCGAAATGCTGGCGTGACAGTAAGGACGGGGTGGTCGGGGTGTCAATGGGTCGCACACATAACGGTTTCGGCAGTTTCGACAGGTCCGGCGGCGAGGTCCGGACCATTCCCCACACAACCTTCACAGCCGCCTCTAGGAACACGGCCGCCCCGGAACTTAACCTTCCCGCGTCATGGACTACTGCCACCCGTGCCGACGGCACCTCAACGGCGCTCTCGCCTGCCCCGGGTGCGGTACGCCCGTCGAGCAACTCCGCGCCGCCGAGCCGCCCCTGACGGCGACCGGGGCGCTCCCCCCGCCCAGGCCCGCCGACGCCACGGACGCGGCCGACGAGGCCCCGGACGACACCCCGCCCGGCGCCCGCTCCAGCCGCCGCGACCGCAAGGCCGCCGCGCACCGCCGGCGCCGCCGCCGGACCCTGTTCGTCACCGCGGGCTTCGTCCTGGCGGCCGGCGGACTGAGCCTCGCCGAACTCGGCACGGA
>NZ_QHJH01000233.1 GCF_003947455.1 Streptomyces sp. WAC 04229 | reverse complement strand
GGGTGCCGACGGGCGACGGGGCGGCCGTGGGCACGCCGCCGGGCAGCGCTGTCAGCGCCTCGGGGGCGAGGACCAGCGGGGTGGTTCCGGTGGGCGCTGCGCTGGGCGAGCCCTTGACGGTGCCGTCGGGTCCCAGGAAGGCGGGGTCGCCGCCGGGGACCATGCCCAGTTCGCGGGCGCGGCGCTGGAGGGCCCGGGGGGCCGAGTAGGCGTCGATGTCGCGCTGGAGCGCCTGTTCCTCGTCGGTGAGGCTCTTGGTCTCCTGTTTGAGGTCGTCCAGCTGGAAGGAGCCCTCACTCAGGGCGGAGTTCAGCACCAGAAGCCCGATGAGGCCGCCGCCGAGGAGGAGGACGACGAGGAGGACGAAGGGCGCCCGGGCCGCCTGGCCGCGGCCGCCGCCGGGCGGGAGGAGCCGGGCCAGCCGGGCCGCCCGCCCCTTCAGTTCGGGTTTCCTGCTCACTGGCCCTCCCCCTCGGCCCGGGTGGACCGTCCGCCCCCGTGCCTGGCCTGCCTCGCTCGCTTCACCCGATGGACTCCCTGATGCGCTCGGCGCCGCGCAGCCGCGCCGGAGCCGCCCGCCGGTTCTCGGCGATCTCCTCCTCGGTGGGAAGTTCGGCACCGCGCGTGAGCAGCTTGAGCCGGGGCGCGTAGCGTTCGGGGACCACCGGCAGACCGGGCGGGGCGGTGTTGGCCGCACCGGCCGCGAAGACCTGCTTGACCAGCCGGTCCTCCAGGGACTGGTAGGAGAGCACCGCGATCCGCCCGCCGACGGCGATCGCCTCGACGGCGGCCGGGATCGCCCGCTCCAGGACGGACAGCTCGCCGTTGACCTCGATGCGCAGGGCCTGGAAGGTGCGCTTGGCCGGGTTGCCGCCGGTGCGCTTGGCGGCCTGCGGGAGCGCGGCGCGGATCAGCTCCACGAGCCGGGCGCTGTTGGTGAACGGCTCCTTCTCGCGCTCGCGCACGACCGCGGACACGATCCGCTTGGCCTGCTTCTCCTCGCCGTACGCCCGCAGGATGCGGACGAGTTCGCCGGGCGGGTAGGTGTTGAGGACCTCGGCGGCGCTCATGCCGGTCGTCTGGTCCATGCGCATGTCGAGCGGGGCGTCCTGGGCGTAGGCGAAGCCGCGGTCCGCCTCGTCGAGTTGCATGGAGGATACGCCGAGGTCGAACAGGACGCCCTGGACGCGCGGGACGCCGAGCCGGTCGAGTACGCCGGGCAGCTCGTCGTAGACGGCGTGCACGAGGGTGGCGCGGTCGCCGTACGGGGCGAGCCGCTCGCCGGACAGGCGCAGGGCCTCCTTGTCCCGGTCGAGCGCGACGAGCCGGGCCTCGGGGAAGCGTTCGAGCAGCGCCTCGCTGTGCCCGCCGAGTCCCAGTGTGCAGTCGACGACCACGGCCCCCGGCTCCTTCAGGGCGGGCGCCAGCAGGTCCAGACACCGCTGGAGCATCACCGGGACGTGTCGACTCTGGCTCAAGTGGGGCGGCCTCTCAGGTCCGGCGCGGCGTCACGCACCGCCGGGTCCCCTCCCGCTCGCTCGTGAAGGGGAGCCCTGCCGGCGCCGGAGGCGTCGGCCGGCCGGGAGCGGGAGGAGGCCGAGCCGTACGTACGCGCCGCGCACGTGGGGAGAACTGGCGGGGCGTCGCCCAGGTCTCCGGGGAATTCAGTCCAGCAGGGAGAGCCTCGCCTCCCGCTTCGCGTCACTTTAGTCCACCGTGTCGCCCGGTCAATCAACCGGCCTGCGCGTCGCGGACGCCGCCGGACCGGGCGAATCGGCGCGGGCCGGTACTTCACTCGCACGGAGGCACCCGTACGGTCTGTGGAGTGGCTCACAACAAGCCTCGTTGACGTTCTTTGTCCCTCTTCACAGCGGGCCCGGCCCATCGGTGACCAGTAACGTCATGGTTATGACGACTTCTGCATCGGTTCCCGCAGGCTCCGCCACCGACCGGCTCGTCGAGGCGAACGCGCGCTACGCCGCCGAGTTCTCCGACGCCGAACTCGCGGGCCGCCCCGCCCTCCACACCGCCGTCGTGGCCTGCATGGACGCCCGCCTGGACGTGACCGCCGCGCTCGGCCTGCGCAACGGCGACTGCCACGTCATCCGCAACGCCGGCGGCGCCGTCACCGACGACGTGATCCGCTCCCTCGCCATCAGCCAGCGGGCGCTCGGCACCACCGCCGTGGTCCTCGTGCACCACACGGCGTGCGGCATGGAGACCCTCACCGAGGACTTCCGGCACGAGCTGGAGCTGGAGGTCGGCCAGCGTCCCGTCTGGGCGGTCGAGTCCTTCCAGGACGTCGACCAGGACGTGCGCCAGTCGATCGAACGGGTGCGCACCTCGCCGTTCCTGCCGCACACCGACGACGTACGTGGTTTCGTCTACGACGTGAAGACCGGCCTGCTGCGCGAGGTCACCCCCGCCTGATCCAAGCCCCGCAAAGGCCGCAAGGCGTGACATAGCGCGGCCAGTTGTCCACAGGCGAGTGACACGAATCGGTAACGGCGGCAAGAATGCGGGAAGTGGTGTCGCGCGGAACTTTTTCCGCGCGGTGTCCGTGATTCGGGGTGGGCCGGTCCGCGCGATGCGGGACCGGCCCGGCAAGTTGGGGTACCCCCGCTTCCCGGGAAGCGCGGGGAAAGGCCGAGGAGGGCCGGGTGACGACCTTTGACGACCAGGCGAGCCATGGAGGCAGCCCCGACCGGGCGTATGCGCGGGTGGGGGACGATCTGACCGCTGTCGTCGAGCGGGTGCGTGGTTCGGTCGAGGACGTGATCGAGGGCAAGCCCGAGGTCGTGCGGCTCTCACTGACCGTGCTGCTCGCCGAGGGGCACCTGCTGATCGAGGACGTCCCGGGCGTCGGCAAGACCATGCTGGCCAAGGCGCTGGCGCGGTCCATCGACTGCTCCGTGCGCCGGATCCAGTTCACGCCGGACCTGCTGCCCTCCGACATCACCGGGGTCTCCATCTGGGACCAGCAGCGGCGGGACTTCGAGTTCAAGCCCGGCGCGATCTTCGCGCAGGTGGTGATCGGCGACGAGATCAACCGCGCCTCGCCGAAGACGCAGTCGGCGCTCCTGGAGTCGATGGAGGAGCGTCAGGTCACCATCGACGGCCAGACCTACGAGCTGCCCAGCCCCTTCATGGTGGTGGCCACGCAGAACCCGGTCGAGATGGAGGGCACCTACCCGCTGCCCGAGGCCCAGCGCGACCGCTTCATGGCCCGGGTCTCCATCGGCTATCCCAGCCCGGAGGCCGAGCTGGAGATGCTCGACGTGCACGGCGGGGTGAACCCGCTGGACGACCTCCAGCCGGTGGCGCACGCCGACGAGATCCTCAAGCTGATCGAGGCCGTCCGCGGCGTCCACGTCGCGGAGCCGGTCCGCAGGTACGCCGTGGACCTGGTCGCGGCCACCCGGAGCCACCCCGATCTCAGACTCGGCGCCTCGCCGCGTGCCACGCTGCATCTGCTGCGCGCGGCGAAGGCGTCCGCCGCCCTGAGCGGCCGGGAGTACGCGCTGCCGGACGACGTGCAGGCCCTCGCGGTCGCGGTCCTGGCCCACCGCCTGCTGCCGACCGCCCAGGCCCAGCTCAACCGCCGCAGCGCCGAGCAGGTCGTCCAGGAGATCCTCCAGCGCACCCCGGTACCCGCGGCGCCCCAGCAGCAGACCGGCTTCGGCATGGGCCGCGGCGCACCGGCGTACCCCCAGCAGCCGCCGCGGAGGCTCTGATGGACGCCGGGGGGACGGACCGGTCGCACGACGACCGGGGCGAGAGCGGCGGGATCCGCACCGCCCTGACCGGTCTGACCACCCGCGGCCGATCCTTCCTGGCCGCCGGGATCGCCGCCGCGGTCTGCGCCTACGTCCTCGGCCAGAGCGACCTGCTGCGGGTCGGGCTGCTGCTGAGCGTGCTGCCCCTGGTCTGCGCGACCGTGCTGTACCGCACGCGCTACCGGGTGGCGGGCAGCCGCCGGCTCTCCCCCGAGCGGGTGCCCGCGGGCAGCGAGGCCCGGGTGCACCTGCGCGTCGACAACGTCTCGCGGATGCCCACGGGGCTGCTGATGCTCCAGGACCGGGTGCCCTACGTGCTGGGTCCCCGGCCCCGCTTCGTACTCGACCGGGTGGAGCCGGGCGGTCGCCGCGAGGTCTCCTACCGGGTCCGCTCCGATCTGCGCGGCCGCTATCCGCTGGGCCCGCTGCAACTGCGCCTGACCGACCCCTTCGGCCTCTGCGAGCTGACCCGGTCCTTCTCCACCTACGACACCCTGACCGTGATCCCGCGCGTGGAGGCGCTGCCGCCGGTGCGGCTCAGCGGCGAGGCGAAGGGGTACGGCGAGGGACGGCAGCGCACGCTCGCGCTTGCGGGCGACGACGACGTGATTCCGCGCGGGTACCGCCACGGCGACGACCTCCGCCGCGTGCACTGGCGCTCCACGGCGCGCTACGGCGAGCTGATGGTGCGCCGCGAGGAGCAGCCGCAGCGCGCCCGGTGCACGGTGCTGCTGGACACCCGGGGCCTCGCCTACGAGGGCGCGGGCCCCGACTCGCCCTTCGAGTGGGCGGTGTCGGGCGCGGCGTCCGTGCTGGTGCACATGCTGGAGCGGGGCTTCTCCGTCCGGCTGCTCACCGACACCGGCAACTCGGTGCCGGGCGAGGGCTCCGACGGCTTCGCGGGCGCGAGTCAGGGCACGGCCGACGCGGCCGGGCTGATGATGGACACCCTCGCGGTGATCGACCACTCCGACGGCACGAGCCTGTCCCCCGCCTACGACCTGCTGCGCGGCGGGAACGAGGGGCTGCTGGTGGCGTTCTTCGGCGACCTCGACGAGGAGCAGGCCACGGTGGCCGCCAGGATGCGGCAGCGCAGCGGCGGTGCGGTCGCCTTCGTCCTGGACAGCGGGGCCTGGGCGCGGGAACCGGCCGACGTGCCCGGTCCGTTGGACAGGAGCGAGGAGCGGCTGCGGATGCTGCGCGAGGCCGGCTGGACCGCCGTGAGCGTTCCGTACGGCGCCACCCTGGAGGAGCTGTGGCGCCTGGCGGACCGGGAACGCACCGCCGTCGGGGCGGCGGCCGGCGGGGAGGGGACGCGATGAGCGGGCGGGCGCGGCTGACGGTGTGCGCGTGGGCGGCCACCTTGACGGCTGCGTGCGCGCTGCTGCCGCTGGTCGAACCGGCGACCTGGATCCTGCAGGCCGCGGTCCTGCTGGCGGTGCAGGCCGTGGTGGGTGCGGTGGCGCGGCGGGTGCCGCTGGCGCGCCCGCTGACCATCGCCGTGCAGGCCCTGGTCACGCTGCTGCTCCTGACCGTGGTCTTCGCCCGGCAGCAGGCGTTCGCGGGGCTGATCCCCGGCCCGCGGGCCATCCAGCGCTTCGGCGACCTGCTGCAACAGGGCGGCGACGACATCGCCCGGTACGCCATCCCGGCGCCGTTGGAGTCCGACGGCATCCGGCTGATGCTGGTCGGCGGTGTCCTGGTGATCGGACTGCTGGTGGACACCCTCGCGGTGACCTTCCGCAGCGCCGCGCCGGCCGGCCTCCCGCTGCTCGCGCTGTATTCGGTGGCCGCCGGGCTGTCCGAGGGCGGCGCCGACTGGCTGTGGTTCCTGGTGGCGGCGGTCGGCTATCTGACGCTGCTGCTGGCGGAGGGGCGGGACCGGCTCTCGCAGTGGGGCCGGGTCTTCGGCGGTGCGGCGCGGGCTCCGGGCGCCGAGCAGGGCGGCGCGGTCGCCCCGGTCCGCACCGGACGGAGGATCGGCGCGTTCGCGCTGGGCATCGCCCTGGTGGTGCCGCTCGCCCTGCCCGCGATGAACGGCGGGCTGCTGGACAGCGCCCGGACGGGAGTCGGCTCCGGGACCGGGGGCGGCGGCACGATCTCCGCGGTGAACCCGCTGGTCTCCCTGCGGGACAGTCTCAACGTCGACGAGAACCGGCAGGTCCTCTCCGTCCAGACGGACTCGAACGACCTGTCGGACCTCTACCTGCGCATCGTGTCCCTGGACGACTTCGACGGCACCACCTGGAAGCCGTCCAAGCGGCAGATCACCGCCGTACCGGACGGCTCGTTCCCCATCCCCGTCGGCCTGGGCCCCGACGTCCAGCGCAGCGAGACCCGGACCTTCATCACGGCCGCCGACTGGTACGCCCAGGACTGGCTGCCGATGCCGTACCCGCCCACCGGCGTGCGCGTCGCGGGGAACTGGCGGTACGAACCGGTCGGCATGACCCTGGTCGGCGACCACGGTCAGAACACCCGCGGGCTGAAGTACGAGGTGCGGAGCCTGAACGTGCAGCCGACGGCGGAGCAGCTCGCCGCCGCGCCGTCGCCGTCGACCGCGCTGAAGCGCGAGTACACGCAGTTGCCGGACTCGCTGCCCGACCTGGTCTCCGAGACCGCCCGCGAGGTCACCGCCGGCGCGGCGAACCCCTACGAGCAGGCGGTCAGGCTCCAGGAGTACTTCGCGGTCAACGGCGGATTCGAGTACGACACCGAGGTCGGCGTCGGCAGTGGCTCGGAGGCGATCGCCCGCTTCCTGAGGGACAAGGAGGGCTTCTGCGTCCACTTCTCCTTCGCCATGGCGGCCATGGCCCGGTCCCTGGGCATTCCGGCCAGGGTCGCGGTGGGCTTCGCGCCGGGCTCCCCGCAGGCGGACGGTTCGGTGTCGGTGGGGCTGCGGGACGCGCACGCCTGGCCCGAGGTGTACTTCGAGGGCGTGGGCTGGACCCGCTTCGAGCCGACGCCGACGCGTGGCTCGACCCCGGTGTACACCCTGCCGGACACGCCGGGCAGTTCGGTGCCGGACCCGGCCCTTCCGTCGCAGGACAGCGAGACGGAGCCGTCGGCGGCGCCGTCGACGAGCGAGAGCTGCTCGGCGCAGGACAAGAAGCTGGACGCCTGCGACACCGAGTCCGCGCTGCCCGTGCCCGTCTCGGACGGCGGCGGACCGAAGTGGTACGAGGCGCCGGCCTGGGCGCTGGCGGGACTCCTGGTGCTGCTGATCCCGCTGTCGCCGATGCTGTGGCGGCTGCGCACCCCGGCCGGGCGGCTGGGGGCGCACGGCCGCGCCGAGGCGGACGCGGGCCCGCACACCCTGGCGGTCTGGCAGGAGCTGGCCGATACGGCGTGGGACCTCGGGATCCCGCCGGAGGAGTCGCAGACGCCACGCAAGGCGGCGGCCCGGATCGTCCGGCTGGGCCGGCTCGATCAGACGGCCTCGGCTGCGGTGCACCGGGTCGCGGACGCGGTGGAGCAGGTTCTCTACGCGCCGCGACCGCGCCTGACGGCGGGCCTCGCCGAGGACGTCCGGCTCGCGACGGCCGGTCTGCGTGCGGCGGGCGGCCGCCGCACCCGGCTGCGCGCACGGATCGCCCCGCGTTCGACCGTACGGGTGGCCTGGGCGCTCTCGGACCGGTGGACGGCGCTGAAGCGGCGGGCCGCGGCGGGGCGGCCGGCCCTGCGGAAGACGACGGGGCAGCAGGGCTGAGGAAGAGGCGCCGGGTCGGCGCGGGCCGGCGGGGCGCCCCGCCGGCCGGCCGCGCGTAGGCACACGTGAGGGGGTGACCACCCGGTCGGTGGTCACCCCCTCACGCGGATGTCCTGGTGAGCAGTTGCCCGGACGCGCTACTGGCCGCCCTGCTGCTCGTCCCTGCGGCGCTGCCAGCGCTCGTCGATGCGGTCCATCATCGAGCGTTTCTGGCGTTGCCGGCGGCCCGCGGTCTGTGGTCCGGCACCGGCAGCCGGCTGCTCGCCCGGCTTGGGGGCCTTGCGCCAGCCGGTCACGGCGAGCACCGCGCAACCCAGCATGACGAGGAAGCCCACCACGCTGAGCCACACCTGCTGGGCGACCATACCGGCCATGAGGAGCGCAATACCTACGAGGAAGCCCGCGACCGCCTGGTAGACCCGTCGCCGGGTGTACGTACGCAGCCCGCTTCCCTCGAGCGCTGTCGCGAACTTGGGATCTTCGGCGTACAGCGCTCGCTCCATTTGCTCGAGCATGCGCTGCTCGTGCTCCGAGAGCGGCACGGAGTCCTCCTCATCGTGCAGTCGCCGGGGCGACCCGGGGGGGTCCCTTCAGGATAGGCAGGGAATCGCCCCCGTGAAACCCGCCCCTCTGCGCCAATTGGCCAACCGGACTCCGTCATGGCCGCGCCGGCTCGCTGAAGTTCCCATTCCCCAGCGGCCGACCCGTCATGCCGGGCCGTCTCCCTCGATCATACGGCGAGTGGCCCCCGTTCGGGGGGCCTGTGGCGTACTCCATGTGCAGTCGCGCCCCTGATCAGCGGCGTACCCCACCCGGTCGCTCAGGTCTCGTCGGTCCCCGCGGTCTCACCGAGCACATGAAGCTGCGTGGCCACAGAATGGAAGGCGGCGAGTTCGGCCGCCGCGGCCTCCAGCTTCAGCAGCGCGTCCATGGCGCCGGGCTCGGTGTCCACCAGCACGCCGGGAACGAGGTCGGCGAAGACCCGTACACCGTGGACGGCGCCGATCCGCAGCCCCGCGGCCTCGACCAGTCCGGTGAGCTGTTCGGCGGTGAACCGGCGGGGCACGGGGTCACCCGTGCCCCAGCGGCCGTCCGGGTCGTCGAGGGCCTGCCGGGCCTCCGTGAAGTGCCCGGCGAGGGCGCGCGCGAGCACGGCGCCGCCCAGTCCCGCGGCGAGCAGGCTGAGGACGCCCTCGGCGCGCAGGGCGGCGACCACGTTGCGGACGCCCTCGGCGGGGTCGTCCACGTACTCCAGGACGCCGTGGCACAGCACCACGTCGTAGCCACCGCGCTCGACCACGTCGAAGAGGCCGTGGGCGTCCCCCTGGACGCCTCGCACGCGGTCGGCGACGTCGGCCTCGGCGGCGCGGCGCTCCAGGGCGAACAGGGCGTTGGGGCTCGGGTCGACGACGGTGACGCGGTGGCCGAGGCGGGCCACCGGCACCGCGAAGTTGCCGCTGCCGCCGCCGGTGTCGAGGACGTCCAGCGCTTGGCGGCCCGTGGCCTTCACCCGGCGGTCCAGGGCGTCCTGGAGGACGTCCCAGACCACGGCGGTGCGCAGGGCCGCCCGGGAGCGCGAGGGCTCGGAGCGCGGCGACGCGGGGTTCGGGCTCGGGTCCGGCACGGCAGTTGACTCCTCGGCGCGGCACCGCCTCGGACTCGGGCGGAGCGAACGGGCTGCCGCCCCCGACCGGCGTGGGAAGGGGGAGGCTTCAGGCGCCTCCCACCCTATTGCCTCCGCCGCGCCCACAGGGTGGCGCCCGGCGCCCCGCGCCGCTCACCCCGTGTCCGGCAGGTCGGGATCCGGCTGGTCCGTGTCGGGGCGGGGCTGGGGCAGGACCGGCTGGAGGACCAGCATCCGCTCCACGAGGCGCAGGAACATCGCCACGTCGCGTATCAGGTCGTCGGCGTCCCGGCGGCCCGCCGCACCCTGGATGCCCGCCTCGGCCCGGGCCCGGCGCCGGGCACCCGCGGCGAACAGGGCGCTCCAGTCGGACAGCTCGGGTGCGATCTCGGGGAGCACCTCCCAGGCGCTGCGGATGCGGGCGCGGCCCCGCGGGGTGGTCTCCGGGCGGCCCCGCGCGGCGAGGACCGCGGCCGCGGTGCGCAGGGCGGCGAGGTGGGCCGTGGCGTAACGCTCGTTCGGCGTCGCGAGGGTGGTGGCCTCCTCCAGGCCTGCGCGGGCCTGGGCGAGCAGGCCGAGGGCGGCGGGCGGGGCGGTCGCCCGGCGGAGCACCGGGTGCACGTCGCTCGCCGGGCCGGTCAGTGAGGGTGCAGGGCCGGCTGCGCGGCGCCGCCGGGAGGCGGCTGCGGACGAGTGGGCCATGACGATCCTCCTGTCGTCTCCTGGACGGCACGTCCTGGCAGGAGGTGCCGTATGTGCCCATCGTGAGGTATGGCACTGACAATCCGTTCTGACCTGGACTTTTGATTCGAGCGACCGTTCGGGTGGGCCAAGGGGCGGGCCCTGCGGTGACCGCGGCGCGAGCGGTGCTGGGAGAATCCGGACCATGGAAAGCAGCAGCACCGCCGCGCCGGGCAGCAGCCGTCGCGAGGCCACCCGGCAGAAGCTGTACGAGGCGGCCGTCACCCTCATCGCCGAGCAGGGTTTCTCCGCCACCACCGTGGACGAGATCGCCGAGCGGGCCGGCGTCGCGAAGGGCACGGTCTACTACAACTTCGCCAGCAAGGCCGTCCTCTTCGAGGAGCTGCTGCGGCACGGCGTCGGACTGCTCACCGCGTCGCTGCGGGAGGCGGCGGAGCGGACGGCGCGGGAGGGCCGCGGCCGGGTGGACGCCCTGGACGCGATGATCCGCGCGGGGCTCGTGTTCATCGACCGCTACCCGGCCTTCACCCAGCTGTACGTGGCCGAGCTGTGGCGCACCAACCGCGCCTGGCAGTCGACTCTGCTGGTGGTCCGGCAGGAGGCCGTGGCGGTGGTGGAGGGCGTGCTGCGCGAGGGCGTGGCGAGCGGGGAGTTCAGCGACGGCATCGACGTGCCGCTGACCGCCGCCGCGCTGGTGGGCATGGTGCTGGTGGCCGCGCTGGACTGGCAGTCGTTCCAGCCGGAGCGCTCCCTGGACGACGTGCACGCGGCCCTGTCGCGGCTGCTCCAGGGGCGGGTGAGCGGCCGCCCCTGAGCCGCCGCCCGCACACGAAGAACGCCGGTCCGTGGTGGCCGCGTCCCCCGCGGGCCGCCGTCGGACCGGCGCCTTCTCCTGCTCCCCCTGCGTCCCCC